>NZ_JBDJMB010000001.1:0-432139 GCF_039673645.1 Stenotrophomonas sp. TWI700 | reverse complement strand
CTGCAGAGCCGGCCAGCGGCCGGCACTACCGGTCTGGTGCGCCGCCGGTGTTACCGGTCCTGTGCAGCGGCCGGCAGCAGGAATTGATCCAGCAGCCATAGCGCCGCCGGCCCCAGCGGCGTGCCTTTTTGCCATACCGCATCGGTGGAGACCAGCCGCGGCCAGCCGGGCAGCGGCAGCTCAACCAGCATGCCCCGGCCATAGCGCGTCACCAGCGAGCGCGGCAACGCCGCCCAGCCGAACCCGTCCTCGGCCATCTCCAGCACCATCAGGTAATCCGACGCCGACCAGGTGCGGCCACGTGCGTGGCCCTCGCGCTCCGCATCACCGCTCAGGCAGATCTGGCGGTGGCTGGCCAGATGCGATTCGTCGGGCGCAGGCAGCGCCGCCAGCGGGTGGCCGGTGGCGACGAAGATGGCCATGTCCGCGCGCAGGGGCAGGGCACGCACGGCCAGTTCGGACGGGTACGCCGGCTGATGCGGGATCAGCCCGAGATGGGCGCGGCCGCGCTGCACGACATCGAGCACATCGCTGCCTTCGGCATCCAGCCATTCCAGCTCGATATCCGGGAAACGCTGCTCGAACCGGCGCAGCAGATGCTGGTCGGGGTTGAGCTGGTAGATATCCGAGAACACCAGGCTCAGGCGCGGTTCGACCTCGTCGGCCAGCCGGATGCTGAGTTGCTCCAGGCGATCGGCGGCGGCAAGGATTTCCTGCGCATGGCCCAGCACTTTGCGCCCGTCTTCGGTCAGGACCGGATAGCGCCCGCTGCGATCGAACAGGGTGAGGCCCAGGTCGGCCTCCAGCGTGGCGATCGCGGTGCTGATGGTCGATTGGGTCTTCTTCAGGCGGCGGGCGGCGGCGGAGAACGAGCCGAGTGCGGCGGCTTCGACGAAGGCGTGCAGGGATTCGGGGCCGTAGCGCATGGATGTATCGTCTTTGTCGATGGATTCCATCTTTGTAATGATGGAAAAGGCGATGATAATCGGCGCGTCGCTTGGGCGCCATGGCCCGGCTGCCGTACCGACCAACGGTCGGTACCTACCGATTCGGTGCCGATGCGGTCGGTACCTACCGGATGCGGTGCCGATGCGGTGCCCACGGTGCCGACAGTGCCGACCCGGTGTCGGCAGCCAGGTCACCCGGCCCGCAGCGAGGCACGTGCATCCGCCATCCCGGCCGATGCCCCGGTGCCCGGCATTCCGTTGGTGTGCGCCGGCCGCAATCAAGGAGCTTTCCATGCACACACAGGTGCATTCGCAACCCCGTGCCCGTGGCGGTCTGATCGCCTGGGCCTGCCTGACCGTGGCGATCGTCGCTGAAGTGGTCGGTACCTCGTTCATGGCTGACGCCGCCCGTCATGGTGGCCACCTCGGCTATGCCGTCATGGCCGTGGCCCTGGCCATTTCGTATTACTTCCTGGCACTGTCGGTGCGCGGCATCGCGGTCGGTGTGGCCTACGCGGTGTGGGAGGGCCTCGGCCTGACCCTGCTGACGCTGGTCGGCATGTTCGTGTTCAAGGACAGCCTCTCGGTGCAGCAGATGATCGGGCTGGTGATGGCGGCGGCCGGCATCGTCTGCGTCACCCTCGGCGAGGAGCACACGTCATGAATCTCACCGCGTTCCTGTTCGTCCTGTGTTCGGCGCTGATCGACATCGCCGCCAACATGATGGTCGCCAAGTCCGATGGCTTCCGTAAGCCGGCGTGGGGCGTCGCCGCGATCGGACTGGTCTGGATTGCCTTCACGTTGCTCGGCCAGGCGGTCAAGACCATGGACCTGGCCACGGCCTATGCGATGTGGGGCGCCATCGGGGTGATCGGCACCGCCCTCTGCGGGCGCCTGCTGTTCGGCAACCGCCTGCGTCCGATCGGCTGGGTGGGGATCGCGCTGGTCACGGGTGCGGTGGTGGTGCTGTCCAGGCACTGATTTTCAACTCCCCACTGCGGCGCAAATTCCCCGCGCGTTTGTTCTGTGATCATTCGCTGCGCCAGTGAATGTTCAGGTCGTCGCGCGGGTGGTGGATCCAGGTCGAAGGGTTTGCCGGGTTGCAGGCGCGTGGAGTTAGCGTCTGACCACGACTTTTTGGAGACTATTTTTCTAGAGTCGTCCAATAGTTGGGTGTCATAAGCGTAATTCGCATCAGTTGATTGTCGAATGTGCTATAGAGAATGTGCAGGCTGTGTGTGGCGAAATGCCATAGAAAATGCCCCGTTAAGCGACTTTCTTCTATAATGGTTGGCGGTGTCTTTATCTTTTCGAGTGCCTTTAGCGGGCTGTCGCTAAAAGATAATCCGTAAGGTAGCTCTCCGGTCCACTGTCGGGCCTCTCTGTTGCGTGCGCGGAAGAATTTTACCGCAGCTAATACTAAGTCCTGTTTGTTTTGATTGTTGGTTCTACGTGACTTTATGTTGTCCTCAAAAGACATCTCAAATCCGGATTCAAATGTGAAATCTGCTTCTCGTTCATCATCAGAGTCCAGCATGCGCTGGCGGATATTGAGTGGCGAAACTGCTTTATTTATCACTTCTGAGTCTATATTTGCTCCAAATAAATTCATCCAATCTTGGCAGGATATGTTGCAGGGGATGCGGCCTTCTTCTGGAAAAGGATGAAGGGGGAGCGATAGGGTTAAACTCTCTATCAAGGTTTTGCTCGGAGTGTAGCGGATGTGCAATCTGTAGTTTTCAGTATGCCAACAGTCCGTTTGTTGAGATTCGTGCCGGCTATAGTTACTAAGTTTTTTTTGTGCTTGCGCTCTTGAATCTGTAAATTTCAAGTCGTGGGGTAGCCGACCTGGATATGCGAGGATCTCAGGGTTGTCATTGAAGTTGGATGTGTATAGATATACTTGAAAAATCAGTGAAGGACCTCTTCCCCATCCGTACTCTGGGGTGGCCTCGAAGTAGGATTTGTTAACAAAGCCCAGCTCGATACCTTTGCGGCGTATAAGTAGCCAGTCAAACCATTTCCTATCGTCGTTGCGTGTGATTCGAGGCCTGCGGCATGTTTCGAGGGTGTCAAGCATGTGTTCTATGGTTGGTGAGTCGGTGCCTATATTTAGTATCGAAACGGGATTAAAGTCGGTCATTTTCGTTCCGGTTGGCTCGCGATTCTTCTTTATGAAGTCAGGCAGGGATGACTCAATCTATGGCCAAAGTAGAATGGACATATCGCGTAGAGAGCCCTTATTTTTTTCAGTTCTAACGGCGGTGGAAATAGTCGGAGTGTCCCAGCGCATCGTACCAAGGTCGCTATTCTGGAAGGATGGTTCGCCTAATATTTCTTTTATGTCTTCTTCCCGCATGCCGTTGGTTATTCCAAACGGTAGTTTTCCGGTGTAAGGGTGCATGTCGCCTTCGTGGTTGGCGTAAAATCTGATGCAGCTCAGAACCAGTTCGCCGTCTTTGTAGCTGTGAAGTTTTTTTCTTATATTTTTTTCATCTTCGAAAATTAATTCAATGCCTAGATTGTGCTCGCAGACGAACACTTGATCATCCCCGGGTTCAATTTCAACATGGTGGGGAAGGTTGATGATGGAAAGAAAGTCTTGTATTTTTGTATTGGTGACGGGTAGGCCTAAAAGAAAAGGTAGTTCTTCAGTGGTTGGCATGGCCGTATTGTTCATTTTATGAGTTTCCTGCTTCTTGATCGATGTTGAAAGAGCTTCCTCATCTGCTTACGTTAATGAATAGTTCGATGGATTTCATCGTGTCCGGCATGGCATTAGCTCTTGGTTGCGTTAATCCATCTCGCAGGCTGTGGTTTTTGTGCGTTTGCGCAATCAGATCAGTGCTCGGCATCCGCGCTGGACGTTTTCGCACATGGATGCCCGGATATCCGGAAGATTCAGCTGGCTCGCTGCACGTCAAACAGCATTGTAGGTTCGGCTTGGCACAACATACACTCGCCGTGCGTCGGTTAGGCCGCGTCATCCATTAGCTGTAGCTTCGCCAGCCATTCAGTGGTTGGACCGAATGTCGTTTACGGCCCGGCAAACACACATGGCGATGTGCGAGGGATCAGCGGAACAACTGATTCAACACCGCCCCGGAGGCCGCGTCGGCGAATCCGTCGAAGCGGCCCTCGTCCATCAGCAACTGCGAGGCGCGCATCATCCCGCCCCAGGCGGTGCGCGCCATCGCACCGCCCACGCTGACCCGGCGCACGCCCATGCCGGCGATGTCCTGCAGGGTGAAGGACAGTGCGCTGCCGACCAGCAGGTTGACCGGACGCGGCGCCACCGCAGCCACGACGGCCGATCTGTTCGCGGGTGCTGATGCCCGGCGCGTACAGACAGTCCGCGCCGGCGTCGGCATAGGCCCGCAGGCGGGTGATCGCATCGTCCAGGTCGGGGCGGCCGACGAAGAAGTTCTCGGCGCGGCCGATCAGCAGCACGTCCTCGCCGGATGCGTCGATCGCACGGCGTGCAGCCCGTACCCGTGCGACGGCATCCTCCAGCGTGCGCAGCGGATGGGCGGGATCGGTGCCGGCGTCTTCGATGGAAATGCCCGCCACCCCGGTGGCGATGGCGCGGGTGACGTTGCCGCCGACATCCTCCAGCGTGCCAAAGCCATCGCCGAAATCGGCATTCAACGGGAGCGGGGTCGCGGCGGCCAGGCTGTGCAGATGCGCGAGCGTTTCGTCCAGGGTCAGCGTGCCATCGGCCTGCGCCTGGCTCCACGCATAGCCGGAGCTGGTCGAGGCCAGCGCCTGGAAGCCGAGGCTGTGCAGATAGCGTGCGCTGCCGGCATCCCACGGATTGGGCAGCACGAAGCAACCGTCCTCATGCAGTGCGCGGAAGGCCGCACGGCGCGGGCGGGGATCGAAGGGCAGGGCCGTCATGGTGCGCATCCGGTGGGCAGTGGACCGATGGTAACGCCATCGTCCGGCACGCCCGTCAGGCCTTTACCCACCGCGCGCATAGCCCCACCAGCACCAGCGTCACCGCCATCGCACTGAAGGCGAACACCAGACTGCTTGCCTGCGCAACGAAACCGATCAGCGCCGGGCCGGCCAACACGCCTGCATAGCCGAGTGTGGTGATCGCCGGGATCGCCAGGCTTTCCGGCATGACCTTCTGGTTGCCCGCCATCGAGAACAGCGCCGGGACGATGTTCGCGCAGCCGAGGCCGACCAACGCATAGCCGCACAGGGCCAGCGGCATCCAGGTCGCAAACGTCGCCAGGGCGAAGCCCGACGCCGCCACCAGGCTGCCGATCAGGATCGAACGGTGGCGGCCGAGCCGGGCCACCACGCTGTCACCGACCAGCCGGGTCACGGTCATCGCGATGGCGAAGGCCAGATACCCCAGGCCGGCGCGGGAGGGGTCGACCTGCTGCACTTCATGCAGGAACACCGCGCTCCAGTCGAGCACCGAGCCCTCGGCCAGGAACGCCACGAAACACAGCACGCCGATCGCCAGCACCACTCCGTGCGGCACCGCGAACATCGGCGCATCACCGGGGGCCTTGTCGGTCCGCCAGTACGGCAGCGAGATCGCCAGCAGTGCGGCCATCACCGCCGAGGCCAGCAGGCACACCAGCCACGGCGGCAGGTGGACCGCGAGCAGGCCGGTCATCGCGCCGGCACCGACCGCGCCGCCGATGCTGTAGAAGGCGTGGAAGCCGGACATCATCGGCCGGCCGCTGTCGCGCTCGACCATGATCGCCTGCATGTTCATCACGCAATCGCAGGCGCCGACGCCCGCACCGAACACGAACAGCACCGCGCCCAACGTCAGCGGCGAGGGGGCGATGGCCAGCAGGGGCAGGGTGGCGATCACCATCACCAGCGTGGCGATCATCACCGCACGGCAGCCGTGGCGTGCGGCGAGCATCCCGGCGATCGGCATCGCCAGCAGCGAACCGGCGCCCAGGCACAGCAGCACCAGGCCCAGCGAGCCTTCATCCAGGCCCGTGCGGTTCTTGGCGAACGGTACCAGCGGCGCCCAGGCGGCGGTGGCGAAGCCGGGCAGGAAGAAGGCGGCGCGGGTGGCGTGCTGCTGGCCACGGGCGAGGAGGGACGAAGAAGCAGAACGCGTCGACATGGAGTCCGGACCTCAGTGCTGCGCGGCGTGCTGGAGGGAGACACCGCGGCGCTCGAACGCCGCGACCTGTGCCGCTGGCGCGTCCGCTTCCACGACCAGCAGGTCGATCTGGTCCACATCGCCGATCCGGTGCGCGGCCTGCGCGCCCAGCTTGTCGTTGGTGGCGACGACCACGCAGCGGCTGCTGGCGGCAATCAGGGCGCGCTTGAGTGTCGCCTCCTCGCCATCCACGGCCCAGATGCCCGCCTCGGCATCCACCGCGCAGGTGCCGACAAAGCACACGTCCACGCGCAATGCACGGATCGCGTCCAGTGCCTGCGCGCCCACGGTCGCGCCGATGCGCGGGTCCATGCGGCCGCCGATCAGCGTGACCTCGATGCCCGGGCGGCTCATCAACGCCAGCGCGATATCCGGGGCGTTGGTCACCACGCGAATGCCCTGATGCTCGGACAGGCAGGTGGCGATCACCGTATTGGTCGAGCCGGCGTCGAGGAAGACCAGCTCGCCGGGCAGCACCTGGGCGGCCGCGATCCGCGCCAGGGCGCGCTTGCGCTCGTGGTCCTTTTCGTGGCGCTCGGCCAGCGCCGGGAACGTCGGCGTCGCCGGCAGCGCACCGCCATGCACCTTGCGGCACAGGCCCTGTGCGGCCAGCTCGCGCAGGTCGCGGCGGATCGAGTCTTCCGAGACCTGCAGTTCGACGGCGAGCTGCGCCGACATCACGCGGCCGTGTTCGCGCAGCAGGCGCAGGATGGTCTGTTGGCGTTCGCCCGGCAGGGCGTCCTGGGTGGTCATGGGTAACCTCGGGTCAGGGCGGAGGCAGCGCACCAGCCTGCATGAATGTGCAGATATGTGCGTTTGAGTGCCTGTATGTGCTCCGCACTGTAGCAGATTCTGCCGCGTTGTCTGCTTAAATATGCACGTATATGCCGATATGTGCTGGATCGTTCAGCTGGCACCCGTCCTCCCGCTCATGCCATCGGCAACAGCTCCGGCCGGATCACCGCCGCCGCCCAGTCCATGAACGCGGCCACCCGGCGCGGCAGATGACGGCGCTGGGCATACAGCAGCGTGACCGGCATGGGCTCGGCCTTCACCCCGGTGAGAATCTCCACCAGCGTGCCCGCCGCCAGGGCCTGGCGGACGCCCAGTCGTGGCACCTGGATGATGCCCAGCCCGGCCAGCGCCGCCGCGGTGTATCCATCGCCGCTGTTGACCGTCACCGCGCCCCCCATCGGCAGGCTGCGATAGACCTCACCGTCGGGGTACTCGAACCCGGGCGAGCGCTGGCCCAAAGTGCCGACGTAGTGGATCAGGGCGTGGCCGGCCAGGTCGTCCAGCGTCGTGGGTGTACCGCGCGCGGCCAGATACGCCGGGCTGGCGCAGTTGATGATCGGCAGATGCCCGAGCGGGCGGGCGACCAGCGTGTTGTCATCCAGCGGGCCGACCCGCAGCACGCAGTCGAAGCCTTCGCGGATCAGATCAACCCGGCGATCGGTACCGCTCAGCTCGATCTCCACCCCCGGATGCCGGGCCAGGAAATCCGGCAGCTGCGGAATCACCAGTTGCCTGGCCAGCCCACTGGACATGTCCACGCGCAGGCGGCCCTTCAACTGGCTGGTATCGATCCGGAACATGCCCTGCAGGTCGTCCATCTCGTGCAGCAGATCGTGCGCGCGCGCCTGGAACTGGGCGCCATCGGCGGTCAGCTGCACCCGGCGCGTGGTCCGGTGCAGCAGCTGCACGCCCACTTCCGCTTCCAGCCGTTGCACGGCGAGGGACACACTGGCCTTGGGCAGGCCGAGGCTGTCGGCCGCGCCGGTGAACGAGCCCAGTTCGGCGACCCGCAGGAAGCAGCGCAGTTGATCGAGGCGATCCATGGATTGTTCGCGAAGTATGGACAGTCAAATCAGCATCCGCTGATTTATGCCGGTCTGCAATGCCAATACGCTGGCCTTCCTTATCCAAGCAGGTGACTGACATGCGCAACGCACACCGAATCGTTCTGATCACCGGCGGCAGCCGTGGCCTCGGCCGCAATGCCGCCCTCGCGCTGGCCGCCGATGGCGCGGACATCGTGCTCACCTACCGCAGCCAGGCCGAGGCCGCCCAGCAAGTTGTCACCCAGATCGAGGCGCTGGGGCGTCGCGCTGCGGCCGTTCCGCTCGACATGGCCGACAGCGACGGGTTTGCTGCCTTCGCCGGCCAGGTCCGCACCGTGCTGGACGGGTGGGGCGAGACCCACCTGCAGGGTCTGCTCAACAACGCCGGCGAAGGGCTGCACGCGATGATTGCCGACACCACGGTCGCGCAGTTCGACGCACTGGTCGCCGTGCATCTGAAGGGCCCGTACTTCCTGACGCAGGCGTTGTTGCCGCTGCTCGCCGACGGCGGCCGCATCCTCAACGTCTCCAGCGGACTGGCGCGCTTCTCCCTGCCGGGCAGCTCGGCCTACGCGATGATGAAGGGCGGCATCGAAGTGTTCACCCGCTACCTTGCGAAGGAGCTTGGCGCACGTGGCATCAGCGCCAACACACTCGCGCCGGGCGCGATCGAAACCGACTTCGGTGGCGGCCGCGTGCGCGACGATGCGCAGGTCAACGCGATGGTGTCCTCGATCACCGCGATGGGCCGGCCGGGCAAGCCCGATGACATCGGCCCGGTGGCGGTCGCACTGCTGTCGCCGCAGACCGCATGGGTCAACGCGCAGCGGGTGGAGGCATCGGGCGGCATGTTTGTCTGAACTGAGAATGATTCGCATCACTCGCCGTCACTGGCTATGATGCGGGTCCTTTCCGTTACGACCCGAGCCCCTCGTGAAGCATGCGTCGCCAATCAGCCCCATGGGCCGCGTATTCGCCACGGTCGCCTTCATTGAAGCCTTGACCTGGGCCGGCCTGTTGATCGGCATGTACTTCAAGTACCAGGCGGCCGATCCGACGCCGGTCGGGGTCAAGATCTTCGGGCCCGTGCACGGCGTGGCCTTCATGGTCTACGTCGTTGTGTCGGTGCTCGCCGCCATCCGTCTGCGCTGGCCCTGGTGGGCGGCACTGCTGGCGCTGGCCGCGGCGGTACCGCCGCTGGTCACGCTGCCGCTGGAATGGTGGTTCAAGCGTCGTGGACTGTTGTCGGCGCCGATCGCAAGGAGGAAGTGAAGCGCGCGCGTCCGCAGCATTGAAGGGCGGTCATCCAGTGGTTGACCATCTGTTGTCTCGAAGACTGGTTGAACGCGACGCCTGACATCCTGCGCAGAGATGCGGCGACGCAGCAGCGACGACGGGAGGAATGCGCGACGTCGCAATCGCAATGAGTCTGTCGTCACGGGTGCCGGCTGAAACCAGGGCGATTTTCAAACGACGATCACAGCATCGCATCTATCAATCGAACCATCGCGCGCGTACAGGACAGAGAGGTCTACGTTCATGCCCCCTTGACCAGCTTCGGCTGGACACCCATGGAGGCATCAATGCACGTTACGTCCCTTATCCCTGATCATGTTGCCCGCAGGAAAGGCCTGCGCATGCTCCTGCTCACCTCATCGCTGCTGAGCGCGCAGGCATTTGCACAGAGCACAGTAGGTGACATCAGCGGTCTCGCTCCCGAATTCACGGGTGGCGAGGTGCGTGTCCGCAACCTGGACTCGGGTGTGACGCGCGAGAGTGTGATCAGCGCTGACGGCAGGTTCCGTATCGGTGCGCTGGGTGCAGGTCGGTATGAGGTCGAGGCAACCGGCACCAATGGCGCTGCACGCACCCTCGTGGTCACGGTGATTGCGGGCCAGACCACCAGTGCGGACATGGGTCGTGCGGCAACGCTGGATACGGTCAACGTTCGCGCCCAGCTGGGGGCGACGATCGATCTGGGAAGTGTCGAGTCCAGGACGACGTTCACAGCCGAACAACTGAACGCATTGCCCGTTGGTCGCGACATCACCAGCGTCTCTCTGCTCACGCCCGGCACGGTGGCGAGCAGCGGCTACTTCGGCCCCGCCTCGTTCGGCGGCGCATCGGCCGCCGAGAACAGCTACTACGTCAACGGTTTCAACGTAACCAACCTGTTCGACAGCCTCAGCTTCTCCGAAGTCCCTTTCCAGGCGATTGACCAGCTGGACGTCCAGACCGGCGGCTATGGTGCCCGCTATGGTTTCTCCACCGGGGGCGTGACCAGCGTCAACGTCAAACGCGGTACCAATGAATGGAAGGGCGGCTTCAGCTGGACCACGGCTCCGGATGCATGGCGGAGCAATGAGCCGGACACCCTGCGCGCAGACGGCACATTGCTGCGCTCTTACGACAAGAACAGCCGGAACAGCGACGTCGCCTCTGCGTGGGTAGGCGGCCCATTGATCCAGGACAAGCTGTTTGTGTTCGCGTTGGGGAGCATGAGTCGCTCCGATCGCGAAACCTACGGCGGGCGAACGGGCAGCGGGCCGCGGTCGCCCCAGGACCCGACCAAGCCTCGTCCACCCTCGTCGCTCTCAACCACTGCGGAGGAATACACCTCCAAGGATCCCTACTGGCTGATCAAGCTGGACTGGTATCTCAATGAGGACAACCACCTTGAGTACACCGGCTTCGGCAACCGTCGCCGCTACCATTACGACAACTACACTGCTGCCTACGAGAGCGATGAGCCGGGCGCCGAAGCCACCAAGAAGGACTACCTGGGCCGGCTCTACCGCGAGCGCGACGGCACGACGCATATCCTGCAATGGACGAGCTATCTCAGTGACGCGCTGACGGCCAGCGTCCGCTACGGTCAGATGCGCAACAAGAACGCCGATTACACGATCAGTCCGAGCGGAAGGCGCTCGGACTATGACGGCGATATATCCAGCCCCGATGGGGATTGCCCCTACGTGGTCGATAACGTGCTTGGCAAGCGGGTGGGCTGCGCGGTCACCAGCCAGATCGACATCAAGAATGGGACCAATGAGCGGACCAGTGCCATGGTGGATCTCACCTGGCAACTGGCAGAGCATCGGCTGGGATTCGGGTACAGCAACGATGAGTGGAATTCCCGCCAAGGTACTGCGTACTCCAGCGGTGCCTACTGGCGCCTCTACGAGAATTTCGCCCGGAAGACCAATTTCCGGACCGGTGGCACCATCGGGATCAAACAGCGCTCCTGGTACCTTGAAGATCACTGGCAGATCAATGATGTGTTCATGCTCTACGCCGGCCTTCGTAACGATTCGTTCGACAACCGGAACAGCGATGGTGTCTCCTTCGTGAAGCAGGACAACATCTGGCAGCCGCGCGGCGGCTTTGCATGGAATGTGATGGGCGACGGCAACAGCAAGCTGTTTGGCTCGCTTGGGCGATACTCGCTGCCCATCGCAGCAAATGTGTCGCTGCGAGCAGCGTCGGCATCCTATTACACCGATGAGTTCTTCACCTACGATGGCTATGACCCGGTCACTGGCAAGCCCAACATCACCGGGTCCTACCAGGGGGGCAGCAGGGACAGCGTCATCAACGGCGCAGATGGCTCGGCGCCCGACCCAAAGGCAGTCGCTTCCAAAGGCTTGAAGCCCTACACGCAGGATGAGGCGATCCTGGGTTACGAGCATCGCATCCAGTCCTCAAACCCGTGGGTTGATGGCTGGACCCTGGGCGCGAAGGTGACCTACCGACGGATCAACAACGTCATCGACGATACCTGCGACGCGCGCTCCCTGTACAACGCTGCCAAGGATGCCGGCTACGACCTATCCAACTGGGACAGTCCGTGGGAGGTGCCATCGGGCATACCGGGCTGTTGGATCTACAACCCGGGCGACGACCTGAGGCTGAGCATCGATGTCGATGGCGATGGCAAGCCGGATGACATCACCGTTCCCGGGGAAGAACTAGGTCCGAAGGCAACGCGCAGCTATCGGGCCCTGTCTCTTTCTGCGGACCGACAGGGCGAGCGCTGGTATGCCAGCGTGAACTACACCTGGGCCAAGCTGCACGGCAACTACGAAGGCTTGGTGAAGAGTACCAATGGGCAGGACGACACCGGCACAACGTCGGACTTCGACTTCAAAGAGTTGATGTACGGCGCGGACGGCTATCTCTTCAATGATCGTCGTCACAGCTTCAAACTGTATGGGTCGTACGACCTGACGGATCAGTGGCAGGTCGGTGCCAATCTGCTCGTACAGTCCGGCACGCCGATCACCTGCCTGGGGGGCGGCTATGGCACATTCGGGACCGAGTATGGCTATGCGGGCGTGTTCCACACCTGCAATGCCGACATTGATGAAGTCGTTGGTCTGGGCAGCAGCGGTCGCACGCCCTGGGTCGCCAGCCTCGATCCCACCGTGATCTATCGACCTTCAGCGCTGAAGGGCTTGAGTGTTCAGTTCTCGGTGCTGAACCTGTTCAATTCGATCAAGCCCTTGCAGGTGTACGAGACGAAATACAGCGTCGATTCCACGGGAACCATCACGGACTTCTTCAATCACGAGAAGGCCAAGTACTACACCAATCCGCGCTACGCGCGGCTGCAGCTGCAGTACGACTGGTAACGCCGTTCGGCTCGGCCCTGCCATCGCGCAGGGTCGAGCCGGGCTTGACAGTCACCCAACGCCGAGCACGCCAAGAATCTGCTTCGGTGACTGGAATCCCGCCAGCCGCGCGGTTTCGTGACCGTCGCGGACCACCAGCAACGTGGGGGTCTGGCGCAGCCCGAGCTCGCGGAACAATCCCTCTCCAACCGTTTCGAGTCTCACCTTCAGCAGGGTCATGCCAGCGTCTTGAATCGCGCCGGCAACACTTGCCAGCGACATCTCCAGCATCCGGCATCCCGGGCAGTCGTCCTTGTGGAAGTCCACCAGCAGGGCGGGATGTTCGCGCAGGGCGGCGTGGTAATCCTCGGGGGTCTGGGCGTGCAGGGTCAGCATGTCGTCGTGCTCGTGGTAGGGGCCAACACGGTGTCGGTCCAGTGGTGGATGGCGTGGGTATCCTCGGCGCCCTGCGGCATCTGCTCGATTTCGAGCACCGGGCAGGGCGAGGTGAAGAACCGCGCCAGCCGATGCGCGGCGCCGCAGTAGTACTCCTCGCCCCATTGGGTCTCGCCGGTGCCGAACACCGCCACCGGAAAGGGCAGCGGCAACCCGAAGCGGTCGCGCAGCGCGGCCACGCAGTCCTTCATTTCCGCCGGGGTACGCCCGGCGTTGTCGGTCCAGGAACCGAGCAGGCACAGGGTGGGTGCCGCGTCCGCCAGTACGGCGGCCACGTCGCCGGCATCGACGTCGAGCCAGTCCACGTGATGCCCCAGCGCTTCGCAATGCGCCCGGATCAGCGTCGCCACCTCGCGGGTGTTGCCGCTCAGCGAGGCGAACGCCAGCAGGATCTGCATCTGCCCGGGCGCCTTACAGATCGTCGAAGCCATTGTCCGAATTGGTCTTCTTGTAGCTGGCGTTGCGCATCTCGAAGAAGTCGGTCTTGGTTTCGGTGAAATTGTCGGCGTACGCCTTGATCCACGGCATCACGTTGACGTTGGTCTCGCTGTACAGCTTCTCGATGCCGAGCATGCCGGCCATCTTGTTGGCGCGGTATTTCACGTAGCGGATCATCTCGTCCACGTCGATGCCGTCGATGCCGTCGAGCACTTCACCGGTCCAGCGCGTCTCCAGCTGGATGGCGTGCTCGAAGGCTTCATGCACGTACGCGGTCAGCTGCTCGCCCTGCAGGGCCGGGTTCTCGCCGATGATCGCGCGGATCAGTTCGCTGATGAACTTGGTGTGGGCCAGCTCGTCGCGGTTGATGAAGCTGATGATCTTGCCGGTGCCGGTCATGCGGTTCTGGCGGACCAGGTTGTAGAAGAACGCGAACCCGGAATAGAAGTTGATCCCTTCCAGGATCGAGGACTGGATCAGCGCACGGATCAGCGTCTCGGCGGTCTTCTCGCGCATGAAGTCGTCGTAGGACTGCATGATCGGCGCGTTGCGGGCGAGGATGGTCGGGTGGGTGCGGGCGATCTCGAATACGCGGTTCTGGTCGGCCAGACCGGCGATCGAGGCCAGCACGTAGCTGTAGCTCTCGTTGTGGATCACTTCCTGCTGGCCGATGATCGCGGCGTTGGCGTGCGCGGCGGGATCGGTGATGTACTCGGCGACGTTGTAGATGAAGCGCGTCTGCGGCGAGTCCAGCGTGGCGAGCAGGCCGATGATGGAGTCGTAGGCGTTCTTCTCGCGGGCGTTGAGCTCACCGTACTGGCGCGCGTCGCCCTTCATGTCGACTTCGTCGGGAATCCAGAAGTTGGTCGAGAGCTCCTTGTATGCCCGATAGAAGGACGGGTAGGGGATGTCGTTCCAGTTGAGGATGCCGCTGGTGCGGCCGTTGATGATGCCGGTGGAGCGGTTGGGGTGGCGCGGTTCGAGGATCTTGATGCGTTCGAGGGGGATGGCCATGGGGTGTGTCCTTGGTTCTTTGCGGGCGATGCGGGGGTGCTGGGTTGCCGGCCAGCGGCCGGCACAACCGGTCAAGGTGCTTACGACCAAACGTCGTCAGCTACCGGGCTGACCGGGTCAGCTGCTGCACCATTCGCACTCGCTAATGTCGATGTCGTTCGAGCGCACGTAATAGGTCGTCTTCAGGCCTTCGCGCCAGGCACTCATGTGCAGCGCGAGCAGGGTGCTGGCGCGGATGGTGCTGGGCACGTAGAGGTTGAAGCTGATCGACTGGTCCACATGGCGCTGGCGGCGGGCGTTCTGGCGGATGCTGGCGAACTGGTCGACCCGGTACGCGCCTTTCTCGTAGTACGGGTAGGTGTCCAGCGGCAGCCCCGGTGCGGCGACCGGGCGGCGGAAGTCCTTCTTTTCTTCGTAGTAGAACGCGCCGTAGACCGGGTCGATCGACGCCGTGGAGCCGGCGATCTGGGCGGTGCTCATGTTCGGCGCGACCGCCATCAGCCAGCCATTGCGCAGGCCGTTGACCCCCACCTGCGCCGCCAGTTCGCGCCAGGCCGGGCTGTCGTAGCCACGGGCGCGGAAGTACTCGCCGTTCTGCCAGTCGCTGCCGACGAAGGCGCTGTAGCGCCCCTTCTCCTTGGCCAACGTCATGCTCGCCTGGATGGTCAGGTAGTTGATGCGCTCGTACAGGCTGTCCGCATAGTCCTCGGCCTGGGTCGAGTTCCACTCGATCTGCTGCAGGGCAAGCAGGTGGTGCCAGCCGAACGTGCCCAGGCCGATCGCGCGGTACTTGCGGTTGGTGATGGTCGCCTGCGGCACCGGCAGCTGGTTGAGGTCGATCACGTTGTCCAGCATCCGCACCTGGATCGGCACCAGGCGCTCCAGCACGTCGGTGGTCAGCAGGTCCGGGGCAGCCTTCACTGCGCGGCCCAGGTTGATCGAGGACAGGTTGCACACCACGAAATCGCCGGCCTGTTTGGTCGTCACGATCTGGTCGCCGCTGATCATCTCCTGGATCATGCGGGTGGGGCTCATGTTCTGCAGGATCTCCGTGCACAGGTTGCTGGAGTAGATGCTGCCGGCATGCTTGTTCGGGTTCATCCGGTTCACTTCATCCCGGTAGAACATGAAGGGATTGCCGGTCTCCAGCTGGCTGACCATGATCCGCTTGAACAGGTCGATTGCCTTGATCGTGCGCCGGCTGATCCGCTCATCGGCCACCACCTCCTCGTACTTCTCACGGAAGCTGCCCTGGCCGCGCTGCTCATCGTGGAAGTCCTGCAGGTACCAACCCTTGATCCGCTTCACCTCATACGGATCGAACAGATACCAGTCACCCCGCCGCTCGACCGCCTCCATGAACAGGTCCGGCAGGCACACCGAGGTGAGCACATCGTGCGCGCGCAGGCGCTGGTCGCCGTTGTTCAGACGCAGATCGAGGAAGGCCTCGATGTCGCGGTGCCAGACATCCAGGTACACCGCGATCGCGCCCTTGCGCTGGCCCAGCTGATCCACGCTCACCGCGGTGTTGTTGAGCTGCTTGATCCACGGCACGACGCCGCCGGAGGAATTGGCCACGCCTCGGATCGAAGAGCCGGCCGAGCGCACATAGCCCAGGTAGGCGCCCACGCCACCGCCGTGCTTGGAGACGCGCGCCACGTCGGTGTTGGAGTCGTAGATGCCCTGCAGGCTGTCGTCCACCGTATCGATGAAGCACGACGACAGCTGGCCGCCCACCTTGCCGGCATTGGCAAGCGTCGGCGTCGCCACCGTCATGTACAGGTTGGACAGCGCCCAGTACGCCTCGCGCACCAGCAGCATGCGCCGCCGCCGTGAGCGCTCGCCGTGCTCGTGCTCGTGCTGCATCAGGTACAGCGCGATGGTCAGCCAGCGTTCCTGCGGCAGCTCGTACACAGCACGCGAGTGGTCGGTGGCGAGATAACGGGTGGCCAGCAGATACAGGCCGTTGTAGGCGAACAGGGTGTCGCGCTCGGGCTCGATCATCTGCCCGGCTTCCTCCAGTTCGTCCTTGGAATAGGCCTTGAGGATGTCGATCGAGTACACGTTACGGTCGGCCAGGCTCTCCTGCAGACCCACATAGGAACCGTACTTCAGCGTGGCATCGTAGAAGCGGTTCTTGCTGGCGCGCTTGTACAGGCGGCGCAGGTAGAGCCGGGCGGCGAAGTGTTCCCAGTCCGGCGCGGTGAGATCGATGCGCGATTCCGCCTCGCGGATCAGCAGATCCACCATCTCATCGGCGCTGAGCTGTTGCCGGCGCGCGATCTGCCCGAGCACGCTGCGCAGGTAGTCGGCCACGTCCAGCTGCGGGAACTCGGCGTGCACGCTGTGCACGGTCCGCTCCAGCCGCCCCTGGTCGAACGGCATGCGCCGGTTGCCGCCTTCCTTGGTGATCCACAGCGTTTCATTGACGGCGGCCGCATCAAAGGCGGTGTCGGTGGGCGGGGTGAGGGTCGAGGCGACGGTGTCGTCGATGTTCATGCGATCTCCTTGCATGGCGCAGTGCCCAGCAGGCGGCGCGGCAGAGCCGAGCGGCAGCCGGACAGAAGGCGTGTTGGGTGGGCAGGCCCTGCGTGTGCAGGAATACGTCGCCAGAGGCTCACATCGGTGGCGACGGGCCTTGCTTCCAGGCGCCGGTCAGGTGGTACGACGGGGCGTTGAAGAGCAACGCGGCGTCGGGACGGTGCACCGGGCCTGGCGGAAGCGGGGAGCCGATGGACACAACATAGTGGGGTGCGAGTGGATCGTCAACCGAAGATGTGGTGCTTTTTTGTCGCAGGGGTAGAGCGCAGGGGAGATGAACATCCGGTACAGCCTGCACTATCAAACGCAAATGCGAGCCGTTATCATTTGATGGATCACAGGGCGGTGATGCGTTGTGGTTCAACTTCTTATTGGCTGTGGTGTTCAATGTCTTCACGTCCTGTCGTTTCCGGTTTGCCCGCCCTCGTATCCGGCGCCTTGCTCGGCACCATGGCGATGATGGCGTTCGTGTCCGTGATCGGCCCGGTGGTGCGGGTGCTGGGCTTGGCCGAGTGGCACGCCGGCCTGTCGGTCACCGCGGCGGGTGTGTTGTGGATGCTGTCGGCACGGCGCTGGGGCGCGCTCAGCGATCGCATCGGCCGCAAGCGCGTGCTGTTGATCGCACTGGCGGCCTATGCCGTGATCTATGTGGCGCTGGCGGTGTTCGTCGATGTGGCGCTGACCTCACCGCCGGCGATCTGGCTCTCCGTGCTGGTCCTGGTCGGCACGCGTGCCCTGGTCGGGCTGTTCTATGCCGCCGTGCCGCCGACCGCCGCGGCCATCATTGCCGATCAGGCGGCCCCGGGGCAGCGCGGCAGCGTCATGGCCAAGCTCGGCACCGCCAACGCACTGGGCATGGTGCTGGGCCCGGCCGCCGCCGGTTGGATCGCTTACAAGAATCTCTCGCTCACACTCTATGTGGCGGCGTTGTTGCCGTTGCTGTCGCTGCTGATGATCTGGTGGCGGTTGCCGAATACGCCTCCCGTCGCGCCGACGCATACCGGCCCCAAGCCGACGCTCGGGCTGGGCGATGCACGCCTGCGCCTGCCGTTGCTGGCGGTGTTCGCCGCGATGATCTCGGTCACCATCGCGCAGGTGACGGTCGGCTTCTTCGCGATCGACCGCCTGCGCCTGTCGCCGGCAGACGGCGCGCGCATGGCCGGGCTGGCCCTGACTGCCGTCGGCGTGGGCCTGATCTTCGCGCAGGGCCTGGTGATGAAGCTCAAGGACATCCGCCCGACGCGCTGGATCCTGGTCGGCGCACTGATCTCCGGGTTGGGCTTTGCGTCGGTCGCGCTGGTCAGCGTGCCGTGGCAGCTGCTGGCCAGCTATGCGTTCGCGGCGTTCGGCATGGGCTTCGTGTTCCCCAATTTCCAGGCGCTGGCCGCCGATTCGGTGGAGGCTCACGAGCAGGGCGCCGCCGCGGGCACGGTCGCGTCGGTGCAGGGCATGGGCATGGTGGTCGGGCCGATGATCGGCACGCTGCTGTACCGCTGGTCGCCGAGCGCGCCGTACCTGCTGGTCGGCGTGGTGCTGCTCATCCTGGCCATCTCTGCAGCGGCGCACCGCGAGCGGGGTGCGGCATGAACGAGATGCTCGCCCGCGGAACAACTGAAGAGATGAGCGACACCACCGCCATCGACGCCGCCGATGCGCCGTACTTCCTGCTGCGCAGCCCGCAGCAGGCGATGGAAGCGCAGGGTGTGCGCGCGCGGCTGCCGTCCGGCGGCACCGCCACACTGGCCGAGCGCGTCGCTGCGTTCTTCGCCGCGCCGCGCTCCGGCCCGCGCTTGCTGGTGGGTGCGGTGCCGTTCGATCCCGAGCAGGGCGATGCGCTGTATCAGCCGGACCAGATGTCTGGGCAGACCGCAGTGGTTCGTGTGGAAACGCCGACGCTGGTCGGTGATGTGGTCGCTGAACCGTCTGCGGATGCGTATGCGCAGGCAGTGGCAACGGCCGTCACCGAACTGCAGCGCAGCGACAGTCCGCTGGAGAAAGTCGTGCTCGCCCGCAGCCTGCGCGTCACCACCGCGCAGCCGCTGCATCCGCGCGTGCTGGCCGCGCGCCTGGGCAAGGATCCCAGCGTGGCCACCTACGTGGTGCCGGTGCCCGCCGCGGGCGCGGCCGACCCGGCCTGGCTGGTCGGTGCCACCCCGGAACTGCTGGTCTCCAAGCGCGGTGACCGCGTGCTGTCGCACCCCCTCGCAGGCTCGGCCCGTCGTTCGGCCGATCCGGCCGAAGATGCGCGCGCCGCCGAAATGCTGCTGGCCTCGGCCAAGGATCATGACGAGCACCGCCATGTGGTCGAGGCCATCGTTGCCGCGCTCGCCCCGCTGTGCCACCACGTCGAAGCGCAGCCGCGCCCGACGCTGCATGCCACCGCGACCATGTGGCACCTCGGTACCCGCATCCATGGGACGTTGAAGGACGCGTCATTGTCCTCGGCCGCCCTGGTCGCGCTGCTGCATCCCACCCCGGCGGTGTGCGGTACGCCGCGCCAGCAGGCGCTGGCGCTGATCCGCCAGGCCGAACCGGTCGCGCGGGGGTTCTACGCCGGCGCCGTCGGCTGGACCGATGCCCAGGGCGATGGCGACTGGTACGTGGCGATCCGCTGCGCACGGGTGCAGGGCACTGAAGTGCGCCTGTATGCCGGGGCAGGCATCGTCGCGGGCTCACACCCCGATCTCGAGGTAGCCGAAACGGCTGCCAAGTTCATGGCCCTGCTGACCGCGCTCGGCGTCCATGACGTTCGTTCTTTCTGATGTGCGGGAGCTGTCCATGAACGCATCCTTCTCTTCCTCCCGGGTGCCGCTGCGCCAGGTCTGGCCACCGGCCCTGGTCGCGCGTTACCGCGCTGCCGGGCACTGGCGCGGCGAGACCTTCCCGGGTTTCCTGCGCGAGCGCGCCGAGCGCTTCGCCGGTGACATCGCCGTGGTCGGTGGCGATACGCGCCTGACCTATGCGCAGCTGTGGCAGGAGGCCGGCCGCATCGGCGCCGGCCTGCTGGCCCAGGGACTGGCACCGGGTGACCGGGTGGTGGTCCAGCTCGGCAACGTGCCCGAGTTCGTCACCGTGGTCTGTGGCCTGTTCCGTGCCGGCCTGATTCCCGTGTATGCGCTGCCCGCGCACCGCATCACCGAAGTCACGCATTTCGCGCGCAAGGCCGACGCCAGTGCGTACATCGCCGCCGCGAACCATGACGGCTTCGACTACCGCACGCTGGCGCGCGAGCTGCAGTCGCAGGTGCCGGACGTGCAGCACATCGTCATCGCCGGTGACGCGGCCGGGTTCACCGCGCTCGATACGCTGGCCGGTGACCTCGAACAGCTGCCGGCCGATCCGGACCCGCAGTCGGTCGCGTTCCTGCAGATTTCCGGCGGCAGCACCGGCCTGTCCAAGCTGATCCCGCGCACGCACGATGACTATCTGTATTCGTTCCGCGCCAGCAACGCGATCTGCGGCATCACCCGGGACAGCGTCTATCTGGTCGCGCTGCCGGCCGCGCACAACTTCCCGATGAGCTCGCCCGGGTTCTTCGGCACGCTGTACGCCGGGGGACGCGTGGTGCTCAGCCCCGGTGCGGGCCCGGACGCCGCGTTTCCCTTGATCGCGCGCGAGCGGGTCACCTGTGTCGGCCTGGTGCCGCCGCTGGCGCTGCTGTGGGCCCAAGCCGCCGCGACGACAGCCCACGATCTCTCCAGCCTGCAGGTGGTGCAGGTCGGCGGCGCCAAGCTGGTGCCGGAAGCGGCGCGCCGCGTCATCGCCGGGCTGGGCTGCACCCTGCAGCAGGTGTTCGGCATGGCCGAGGGCCTGGTCAACTACACGCGCCTGCACGACAGCGACGAGCTCATCGTCTCCACCCAGGGGCGCCCGATCAGCGAAGATGACGAGGTGCTGGTGGTCGATGACCACGGCAACCCGGTCGCAGAAGGTGAAACCGGGCATCTGCTCACCCGCGGCCCGTATACCATCCGCGGCTACCACAACGATCCGGCCGCCAATGCGCGTGCCTTCACCGAAGATGGCTTCTACCGCACCGGCGACATGGTCCAGCGGCTGCCGGGCGGCTATCTGGTGGTGCAGGGCAGGGCCAGCGACCACATCAACCGCGCCGGCGAAAAGATCTCCGCCGAAGAGATCGAGGACCACCTGCTGGCGCACCCGAGTGTGTTCGATGCCGCCGTGGTCTCGATCCCCGATGACTACCTGGGTGAGCGCAGCTGCGCCTTCATCATTGCCCAGGGCGAGCCGACCAGGGCCGCCAGCCTCAAGGCCTGGGTCCGCAGCCGCGGCCTGGCCGCGTTCAAAGTGCCGGACCAGATCGTGTTCGTCGATGCTTTCGGCACCACCGCGGTCGGCAAGATCAGCCGTCGCGAACTGCGTGCCCAGCTGCGCGAACGTTTCATGCAACAGACAGGAGAAACGCGCTGATGGCGCTGCCCAAGATCCAACCGTATCCGCTGCCGACCCAGGCCGAGCTGCCCACCCCGCGCGGCGCGTGGCAACCGGACACCGCACGCGTGGCGCTGCTGGTGCATGACATGCAGCGCTACTTCCTGGCCGCCTTCGCGCCGGATGCGGCACCGCTGGCCCCGGCCGTCGCCAACATCGCGCGCCTGCTCACGCATTGCCGTGCGCGTGGCATCCCGGTGTTCTACACCGCCCAGCGCGGCCACCAGGACCGGCGTGACCGTGGCCTGCAGGCCGATCTGTGGGGCCCGGGCATGTCCGCCACCGAAGAACACGAAGCCATCATCGAGGCCGTGGCCCCGGCGGAGGGCGACCATGTGCTGGTCAAACACCGCTACAGCGCGTTCCAGCGCAGCAATCTGGACACCATGATGCGCGCGCGTGGCCGCGACCAGTTGCTGGTCACCGGCGTCTACGCGCATATCGGCTGCACCGCCACGGTCGCCGAGGGCTTCCAGCGCGACATCGAGAGCTTCATCGCCGCCGACGCGGTCGCCGATTTCTCGCGGGCCGACCATGACCTGGCCCTGCACTGGATCGCCCGTACCTGTGGCGTGCCGATGACCACCGATCACCTGCTGGAGAGGCTGGCATGACCGCACTGACCCTGGAGCGCATGCGCGCCGATGTCGCCGGGATGCTCGGCGAAGCCCCCGAGGACATCCGGGACGACGAGAACCTGATGGACCTGGGGCTGGATTCGATGCGCGTACTCGGCCTGGTACTGGCCTGGGGCAACACCGGCATCCCGCTGGAATTCAGTCATCTGGCCGAACACGCCACGCTGGGCGGCTGGTGGACCGTGGTGCAGCGGCTGCAGGCCGAGGCGGCGGCCAGCGCATGAATGCCCGTGCGGTGCCGGGCGCGGCCGGGCCCATCGTCCGCTGGCTGAGCGAGGCCCAGGCGGGCCTGTGGTATGCCCAGCGGCTGGCCCCGGACAATCCCGCGTTCAACACCGCCCACGCCGTCTGGATCGAGGGTGCGCTGGATGTCGCGGCTTTCGTGCGTGCCGCCGATCAGGCCGCGCAGGAAGCGGAGGCGCTGGCCCTGCGCATCGTCGAGGACGCGCAGGGCGCGCCCGGCCAGTGGATCGACCCGCAGCACACACCGAGGTTGGAGGTGCTGGATCTGTCCGATCAGCCGGACCCCGCCGCCGCCGCGCGCGAGGCCATGCAGCGCGACCGGCTCAGCCCGGTGGATCCTGCCCGCGATCGGCTCAGCCAACAGCGTCTGTTCCTGCTGGGCCCGGCGCGCAGCGTCTGGTACCTGCGCGTGCATCACCTGGCCACCGATGGCTACGGCATGGGCCTGCTGACCGAGCGCGTCTGCGCGCTGTATGCAGGTCATCCGCAGCAGGCGGCGGTGGCACCGTTGCAGCCCGTGCTTGAGGAAGACACCCAGTACCGTGACAGCGAGCGCCGCACGCGCGATGCCGCTTACTGGCGCGAGGCCATGGCCGGCGCGCCGGCCGCCACCGGCCTGCAGGCGGGCATGGCGCCGGCCGCAGCGGATGCGCTGCGCCACGTGCAGCCGATCGACACTGCCCTGCGCGAGCGCCTGCACGCGGCGGCAGCCGCGATCGGCCAGCCCTGGCCGGACCTGCTGACCGCGCTTGGTGCAGAGTACTGCCGCCGGATCAGTGGGGAAGCGGAGGCGGTGATCGGCGTGCCCTTCATGGGCCGCCTCGGCAGCGTCTCCGCCCGCGTCCCGGCGATGGTGATGAACGTCCTGCCGCTGCGGGTCGCGGCCACGCACGACACCGTGGATGCCTATGTGCGCGATATCGCCATGCGCCTGATGCGTGGCCGGCGCCATGGTCGCTACCGGGGCGAGCAGCTGCGGCGCGACCTCGGGCTGATCGGCGGCCAGCGCCGCCTGCACGGTCCGCTGGTCAATGTGCAGCCGTTCTATCGGCCGCTGCAGCTGGCCGGCGTCACTGCGACGCTCGAGGTGCTCTCCACCGGTCCAGTCGATGACGTGACGCTCGGCTTCCGCGGGGATGGCACGGCCGTGCTCGATCTGGAGATCGAAGCCAATCCCACGCTGTACACCCCCGCACAGCAGCAGGCGCATGCCGCGCGCCTGCTGCATTTCGTGTCGGCCGCGCTGGACGTACAGGCCACCGGCGGCACGATCGCCTCGGTGCCGCTGTGCACGCCCGCCGAAGCGCAGCGCTATCTGCACGACATCAACGCCACGGCGCATCCGGTGCCCGAGCTCAGCCTGGCCGCACTGATCACCGCACGGATGGCGGCGACGCCGGCAGCCACCGCGGTGGTGTTCGGCGCGGATCGCCTGAGCTTCGCCGAGCTGGAGCAGCGCAGCCGTGCGCTGGCCCTGCAGCTGCGGGCGCAGGGCGTGGGCCGCGAGGTGAGGGTGGTGGTGGCGCTGCCGCGCTCGCTGGAACTGATCATCGCGCTGGTCGCGGTGCTGCGTGCCGGTGGCGCCTACCTCCCGGTGGACCTGGCCCATCCGGACGAACGCCTGGCCCGGATCCTGCGCTCGGCGCAGCCGATCTGCGTGCTGGCGCTGGCGCAGGATCGCGCGCGGTTCCCAGGGACGCCGGTGCTGGACCCTGCCCAGTGGCAGCGCCACAACGACGCCGCGCTGACCACAGAGCCGCAGCCGGACGATGCGGCCTATGTCATCTATACCTCCGGCTCCACTGGTGAACCGAAGGGCGTGCTTATCGAGCACCGCGCCATCGTCAACCGCCTGGAGTGGATGCGCGGGCATTACGCGATCCAGGCCGACGACCGCATCCTGCAGAAAACCCCGGCCACTTTCGATGTCTCGGTGTGGGAGTTCTTCCTGCCGCTGATCAGCGGCGCCACCCTGGTGGTGGCCCCGCCCGAGGCGCATCGCGATCCGCTGGTATTGGCCGCACTGATCCGCCAGCACGCGATCACCACCCTGCATTTCGTGCCGTCGATGCTGGCCGCGTTCCTGGCCGCCCCGGCCGCGCATGGGCTGCAGCTGCGCCGCGTGTTCACCAGCGGCGAGGCACTGGACGCCGCGCTGCGTGACCGCTTCCATGCCACGGTCCAGGCCGAGCTGCACAATCTTTATGGTCCCACCGAGGCAGCCGTGGATGTCAGCTTCTGGCCCGCCAGCCAGGACGACACCTCCGCACCGGTGCCGATCGGCCATCCGGTCTGGAACACCCGCCTGTACGTGCTCGAGGCCGGCATGCAACCGCTGCCGCCGGGCGTCGCCGGCGATCTGTATCTCGGCGGTGTGCAGCTGGCACGCGGCTACCTGGGGCGCGACGATCTGACCGCCGAGCGCTTCCTGCCCGATCCGTTCGTTGCCGGCGGACGCCTGTATCGCACCGGCGACGTGGCGCGCTGGCGAGAAGACGGGGCAGTGGAATATCTCGGTCGCAGCGATCACCAGATCAAGCTGCGCGGCCTGCGCATCGAGCTCGGCGAAATCGACGCCGCACTGCGTTCGGCACCCGGCGTCACCCGCGCCGAAGTGCTGCTGCGCGAAGACCGCCCCGGCGAGCCGCGGCTGGTGGCCTACCTCAACACGGGTGGCCCGTCGCTGGAGACGCTGCGGGGGCATCTGGCCAACCGGCTGCCGGACTACATGGTGCCCGTTGCCTTCGTGGAACTGGAGCATTGGCCGGTCACGGCCAACGGCAAACTGGATCGCGCCGCGTTGCCGGCACCGGCGCAGGCGTCTGGCTCGGGCGTTGCGCCGAGCACCGCGACCGAGCAGGCGCTGGCGGCGCTGTTCGCTGAGACGCTGGGGCTGAGCCTGCCGGTCAGTGCCGATGCCGATTTCTTCGCCCTGGGCGGCGACTCCCTGAGCGCCGTGCACCTGCTGCTGGCGATCCAGCAGCGGTGGCGTTGTGACCTGGGCCTGGGCGCGGTCTTCGCCGCACCGACAGTCGCCGCACTCGCGGCCCGTATCGACGCACCCCCGGCTGCCACCGACCATGGGCTCGCCCCGATGATCCGGC
The DNA here is from genome assembly GCF_039673645.1 of Stenotrophomonas sp. TWI700. Lineage (NCBI taxonomy): Bacteria > Pseudomonadati > Pseudomonadota > Gammaproteobacteria > Lysobacterales > Lysobacteraceae > Stenotrophomonas > Stenotrophomonas sp. TWI700. The sequence continues at coordinate 406,715 of NZ_JBDJMB010000001.1, read as the reverse complement.
TGGCCAGCGGAGATGCCGCGCTCGCGCCGCTGTATGTGATCCATCCTGCCGGCGGCATCGCCTGGAACTACCGCGACCTGGCCCGCGCACTCTCACCCGCGCGTGAGGTGCAGGGCCTGCAGTCGCCGGTGCTCGATCCCAACCAGCCGCTGCCGGCGAGCATCGAAGCACTGGCGGCCGACTATGCGGAGCGGATCCTCGCATTGGGCCGGCCCGGGCCGGTGCATCTGCTCGGCTGGTCGGTCGGCGGCATCCTCGCCCAGGCGATGGCGGTGCACCTGCGTGGGCGCGGCCACGAGGTCGGCGTGCTGGCGCTGCTCGATGCGTATCCCAGCGAGTGCTGGCGGGCCGAACCCGACCCGGACCCGATCGCCGCGCTGCGCGCTCTGCTTGCCATCGCCGGGCATGATCCGGAGGCGCATCCAGAGCTGGACAGCCGCGCACGCATCCTGGCCTTCCTGCGCCGCGGCGACAGCGCACTGGGCAACCTGCCGGATGTCGTCCTCGATGGCGTGGTCCGTGCCGTCACCGGCACCAACCGCCTGATCCGCGCCCATCACCACACCCACTACGACGGGCCGCTGCTGCACGTGCGTGCCGGTCGCGACCATCTCGCCCGCCCGCAGCTGCAGTCCGCGTTGTGGCAGGCCCATGCCGCCCACGTGGAGGCGATCGACCTTCCTTTCCTGCACGCCGAACTCACCGGCCGCGATGCCGTGGCGCAGATCGCGCCCTGGCTGGATACGCACCTTCGGCGGCACGACCTACACAGGACATCAGCATGAAACTCACCGGATTCGACGGCACCATCGCGCTGGTCACCGGCGCGGGCGGCGGCATCGGGGCGGCACTGGTCGAGCAGCTGCGCGCCAGCGGCTGCATCGTGGTCGCGACCGACATGGTGGCGCCGGAGCGTGTGGCCGGGGCAGGGAAGTCGACCGTGCACGCCAGCGCGCTGGACGTGACCGACTCCGCTGCGGTGGATGCACTGGTGGACTGGGTGGAAACCCAGCTCGGGCCGATCGGGTTCGGCATCAACGTCGCCGGCGTGCTGCAGACCGGCACCGTCGTCGACACCGACGACGCGCAATGGCGCCGGGTGTTCGCGGTCAACACGGACGGCGTCTTCCACGTCTCCCGTGCGCTTGCGCGGGTGATGTCGCCGCGGCGCAGGGGCGCGATCGTCACCGTCAGCTCCAACGCCGCAGGCGTCCCGCGCCACGGCATGGCCGCGTACGCCGCCTCCAAGGCCGCTTCCACCATGTTCACCCGCTGCCTCGGCCTGGAGCTGGCGCCGCTGGGCATCCGCTGCAACATCGTCGCCCCGGGCTCGACCCTCACCCCGATGCAGACCGGTATGTGGGTGGACGAACAGGGTGCCGAGCGGGTGATCCAAGGTAGTCCGGAGACGTACAAGGCCGGCATACCGCTGCAGAAGCTGGCCAGCCCGGAGGACATCGCCAACGCCGTGATGTTCCTGCTCTCCGACCAGGCCGGCCATATCGCGATGAGCGATCTGTATGTGGATGGGGGCGCCACGCTGCGCGGTTGAGAGGCAGACGCTCCGTTTTCCACCCCAACGGAGCGCAGCGGGCGATGCGAGACCATATCTCGGCTGAACAGATCGCGGTCGCGAAGCCATTTCGTATTAGTTGTATAGCCAGGCGCTGCTCGACGCGGAGAATTCGCGTCCCACACGGCGGCTCACCGCCCTCACGCCGGCCTTGCCGAAACGACGACCCTCCTCGACCGCAGCCATGCGGCCGGGCAGGAAAGTCGCACCCTCGGATTCTCCGGCCACAGCACCTGGACTGCCACATGACGCTTCATTCCGCGCGGAACACTTCGCTCTGCATTGCCATTGCCGCTTCGCTCGCCGTTATGGCGCATCCCGTGGTCGCTTCAGCGGCGGAGACCGTCATCATTCGGGATGCCGATCTCGATCACATAATCCCACCGACGTACGCGCATGCCGAGATATACGACTCCAAGGTGACCAACTACGAGGCAGGCGGCACGCGCGACTGGTCGGCGGTGAGCATCGATCGCGGCAACCTGCGGCTGGAACGGACACAGGTGGTGACTACGGGCGAGGACATGGCGGCGTTGGGGTATTACGGCGGCGAGTACCACAACAATGGCGCCGTCTACGACGCAGTCATCGAGGATTCGGATTTCAGCACCTCGGGCGACAGGGCATCGGGCCTGCAGTTCAGCTCGATCGCGTTCGACAACGCTACCGGGGCGTTGAACAGGGTCGGTACGATCACGGTGCGCGACAGTAACGTGAGTACGACCGGCGCACAGTCGCACGGCATGACGATTGCTGGCGTCAACAATGTCGGTTACCTCGGCGGCGAGATTCAGACTCGTGGTCAGGGTGCCATCGGTGTGTACATGATGGGCGGCTTCGTCCGCATGCAGGGCAGCAGGGTTGACACCGCGGGCGACGCTGCGCACGGCATCCATGCGCAGTCAATGCGATGGGGCATCACCGGGGCACCGGGCATGGTGTATCGCGCCGATGTCGGCCTGGTGGATGCCAGTGTGGAGACCCGCGGCGCGGGCAGCGTCGGTATCCTGGCGGGCTACGATGACCGGGGCAGCCCGGAGGGCATTGGCTCGATTGTCCGCCTGGACAACAACACCACGGTGCGGTCACGGCAGAGCCACGCCGTACAGTTCCTGGGCGGCAGGGAGAACGAGCTGCTCCTGACGGGCGGCAGCGTACTGGACGGTGGAGACGCCATCCTGTTCGCTGGCGTGCCCGACAGCGTCAACCGGATCAGCGCCGTCGATTCCACCCTCATCGGGCGGGGCGGGCAGGCAGTAGTAGCCGACAACGGCGCCAGCATCCACCTCGGCCTGGACAACAGTGACGTGGCCGTGGAGGCAGGCAAAGGCCTGGCCTGGGCAGCCAATGGCGGCCATATCGATCTGCTGGCCAAGGGCTCTCGCCTGCAGGGCAGTGCGTTCGCCGACGCCACATCACGACTCGACGTGGCGCTGGACGGGAGCCGCTGGGACGCCTGGGGCCAGTCGCAGGTCGATGAAGTCAGTCTGCGCAACGGGAGCACCCTGCTTATTGGCGCGGGCAGCGTGGGTGACCAGCTGATCGTGCGGGGGGATTTCGCCATCGACGACAGCACGCTGGTGTTCGACAGCGCGCTGGGTGATGACAGTTCACCTACCGATTACCTGTGGGTGCAGGGCAACACCAGCGGGCAGGGCGACATCGCCGTCAACAACGTGGGCGGCCGTGGCGCGCAGACCGAGGACGGCATCCAGCTGATTGCCGTTGATGGCGAGTCCAACGCCGGATTCAAACTGCAGGATCGTGCGGTGGGCGGGGTGTACGAGTACTTCCTGCACAAAGGCAGCAAGACCGATCCTGACGATGGCGGCTGGTACCTGCGCTCGGAGTTGAACGACGAGCCGGACCCGTGCAGCGCCGAGGGCGAATGCGACCCGCCGCCGCCGCCGGTGCCGTGCAGCGTGGATCCGGGCCAGGGGCATTGCGATCCGGCGGTCGTGGAGCCACCGCCGCCGCGTCCGCTGCCGTGCAGCGTTGACGCCGGCCAGCCGGATTGCGAGCCGGCCGTTGTCGAGCCACCGCCGGTGCCGGTGCTGCGCCCGGAGCCGGGTGCCTACCTGGCCAACCAGACCGCTGCCGTGCAGATGTTCGGCCAGCGTCATCATGATCGCAGTGGCACCGCCGACGATCGCGGTGCGTGGGCGCGCATTACCCGCACGCAAGCCGAGTACGGCGTGATCGGCAACCAGCTCAGCGTCGATGGTGATACCAATACCCTGCAGGTGGGCAGCGATGTGTGGGCATGGGGCGAGGGCAGGGGCCAGGTGGGTGTGATGGCTGGCCATGGCAGCGCCAACAACATCGTGACCTCGGACCTGACCGGTTACTCGGCCAAGGGCAAGGTCACCGGCAACATGGTCGGCGTGTACGCCAGCTGGTCGCAGCAGCGGCATCAGGAGGGCGGCCTGTACCTGGACGGCTCGCTGCAGCACGCGCGCTTCGACAATTCGGTCCAGGGCGATGCGCTGGCCAAGGAAACCTACGACAGCCGTGCCAGCACCGCGACGGCCGAGGCCGGGTACGGCTTCAAGGTCTACGACAGCGGCCGCAGTGCGTTGTTCGTGGAGCCGCAGCTGCAGCTGAGCTACCGCCGTTTCGATGCGGACAATCTGACTGAAACCAACGGCACGATCATCGACGGCAGCGATGCCGATGGCCTGAGCAGCCGTGTGGGTGTGCGCGTGTTTGGCCATACCGAGCTGGACAGTGGAAATCGCGTGCAGCCGTTTGTGGCGGTGAACTGGATTCGGGAGTCCAGCGAAAACAGCCTGCGCTTTGATGGCGAGCAGCTGGCCGGTGGCCTGCCGAACAACCGCTACGAAGCCAAGGCCGGCGCGCAGCTGACGTTCGGCGAGCGCTGGAGCGCCTGGGGTGATTTCGGGCTGCAGCGTGGCGACCGCGGTTACAAGGAAGTGGCCGCCCAGATCGGGTTGCGCGCCGGGTGGTAAGGCAGCGTCCGACCCAAGGTAGAGCATATTGACTAAATGGTGGGTCCGCCCCATGGTCGGACCTCTCGGGCGAATAGCTGGCCGCGCCCACCGAGAAACAAGGCCGCCGCGAGCAATCGCGGCGGCCTTGTCATATCTGGCCACGACTATAACGGTGGGCTGCTGACGACGAATCTCCCCTCGCGCTACCGCCTGTTCATATTGACTTGCTTACGCCGCCCTGTACGCTCCAGCGGTGAGCTGCATCACAAAAGCGCAGCCCCCTGCGACAGGCGGAAGCACCGCATCCAGTCACCTTTCGTATTTGTTGCATAGCATCATCCCCGAAGGATGAATACGCTGTTGGTCAAGGAGGTGTTCTACCTCCTTCAGATCGTGTCCCCTCCCAGGAGTTCCAATGACCCAGCATTCTCTTTCCGCGCAGCGCCAAGCGTATCTCCCGGGCTCGCGCCGTCGCCCTGCCGCACTCGCCGCCGCTGTCAGTTTGGCGTTGATGGCGCTGCATCTGCAGCCGGCGTTGGCCGGCACCGTGCCCGTAGACAGTTCGCATATAGTGAATCCCGGTGATGCTGTTGAGGCATGGAGGGTCAGCGAAGGCGGCAGTCTGACGCTGAATCAAGGCGCCGAATCGCTTGACATCGAGGCGCTGGGCGAAGGCGCGCTAATCACGGTCACGGGGGCAACGGTCAGCGGCAGCCTTCGCGGTGGGAGGGGGGTAACGACGATTTCCGCAGCTACTGTAAAAGGCGGGGACGGCGTCTCTAATAGTCAAGGTCTGTTGACTATTTCCGCCGGCAGCCAGATCAGTGGAACATCCGGTGTCAGATCTGTTGGAAGCACCGATGTGTCCTCGGGCGGGACGCGCATCAGCGATTCCGTGGTAATTGCCACCCAGTACTCGGGCTTCCTCCAGGGCGGTGGCAATGCCGTGGTAGCGAGCAGCGAGGTGACGGGTCACCAGGAAGGTATTGCTATCCAAAGCGCCTATAACAGCGCCGTGGTCATATCCAGGGAAGCAGAAACCACGGTCGATAGCTCGATCATCCGTGGAGTGGAAGGTAGTGCGATTACTGTGGGCTGGTACGAAGGCTGGGATGCCGGTCGCGTCAATGCGGCTATCGATATTCAAAACGGCAGTCAGCTGGTCGGTGGTAATGGTATCGCGCTGGAAGTGTTCAGCGGCAACGCGGTTGACTTCGCCGTCGACCGGAGTGACATCGTGGGTGACATTTCCGTCAATAGCGCTGCCACCGCCGACATTACGCTCCGCAACGGTGCGACCCTTCTGGGGAAAATGACGAACGTGACCAGCACCGCGATCGGTGATGGTGCTCGTTGGACGCTCACTGGCGATAGCAATGTGGGCACGTTGGCCTTGAACGGCGGCGGCACCGTCGCCTTGGGCGACGGCGGCAAGTTCAACACCCTCACTGTCACCGGCGATTACACCGGTGCCGGCGGCACCGTGCTGTTCAACACCGTACTTGCCGATGACGCCTCGGCCAGCGACAAGCTGATCATCAACGGCGCCACCAGCGGCCAGACCAATGTGGCGGTCAACAACATCGGCGGCGCCGGTGCGCAGACCGTGAATGGCATCCAACTGATCCGCGTGGACGGCGCCTCCAACGGCCAGTTCGACCTGAGCGGCCGTGCGGTGGCGGGGCAGTACGAGTATTTCCTGTTCAAGGGCGGCAAGGCCGATCCCAACGATGGCGATTGGTACCTGCGCTCTGAACTGCCGGTCGCACCGCCGGAGCCGGACCCCTGCCTGGCCGACCCGAATGCGCCGGGCTGCGTGATCACGCTGCCGGAGCAGTGCCTGATTGATCCGAGCCTGCCGCAGTGCCTGCCGCCGGTACCGGTGCTTCGCCCGGAGCCGGGTGCGTATCTGGCCAATCAGAGCGCGGCGGTGCAGATGTTCGGCACGCGCTTCCACGATCGTAATGGCGGTACCGCCCGCGGACTTGCCGAGCGCGGCGCGTGGGCGCGCGTGTCCCGCAATCAGGCCGACTATGGCGTGATCGGCGACCAGCTCAGCGTCAACGGCGATACCGATGTGCTGCAGGTCGGCACTGATGTGTTCACTTGGGGCGAAGGCAGTCAAGGCCAGCTCGGCGTGATGCTGGGCAGTGGTCGTGCGAACAATACGGTCACGTCCCGACTGACCGGCTACTCGGCCAAGGGCAAGGTCGAAGGACAGGCGATCGGTGTCTATGGCAGCTGGCTGCAGGACCCGGCGCAGACGACCGGGCTGTATGTCGACGCCTGGGCCCAGCATGCGCGGTTCAAGAATAGTGTTCAGGGCGATGGCCTGGGCAAGGAGCGCTATGACAGCACCGCCAACAGCGCCTCCGTCGAGGCCGGTTACGGCATTCAAGTCGCCGATGGCGCGCGCGTTGCGATGTTCATCGAGCCGCAGCTGCAGTTGAGCTATACCCGCCTGAACACCGATACGCATGTCGAGCGCAACGGCACGGTGATCGATGGTGATAACGCCGATGGCCTCACCAGCCGCCTGGGCGTGCGTTTCTTCGGCCATGCCCACACCGATGCCGGCAACCGCGTGCAGCCGTTCGTGTCCGTCAACTGGATCCGCGAGTCGAACGAAAACAGCCTGCGCTTCGATGGCGAACAGCTCAGCGGTGGCTTGCCGCAGAACCGCTACGAAGCCAAGGCGGGTGCCTCGCTGCAGCTGGGCGGCCGCTGGACGGCATGGGGTGATCTGGGTCTGCAGCGCGGTGATGGCGGTTACAAGGATGTGGCCGGGCAGATCGGTCTTCGCTCCAGTTGGTAACGACGGCAGGACGCCCCTGATCAAGGCCATGAACATGCATGCACCGACGCGCGGTCACTCACGTTCCAGCCCTGCGCTCCCGCCCAAGATGCTGGCCGCCGCGGTGATGCTCATTCTCGGCTCCGCCTCGGCGCCGGGGTTTGCAGGCACGGTACCCGCTGACGGAAGCCATACCGTGAATGCGGGAGATGCGGTGGAAGGCTGGACTGTCAGCGACGGCGCGACGCTCGCTGTCACTGCTGGCGGCGAGACGCTGCAGATCCAGACGCTGGCGCGCTCGCAGCTTTTGTTGACCGGTGCGATCGTGACGGGAAGCGCCACATCCGCCAGAGCGGCTGTAGCCGCGGAAATGGGCTCCTCTGTCGTCGTCACTGCGGGTTCGTTCATCGATGCAGGAAGCGGTACCGTCATAGGCATACGCGTCCAGGATTCTGCACTGCATGTCCTCGAGAGCGAGGTTCGCGGTGGCTATACCGGCGTGATCCTTGCTTATGACCCGATCAACACACTGTATCCCACCACCGTCGGCGTGCTTGAGCGCAGTCTGATTCATGGGGGGCAGCACGGGGTGTTGATGGCGCCGGTGGCAAGACTCCGCGTGGTGGGAAGCCAGCTTATCGGCGTATCCGATAGCGGCATTTCCAGCCCGGGAGGGGCAGTCGAGGTAACCGGCGGAAGCGATGTGCGTGGTGGCATTCATGGCATCCGCATGCGGCCGGCCACCGTGGCTGGCGGCGGCGACCCGGCTGCCAGCGTACTGGTGGAGGGCTCCCATGTTGAAGGTGGCAGCGGTGCCGCGATTGGCATCTCGCTCAACGACCGGAACCTCTTCGTGCCCGTGGACATCACCGTCCGCAACGGTGCCCAGCTGGTCGGCGGCAATGGCACGATTCTGAGTGTGGACGCCGTGGCTGCCGGTCTTTCTCCGGTGACCTTCACGGTGGAAGCCAGCGACCTCGCGGGGAACGTGGTCAGCGGCGCCGATGCCACCACCCTCGTTGTGCTGCAGAACAATGGACGGATCGCAGGGCAGTTCGACAACGTGGCCTCGGCCGCGGTGAGCGGAGGGGGCGCCTGGCAGCTGACGGGCGACAGTGATGTTGGTCACCTGGCGGTGGGGGCGGGCGGCACGGTCGCGCTCGGCGACGGCACCACGTTCAACACGCTGACCGTCACCGGGGATTACGCAGGCAGCGGTGGCACCCTGCTGTTCAATACCGTCCTCGGCGACGACACTGCAGCCAGCGACACACTGATCGTCAACGGCGGCACCAGCGGCCAGACCAACGTGGCGGTCAACAATGTGGGGGGCGTCGGCGCGCAGACCATCAACGGCATCCAGTTGATCCAGGTCGATGGTTCCTCCAACGGTCAGTTCGATCTGGCCGGCCGCGCAGTAGGCGGCCAGTACGAGTACTTCCTGTTCAAGGGCGGCAAGGCCGATCCCAACGATGGCGACTGGTACCTGCGCTCGGAACTGCCTGCCGTGCCGGACCCCTGCGATGCCGATCCGTCGTTGCCGGGCTGCACGCCCGTCATTCCGCCGGATCCGGATCCCTGCCTGGCCGATCCCAGCGCCCCGGGTTGCGTGATAACCCTGCCGGAGCAGTGCCTCGTCGACCCGGGCTTGCCGCAGTGTCTGCCACCGGCGCCGGTGCTGCGCCCGGAGCCGGGCGCGTACCTGGCCAACCAGAGTGCGGCGGTGCAGATGTTCGGCACGCGGTTCCATGATCGTAATGGTGGCACTGCCCGCGGACTTGCCGAGCGGGGCGCTTGGGTACGTATTTCGCGCAATCAGGCCAACTACGGCGTCATCGGCGACCAGCTCAGCGTCAACGGCGATACCGATGTGCTGCAGCTGGGCACCGATGTCTTTACCTGGGGCGAGGGCAGCCGGGGCCAGCTGGGTGTGATGCTGGGCAGCGGCCGTGCCAACACTACCGTGACGTCCCGCCTGACCGGCTACTCCGCCAAGGGCAAGGTCGAAGGGCAGGCAATCGGCGTTTACGGCAGCTGGCTGCAGACTCCGTCCGCGACCACCGGCCTGTATCTGGATGCCTGGGCCAACCATGCACAGTTCAAGAACAGCGTGCAGGGCGACGCGCTCAGCAAGGAACGCTACGACCGCAAGGCTACCAGCGCCTCGGTCGAGGTTGGCTACGGCGTCCAGGTCGCCAATGGCGAGCGGGTTGCGATGTTCGTCGAGCCGCAACTGCAACTGAGCTACACCCGTTTCACCGCAGACACCCATGCCGAATCCAACGGCACGGTCATCGATGGCAGCGACGCCGACGGCCTCACAAGCCGCGTCGGTGTGCGCTTCTTCGGCCACGCCAACACCGAGGTCGGCAACCGCGTGCAGCCGTTCGTGGCGCTCAACTGGATTCACGAATCCAGCGACAACAGTCTGCGCTTTGATGGCGAGCGCGTCGCTGGTGGGCTCCCGCAGGATCGATACGAAGCGAAAGCCGGCGCATCGCTGCAGCTCGGCGGCCGCTGGACGGCATGGGGCGATCTGGCCCTGCAGCGAGGTGACGGTGGCTACAAGGATGTGAGCGGCCAGGTGGGCCTACGTAGCAGCTGGTAATACCGAGTAATTTCGACGCCTTGCGGAGCCGGTGCGATCCGTCGCACCGGCCTTTGGCGTGGGAAATGCAGGATACAAATCAGCAGAACGAAATTTGAAACTAATTGCATGGGAACTCTCGATTGATGCGGTCAGCATCTTCGAGCTTCTGCATTGGCGCGCCACATGGTTGCCGATGCGGGGCGGCTCATCCATTCCAGGAACTCCCCCATGTTGTCCCCCCGTTCGCGCATTGCGCCGCACGCCTTGGCCATCGCCATTGCGTCGGCCCTCCTGTTCCCCCATCCCGTCCTCGCGCAGCAGGTCGTCGCTGACGGCGACACCCAGAACCCCGCCGCCGGCGATTACGTGACCACCGAGCCGGTGGATGCCGGCGGTACGGCCGGCTATGCCTTCCATGCCTTGAATGGCGGCACCATCTCGCCGTTGGGCGACGTCAACCTCGTGACCAGCGGCAACGGCGCGGCGGCCGCACATGCCACGGGTATCGGCAGCCAGATCGACCTCGGCAGCGCCACCCTCCGCACGACCGGCAACGGTGCCGCCGGGCTGTCCGCAATCGATGGCGGTGTCATCCGGGCGGCGGTTGGTGGACTGGCCGTGCGCACCGACGGCAGCAACAGCGATGCGGTGAAAGCCACGAAGAACGCGCGGATCGAGCTGTTCGATGCCGTCCTGGAGACCCACGGCAACTTCTCCAACGGCCTGAACGTCCTATCCGGCGCGCACGTTGCGATGACTGGCGGCAGTATTACCAACCACCAGTCCGGCACGTACGGCGTGCAGGCCGATGGGGGCAGTGTGAGCCTGGACAAGGTCCAGATCCACGCGACGGGGGGTGAGGGCCTCCTGGCACGCAACGGCGGCAGGATCGACGGCGATGGCGTCACCATCATTACCGAGGGCTACTCGCGTGCCGGCGCGCGCGCACAGGCCGACGCCGAGCTGCACCTGTCCAACAGCAGGATCGAAACCCGCGGCGACTCAAGTATCGGCGTCGGCGTGGGTGGCGTGGCTGTGCTCGACAACGTGGACATCATCAGTACCGGGCATGGGGTGAGCGTAGACGGGCGCGTCAGCCATGCCGACATCCGCAACTCGCGTATCTCGACCACACAGGCAGGCGGTGACGGCGTCTATCTTGCAAACAACGCCAAGGCGACGATCACCAGCACGCGCATCGACAGCGCCGGCCTGGGCGTCAACGTCAACGGCTACGGCGCCACGGCCGTGCTTGACCGCGTGGAGATCTACACCACCGGCCGCACCGCGCTGTGGGCCCCCAATGCCTCCACCGTGCAGGTCAGCCACAGCCATCTGCAGACCTCGGCAGACAACGCAGTGGCGCTGGACAACCGCGCCAGCCAGGTCACCCTCAATGACACTCGCTTAGTGACTGCCGGTGCTTCGTCGCACGGTCTGTATGCCTCGCAGGATACCGGCGGTGGGCGTCCGGTCATCAGCGCGCAAAATGTGGACGTCCACACCGCTGGCTTCGGCGGCATCGGTGCGGTGGCGCGCCTGGGGGGCATCATCAACCTGGACGGCGGTCAGATTCTGACCACCGGCGACAAGGCCTATGGTCTGCTGAGCGGAGGCGCCGGTGGCCTGACCCTGAAGGGCACCCATGTGCGCACCGAAGGCGCGGGCGCATGGGGCGCAGTGATCAACGACAAGGGCCGCCTGGAGATCGACGGTGGCTCGCTGGTGAGCGCCCAGCATGGCGCGATCTGGGCACGGAGCCTGCGAGAGCTGCGGATCGCCAACGGCGCGCAGCTGATCGGCGGCAACGGCACGTTGATCGCGTTCGACAACTCGGTGACCGGTACCGTATCGCTGGCCTTCGACCAGGACGTGCGAGCCCGCGGCGCCATCGTGGTGCTTCCGCCGGAAGGTGACGCCGGCCCGATGGCACTGCCGACCCTCCAGCTTGCCCTGAGCAATGGCTCCGCGTGGACGGGCAGCAGCATCGCCCTGGATACCCTCTCGCTGACCGGCAACAGCCAGTGGACCCTGACCGGCGATGCCAGCGTCAACGCGCTGACGGTGCATGACAGCGTGGTGGCGTTGTCCGAAGCCGGGGCGGACGGTTTCAATACGCTCACCGTCACCGGCGATCTGGACACGCAGAACGCGCAGATCCTGTTCAACGGCGCACTGGCCGACGACGGATCGACCATCGACCGCCTGCACGTGCAGGGCGACACCCGCGGTACGGCCGAGTTGTGGGTGAACAACGTCGGCGGGCAGGGCGCGCAGACCGTCAACGGGATCCAGGTGGTCCAAGTGGATGGCGCATCCGACGCCGACTTTCAGCTGGGTGGTCGAGCGGTCGGCGGCCAGTACGAGTACTTCCTGTTCAAGGGCGGCGTGGCCGATCCCGACGACGGCGACTGGTATCTGCGTTCGGAATGGCACGCGCCGACCAACCCCTGCGACGCCGATCCCGCCGCGACTGGCTGCGTGATCACACTGCCGGAGCAGTGCGAAATCGACCCAGCCCTGCCGCAGTGCGGGTCGCCCCCGCCGCCGGTGCCCGTGCTGCGGCCCGAAGCCGGTGCTTACCTGGCCAACCAGGCAGCCGCGACCGGCATGTTCGGCATGCGCCTGCACGACCGCACCGGCGGCACCGCCCGTGGAAGGGGTGAGCCCGGTGCGTGGGTGCGTGCATCCCGCAAGCAGGCCGACTATGGCGTCGTCGGCGGCCAGCTCGATGTCAGCGGAGACGGCAACGTGCTGCAGTTGGGCACGGATCTGTTCGCGTTCGGCCCGGAAGGCCGCGTCCAGCTCGGGGTGATGGCAGGCAAGGGGCGCACCGACAGCACGGTGACCTCGAGGCTGACGGGTTACACCGCACGCGGCACGGTGCAGGGCCGGACGCTCGGCATGTACGGCAGCTGGGTGCAGGATTTCGCTCGGACGAGTGGGCTCTACCTGGATGGCTGGGTGCAGTACGCACGCTTCACCAATACGGTGCAAGGCGATGCGTTGGCCAAGGAGCGGTACGACAGCCGCGCAGCCTCGGCTTCGCTGGAAGCCGGATACACCGTGAAGATGGTGGACGGCGCACGCACCACGGTGTTCGTCGAGCCGCAGCTGCAGGTCGGATACACCCGCTTCAGTGCCAGTGACCACGTTGAAGCCAACGGCACGGTGGTGACAGACGGCGACGCCGGTGGCCTCGGCTGCCGGATGGGCGTGCGTGTGTTCGGCGATGCCGCTACTGAAGCGGGCAATCGCGTGCAGCCTTTCGTGGCGGTGAACTGGCTGCGTGAATCACACGGGAACAGCCTGCGCCTGGATGGCGAGCGGGTATCGGGCGGCCTGCCGCAGAACCGCTATGAAGCGAAAGCAGGTGTTTCGCTGCAACTGGCTGCGCGCTGGACGGCCTGGGTTGACCTGGGCCTGCAGCGCGGCGACGGTGAATACCGCGAGATGACAGGTCAGGTGGGCCTGCGTAGCACCTGGTAGCGGAAATCGCGGCGCTTTGAGCCGCGCCATGGCATCACAAAACGCCTCGGAGTCCATCGGGACTCCGGGGCGTTTTCCGTTTCGACCAACGGGCGAAACGCTGCCCCGCGGCAGCGCGGCAGCGACTCACAGCGCGATAGAGGGGGCAATGGCATTCGCTGGGGCAGGTTCCCTCCATGCGATTGGCCGAGCATGACGGAAACAGCACGTCTGCGACCGGCAGCACAGAATTCCGTTTATTCAAGTTGATGCATGGCGAGCTAGTGGGAACGCGCCTAGCGTGGTGGCTCACCACGTGAGATAAGCGGGCGCTGAATGCAGGTGCCCGGTCACCGTGAGTGTTCATGGACGAATACGCCGTCGATGCACATGCAGCCGCATGCGCCGGTCCGATTCGTCGCGTCCGTGTGTATCACTTCGAGGCCCTGCCATGAAACGAATTCTCATTGCGGATGACCACCCGGTTGTCCGCACTGGCCTGCACGCCATTCTCAGCCGCGACGCCCGCTATACCGTGGTGGGAGAGGCGGCTGATGCCGAACAGCTGGAAACCCTGTTGTCGCAGCGCCTGTGTGATCTGGTCATCACCGATCTTTCCATGCCGTGGGGGCGCCGGCCTGACGGCGTACGCATGGTGGCAGGTATCGGCCGGGAGTTTCCCCATGTCCGCCTGCTGGTGGTGACCTCGTTCAGCAACACGGAGGTGCTGCGCGCGATCGCCAAGCTCGGCGTCGGCGGCATCCTGGAAAAAACCAGCGCATTGAGCGTTCTTATCGAAGCGGTTCAAACGGTTCTCGCGGGTAACACGTATTACTCGACCGAGGTGCTGCGTGCTCTAGAGGCGCCAGTACGCTGCGAAGCACGCCTCACCGCGCGCGAAAGTGAGGTCGTGCGGCTGCTGGCCCACGGCATGGAAATCAGTGACATTGCAGCGTTCCATCGCCGAACCGTCAGCACCATCAGCCGCCAGAAGTGCGCTGCCATGAAGCGGCTTGGATTGGTCACCGAGTTCGAACTGATGGGCTATGCACGTCGTGTCGGCCTCTCGCCGAGCAACGCCTGAAACAACTAGCGTCACAGCATTGAACTGTGACTGCGATCGCCGTTCTCTACGCGACCGACTTTTTGTCCAGTTGTTGCATGGTGCACTGCAGCGAGAGGCTCTACTTTCAGCGTCCTGTTCGGGCGCGGCGCTCAACGCCTCCCACGCCGTCCGGCCAGGACCTTTCAATCTTCCACAAAGGAATTACCGAATGAACAACATGGCAAAACTGTGCCTGGCCGTCGGCCTGTGCGCTGCATCCGCATCCGCCAGCGCCATCGAAGCGCACGTCATCGTCTGGGCGGACGTTGATCCGACGCTGTCGCTGCTGAAGGCGGATGGCACCGCGCTGGATGACTCGGTCGAACTTGCTCACCGTGCAGGTAGTGGCCTGACCTCGTGGAACGAGCAGGTGCGCATCTACTCCAATGACACCGACAAGGATGTGGAGGTTCGTCTGGCCCGCGCGCTTGAGCTCGTACCGACGAACGCCGGTCCGACCGCCGTTGCGGTGCCGATGAAGGTAACGCTCAACAGCCGCGAGCTGACCACGGTGAGCGAGAACTTCACCGCGGCTGAGCTGTTCACGGGCGCAATCAATGGCGGCTCCATCGAGATGCCGTTGGTCGTCGGCCAGGCGGCGCTTGCACCTATCGCAGTCGCCGGCAAGTACGAAGGCCTGCTCAGCCTGGTGCTGAACCAGAAGGCCGCTACACCGTAACTGTTGCTCGCAGCACCGTTGCCACGGTCACGCGTGGCAGCGGTGCTGCGCATTGCTGTGAATCGCCCCGTTCCGCCTTGGATTTCGTTGCCCATGCGTCATCTCTCCACTACCCGATTGGCCCTGGCTATCGGCATCTGCCTCGCCGTCCCCGTTCTTCATGCGCGGCCCATTCCCGCCGGCTTCGAAGACGTGGTGGACGGCCAGCAGGAGCAGTTGGACGTGCGCCTGATGGGCCGCTCGGGCGGCATGGGGACAGCGCTGGTCACTGCAGACAGCGTGCTGTTCGACAACCCGGAAAAGGTGCTCGCAGGATTGCCTTTCAGCGACGAAGCCCGCGCGGCATTGCTGCCGGCGCTGCGCACCCCATTGGCCCGCAACACACAACTGGCGTGCCGCTATGGCGCGCCATCCACCGGCTGCGGCTACCTGCCGCCCCCGGAAACGCCGGACGAGGTCCGGTTGATCTACGACGAGGGCGAGGGCGCCGTGCATCTGTTCGTGGCCCAGCAATGGCTGCCCACCGAACGCGATGGCAGCACCCCGTACCACCAGATCAGCGACAACGCCCAGAACGCGTTGATCCACCAGCATTCGATGAACCTCAGTGGCAGCAGCGACTACCAGAACCTCACCGTGAACGGCAACGGCATGCTCGGCGTGGTGCGCCAGGGGCATGTCGCGGTCGATTGGACCTTCGTGCGCCAGGACAGCCGCTACCGCAGCGCTGACCAGCGGCTGAGCGTCAACGACCTGTATTACCGCCATGACCTCGGCCAGCGCCATTATCTGCAGGCCGGGCGCATGGACCGCCGCAACCTGTCCAGCGCGCAGGGAGGTAACTTCGGCTTCGGCATGCTGCCGCTGGATCGCTTCGAGGGCGCGCGCATCGGCACCACCCAGGCCTACCTGGATCACCAGCAGCTGGGGCAGGGCAGCCCGCTGACCGTGCTGCTCAGCCGAAACGCGCGGGTGGATGCCCTAGATGGCGACCGCCTGCTGCAGAGCTATTACCTCGATGCCGGCATCAACGAGCTGGATACCACCCGTTTCCCCGGTGGCAGCTACCTGATCACCCTGCGCATCTATGAGGATGGCGTGCTGGCACGCACCGAGGATGCGCCGTTCAACAAGAATGGCCAGCCCTTGGGCGATGGCACCCTGCAGTGGTTTGCACAAGGCGGGCGCCGCGCCGCGCGCAGCTTCGACCGCGATGGCGACGAGAGTCTGTTCCAGGCGGGTCTGCGGGTTCCGCTGCACGAGCAGGTGGCGATGACCCTGGGCGTGGCCACTGTCGATGGCGTGCGTTATGCCGAAGGACGGTTGGACGCGCGCCATGCCAAGGGGCCCAACGAGGTCAATGCCACCCTCGCGTGGCTCGGCGGCTCGGACGGCAGCCACGGCGTGCAGCAGCAGGTGAGCTATCGCCGCTACCTGTCCTGGAACTTCTACAACCAGCGCATGCGTGGCAGCGCCTGTCGCGTGGAATACGGCGATACCCGCGACAGCTTGGGCTGCCAGGATTCGCTCAGCGCCTCGGTGGCGATGCCGCTGGCCGGCGGCAATCTGTACTTCGGCTACACCCGCCGCGTGGGCTTCGACTGGCAGCGCGATCCCGACCTGCCGCCCGGTCCGGACCTGCCGTGGCTGCCGCCGCCGGGCCAGCCGCTGCCGTCGAACCTGCAGTCGCAGGTGTCGCGCACCCTGCAGGCCAGCTTCAACCGGACTACTCACTGGCAAGGGCTGAGCATCTCCACCCGTGCGGGTCTGTACCGGCAGAAGCGCAGCGACGTGGCGGACGACAACGGCATCTATCTGAACCTGGCGATCTCGCGCCTGGTCCGCAGCAGCGGCCGCAGCCGCCAGGACCGTGTAGCGCTGGACCTGCAGCGCGGCGACGTGCGCGGCCAAGAGCTGGGCTGGCGTGCCGGCCAGGTCCGCCGCTGGGACACTGGCAGTGGTTACAAGGAGCTCGGCGCAGAGCTCAACGGGCGCGACACCGATCGCTATGGTGCGCTCGTCAGCGGCCGCCTGCAGAACGAACTCGGTGCCAGCGCGGCCACCGTGTCCGGCTATCGCACGGAGGGTCGCTCGGAGATGTCCTACAGCGCTACCTATACCTCGGGCTTGGCGGTCTCGCGTGCCGGCTGGTTCGTGGGCAGCGGGTTCAGTGGCGGTGCCGGCGTGGCGGTGCAGGTGGACGACGCCGAAGACCTCGCCCTGCTGGGGCCGGCGGCGGAGGTAAACGTCAGCGGCTCGCGCCGGCAGGTGCTGCACTTCGGCCAGCGCCGGCTGCTGCCGATGGCCGCCTACACCGCCGGCCGCGCCGAAGTGCAGGACGTCAGTGCGCACGACAGTGCGGCGGCGGTCCGCGTCTCCGGCATGGGTACCGGACACCGTCTGTTCCTGCCGCCGGGCAAGGTGTTGCACATGCCGGTGGCGCTGGATGTCACCTACACCTTCGTCGGCACCGCGCGTGATATCGACGGCGAACCGCTGGAAGGCGCGCGCGTGCTCAATGCCCCGGTGCCTGCGTTGAGCCGGGGCGGTGGCTTCGTCGCCGACTTCCCGCAGCGCGAGCAGATGCTCTACCTGCTGCAGGGCGACCGCCTGCTGCAATGCCCACTCACCGTGCGCGAGCGCCGCAGCGTGCTGCTGCTGGTTGGCCAGGTGCAGTGCGAGCCGCTTGCCCTCGATCGGCTACCCGCACCCATCCACCAGCAGGCCCGCGTGCAGCGGCTGCTGCAGGAACATGCCTTGACCAACGGTACCGCCTCGTCGGCCGCCGTGGAGAACCGTAAATGAGCCGTTTCACTTTCTCTCGTGCATGGCTGTGGCCGGTGCTGTTGATGGCTGGTGCGGTGCAGGCGCAGCAGCCACCTGAGACGCATCCGGCCAGTGAGCAGCGCAACGTCGAGTTGACCTATGACCGAGGGTCCTTGCCGGGGGATCAGGTGCTATGGGCGGAGCGGACTGTGTTGGGGTACAGCACGGATCTAGACCTTAAATATGGCTTGGTCCACCTCACCTGTGGATCAAACAGCGACACTTCATTCGGACGCTGCCCGGTATTGGATACTGAAGATACTGGTGAACTGCAAAGCCAGATTCCACTGAGATTTACCGAACGCCGTAGCGGCTTGCGCACGGATGTAGAATTGACCGGCTGGCTTAAGCGCGTTGCGCTTTCAGCAGCCTGCGGCCCTATCTGGCAACCCGCCGACCGGCCGCTGTGGACCAGTTGGGGCTCGCATTGCTATGACCTCCCCCCTGCTGGTACCGGCGTTTCACTGCTTTTGCCGCAGCGCGAGCTTGAGAAGCTCGTCGCTGGGCGTTGGAGTGCGACGCTGGAACTGTTCCTGCGCGCCGATCCCGCGGGTCCGGTTCTAGCGACATACACCTTCACCTTCGACCTGACCATCACCGACCGTGATGCGATGTCGATCTACTTCCCCGAGTTCGACCAGGTGTCGCCGCGGGTCGGCTTGAACATCGACTACAACCCTATAGGCCTGCCGAGCATCGGCGGCCGCGCGAACCTGGACATGTGCCTGTACGACGGCCTCGGTTCGCAGAGCGAGTACTTCGAGGTGACCCTGCGGGGTGACGGCCGCAGTGCACCGGGACGGCCGCCCGGCATGTTCTCGGTGTGGCACCACACGGGTGGCACCGACGACCGGCACCGGCTCGATTATGAGGTGGTGATGGATCACAACGGCAGCCGGCTGCCGCTGCACAACGATCGCGTCGAGATCCTGCGTGGCATCGATACCGCCCGGCTGCGACTGGTGCTGCTGCCCGGCATGACCCATCCGGTGTACTGCGTTCCTACGCCGTTGTCTCTGATTACCCCCCGCGTGCCCGCGTCCGGTAAGGCGGAGGGGTACTACCAGGGTGACCTGAACATTGAGTTCACCCTGCCGACGGCCGGGCCCTGATGGCCGTTATCTGTCGTGCGTTCCTTTTCGAGACCGAGAAACCCGTGATGAAACCAACTGTCTGCCTTTACGCCGCCTTGGGAGCGCTGGGCCTGCTGATGACCGCATCTGCCGCACACGCCAACCTGACCGTGCATCCCATGCGCATGGCGGTCGAGCACCAGCGCGGTGCACAGGTGCGCGTGTATTCGCAATCCGCGCAGACCCAGTATGTGCAGGCCACCATCAAGCGCATCGTCGATCCCGCCACCGACCATGAAGCAGAAGTCGACATCGAGCCGGGTCAGCTGGATGCCATCGCCGTCACCCCGGGAAAGTTCGCGCTGGCTGGCGGCGGCAACCGCCTGGTACGCGTCATTCCGCTGAGCACGGTGACGCGGGAAACCGCGTACCGGGTCTATTTCGAAGGCGTGCGAGGCGATGCAGACGAAACCAGCATGCCCGCCGAAGACGGCCCAGCAGCGCAGGTGGGGCTGAGCCTGATCTGGGGCACGCTGGTGCATGTACTGCCTGCCGATCCGCTGCCGGACATGCGCCTCGACGGCGCCGCGCTGCACAACACCGGCAATCTCCGCCTCGGCGTGACCACGGTGGAGCGCTGCGTGGCGAAGAATCAATGCGAGTCGCACGACATCCAACACAGCATCTACCCCGGCCAGCAACTGGAACTGCCGTTCACTGCCACCAGCGCCGAGCATGTGCGCGTGCACTACCGGCTCAGCCATGCCGGTTACCGCTTACACGAACGTGAGCTGCAGCCCTAACCGCCGCCTGGCCGCATCCATTGACGTCGTTGCTCAGCCGCGCCCATCGCAGTGCGGCGCGGCCCCCGCATGCCCGCGGTACTCCCGGCTGCTGGCCTGCTCTCCAATGACTTCGCCCATCTCTTTCTCTGCTTTTACCACTCCAAGGAGTTCTTGCCGTGAATCACATCTATCGTTTGATATGGAATACCTCATTGGCCTGCTGGGTCGTGGCCAGCGAACACACACGTAGCCATGGCAAGCGCAGCCGACCCGTGCGCGCTGCGGCGGTTGCCTTGGCCCTCACCCTACCGCTACCGGCATTGGCTGCCGACGGCGCTGGGACGGTCGAGGAGGAGGCAAAGTCATTGAGTGATCTGACCACCGCCCTCCTGTACCGCAACAACAACGCGCTGCTGCAACTTGCTTCGATGGAACTGGCGCCATTGGCGATCAATCGCGCTCTACAGGCCAACGTAAACGACACCTATTTCGCATATGCCACCTTGAGCGGCGAGAATTCACTGGTGCTTGGCTCGCGCGCTAGCGTAAGCGGCAACCGCAGCACTGGCATTGGCAATGAGGTGGTGATCAACGGCGGCGGACATACGGTGCTCGGCTCCAAGGCGACGGCCACTGGCGGCCGGGACGCGGTCGCAATCGGTATCAATGCCTTTGCAGGAGGCGTCGGCAACGTCTCCATCGGCGAAGCCGCACGCGCCGAAACCGGGGGCGGCAAGCATGCAGTAGCGGTTGGGGCTCTTGCCCGCGCCGGTACGTCGGGCTGGACAGGCGCAGTGGCGATGGGCGGTGAAGCGAGCGCTGCGTATGATGGCGTTGCCCTCGGCTATAAGGCCAGCGCGACCAATGATGGCACTGTAGCGCTTGGCCTCAGGGCAAGTGCAGCCGCAAGAGGCGCGGTGGCTTTAGGCTCCGGGTCGCAGGCTACAATCACCAATACGGTCTCGGTCGGCTCGGCCAGTTTGAAGCGAAAGATCGTGAATGTGGCAGACGGTGCGGTGTCCTCGGCCAGTACCGATGTCGTCACTGGTAAGCAGTTGTTCGCAACAAACCAGAGTGTCATCACAGCTACAAATACCGCTAACGCCGCCAAGACGACTGCGAATGCAGCAGTAAGCGACGCCGCTACGGCACTGAACAAGGCCAACTCGGTCGCTGGCCTGATTGGTCAGGTCTCAGGTACCGGGAACGTCCGTGTAGGCGGCCAGAACGCCGGGACTGTGCTGGATGTCCGCAACAACGCCAGCGCCGATAGAGTCGTCAGGGGCGTGGCGGCCGGCGCGCTCCATGCTGCCAGCGGCGATGCCGTCAACGGCGCACAATTGAGTGCGGTCAATGACAGGGTCGAACTGCACTCCATTGCCATTGGCGTCAACCGCCTGGAGATCGGTGCCAATCGCGAGGGTCTGGATGAACTGCGCGAGGCGTTCGACAACTTCGAGCCGGATCTGAGCGGGGTAGTGGAGTACAACGCGGATCGCAGTCGGGTGGATCTGGAAGGGGCAGGGCTTTCTGGACTGACCGCGGGCGAGGTCAGTGCGGGTAGTCGCGAGGCGATCAATGGGAGTCAGTTGTTCGGTACCAATGAGCGGGTGGGGAATCTGGAGCAGCAGCAGCGGTATGTGACGGTGGGCGCCGATCCGTCCAGCGGTTCCGCACGGGCTGCAGAGTACGGTGTCGCTGTAGGCCCGGACGCTATTGCGGGGGCAGAAGGCTCAACGGCTATCGGTAGCTTTGCCGCCGCATTGGGCGGTAGTTCAGTTGCACTTGGCCGAGGCTCGCACGTAAGCGAGCGCGGCGTTGACAGCTTCGCTCTGGGCACCCGTACTCGTGTGAGAGCCGCGAAGTCGCTCGCGATTGGCGCCGACAGCGTCGTGCTGGAAGCGGCAAGTCGGTCGGTGGCGCTGGGTAACGACTCCGTAGCTACTGAGGCGGACACGCTATCCGTTGGCAATACGGTACTGAAGCGCCGAATTGTAAATGCAGGCAAGGGCATGCTGGATGATGACGTGACAACACTGGGTCAGCTGCGCGAAGCCGTCACCGCATTGGGTGGGGGGGCATCCATTGATGCGGCCGGCGGTTTCATCGACCCGAAGTACGTACTCTCTGGAGGCACGTTCAACAGTGTTGGCGCGGCATTGACTTCTATCGATAGCAAGGTGGTCAGTAATAAAAGTGAACTGGACACGCTCGACAGTCGGTACAAGGCCTTGGTGCAGAACGATCGTTCGATCCGCTACAACGATGACCGTAGCGTTGTGGACTTTGGGGGTACCCGTCTGACCGGCGTGGCGGCAGGCGACCTTAAGGCAGATAGCAGCGATGCAGTGAATGGCGCGCAGCTGTTCGCCACCAATGAACGTGTTGGCGGGCTCGAGGATAAACAGCGCTTTGTGAGGGTGGGCGCGAATGGGGTCAATGGGCCCGCACATGCAGAGGATTTTGGAGTGGCGGTCGGAGGCAACGCGGCTGCGGGCGCAGACGGCGCAACTGCAGTGGGTAGTTTTGCAACCGCACTTGGGACGAACTCTGTTGCCTTGGGACGTGGATCGTATGTCGCCTCTGAAGGGAGGGATGGCTTCGCACTGGGTAGCCGGACTCGAGTCCAATCGGTAGGTGGGCTGGCCATTGGCTCGGACGCGGATGTCATGTCCGGCGCTGACCAGTCAGTTGCGCTGGGCACTGCCTCTGTCGCTACAGAGGCGAACACAGTTTCCGTTGGAAGTGGAGAATACCGTCGCCGCATCGTAAACGTCGCCCAAGGCATCCGAGCAAATGACGCCACCACCATTTCCCAGCTCCGGGGCGCCCTCTCGGCCCTCGGCGGCGGCGCCGATCTGGATGCCAACGGCAATGTCATCGGCCCGCGCTATGCGGTGCAGGGCGGCGAGTACGGCTCCTTCGGCGACGCCATCACGGCCCTGGACGGCAGCGTCGGCGACAACAAACGCAACCTGGATACGCTGGACAGCCGCTTCCAGCGCCTGTTCCAGGAATCGCCTTCGGCCAACGCGGACGGCGCGGGTCGCCTGAACTTCGGCGGCGCGCAGGGCATGGTGCTGGGCAACGTGGCCAACGGCCTGATCGGGCAGGGCAGCCGCGATGCGGTCAACGGTGGCCAGCTGTGGGCGGTCAAGCAGGACCTGCAGGGCCAGATCGATGCGCTGGATCCGGGCAAGGGCGAGGTCAGTGGGTCGCCGCTGGCAATAAACGCCCGCAGCGGGTCGATCACCCCGTCAGCGGACGGCGGCAGTCAGCTTGCTCCGCCGGATGCCACCCCGCCGGCCGCCGATCCGGGCAGTGTCGCCGCGCAGGATCAGCTGGTCAAAGCCGAGGGTGAGAACGCGGTTGCCGTCGGTAGCGAGGGCAAGGAGCGCCAGGTGAAACACGTGGCCGAAGGCCGCGCCGACACCGATGCCGCCAACGTGCGCCAGGTCAACGATGCGCTGGAGCGTGCCAACGCCTACACCGACAGTGCCGTGGCCAGCGTCAACCAGCGTCTGGATCAGGTGGACAAGCGGATCAACCGCATGGCGGCGATCAGCAGCGCGCAGAGTGCGATGGCGATGAACACCGCGGGCCTGGCCACGGTCAACCGGCTGGGTGCCGGTGTGGGCTACTCCGAAGGCGAGTCGGCGATGGCGGTGGGCTATCAGCGCGTGTTGACCGAGCGTGGCTCGGCCACCTTCAGCCTCAATGGCGCGTTCACGAACAGCGGTGAGAAGAGCGTCGGCGTGGGTGTGGGTATCGGCTGGTAACAGGATGGGCAGCAACCGGTGCGCGGGAGGCGCGCCGGTTGCCTGCGCGCGCGCCCATCCCGTTCCGCTGATGCGCATCGTTGCAGTGCAACGGGTGCGTAAAGCGGCCTGCGGTGTCGCGAACTGGCCGATTATCCTGATCGCACGAAAAGCGCAACTTGTTGCATGGACCCGGCTGCTGCACTCGCGGAGTATGCGTCGCCCAAGGCCTGTTTGGTCATGCACCGGCACATTCTTTCATGTCACGCCCACGTCTCACATTCCTCGCGTTGTCGCGCCACTTGGCGCTGGGCCCCGCCTCGTTGGTGCTGGCGTTTTCTGTGCAGGCGGCATCGCCGAACATCAACGTCGGCGCCATGTACGAGTATCTGGAGCCTGATCGCTCGACCCTCCTCAAAAGGGTCCGTAACGCCGGTGACGCCACAGCATTCGTGCGTACCGAGATTACTGAAGTTGTGTATGACGGCCCAGGCAAGCCCAGCGAGCGCGCATTACCGTCCGACCAGTCCGCCTTTGCGGCAGGGAGTGCGCCGCATCTGATTGCAAGTCCGTCCAGACTCATCGTGCCGGCCAAGGGCCAGCAGGCCACCCGGCTGCTGTTCCGTGGTGACCGCAGCAAAGAGCGGTACTACCGAATGCGCTTCGTCCCGGTACTGCCGTCCAGAGAAGAGTTCGCGTTGACGGAGACGGAGTCGGAGGCGTACAGGAAGCAGCTCAGCGCAGGTGTGAACGTGCTTACTGGCTATGGCATTTTTGTCATCGTACATCCGTCTGCGCCGACCTATCGAACGCATCACGACGACGGCGGTGACAGCTACACACTGCGCAATGGCGGCAACAGTACCGTGGTAATCGAGAACTTTGTCCACTGCCGAGGAAGCGGGAAGGCAGAGCAATGCTCGCCGCCGCGAAAGATCCACTTGCTGCCGGGCCGCACGGAGATGTTCGAAAAGCGTGCCGGGAATGTGCATCGCTTCGAGCTGGTCGAAGGGGATCGGCGTCGCACCATCCATTTCAGCCGCTAGTACAGCGTTCACTGGGGCGGATCGACTGCATTGTCCGCTTCAGCACTCAGGTTCCCTGCGGAACCATCAACTGACCAGGCCTTTGCTTGCTGCCTGATCTTCACTACTACCAGGAAAAAACCATGTTGATCAAACGTACCTCCATTGCCGTTGCCGCCGCGATGATGCTGAGTCCTGCCGCCGCGATGGCGGACGAATTCCCACTGCAGGTCACCGTTGAAGCATTCGTGCCCGCACCGGGTGGCCTTCAGATCTCGCCGGTGGGCGATTGGGCCGGCATCACCCAGGAGATGACCTGGGACATGTCCGCCCAGAAGCTGCGGCCGATTCAGCAGCAGATTGATGTCAAGAGCGGGCTGGGTGCGATCAGTGCCTACCTGACGGCAGACCCGGTGCTGGCCAGTGCGGCAAATACCATCAAGCTGACGGTTGACGTGGCCGGCAAGACGTTGGCGGTAGGCTCGGCCGGCGCAGTGGAAATTGCGAGCACCGCAGAGGCGCTGGCGAGCAAGCGCGCTGCCGTGGAAATCATCGCTGCTGCAGCGCCGAACGGGGGCTATGCGCAGGGCAACTATCAGGGCAACGTCTTCATGATGTTTGAAAGCGTCGCACCAGAACCCGCTGAACTGTGACATCCAGGGCAGCTGAGGCTGCCCATCCCGGGGGGGGCGCCGTGGCGCTCCCCCTGCTTTGAGCAGAGGTTGTGCATGCAGCTGTCCCTTCGTCCCTTGGTATTGGCCGTGGCCGCCAGCTTGTACTGCAGTGCGTCCAGCCTGCAGGCCGCGCCCGCGGCGTGGGATAACCTCAATCTCCTGGAGCAGGCGGGTGGATTGCCTGATGATTTCCAGTCCCATTTCTTCGACGTGCCCATCATCGTCCGGGTGGAAAGGGACGGTCAGTATCTTGGTGATGCGAAAGCGCTGCTCTCCCGACGCAATACCATCGAGCTGATCGAGTTCACCGACACGGTGGACAGTCGCCTGCCGGCGGCCGAGCGCCAGCGCTGGCTGGACGCGCTGGCCACACCTCACACATTGGGCGAATGCGAGCGTGACTGTTCCAACGGCCTGCAGCGGCTTCATTACAGCCTGGAAAGTTCGCTGCTGTCGTTGGCCACACACGCCGCCGCGCAGGCGTTGGCGGCGGATCGCCATCATGCGCTGCCCGAAGGCGGCAGCCGCGGTCTGATAGCCCGCAACCAACTGAACATTTACGGCGGTGAAGGCTTCAGCACCGCCGGCCGCTATGCACTGGATCTGCAGGGTAGCCTGGGAAACTGGAGCACAGTGGCACGCTACCAGGCCGATCGCAGCGGAGAGCGGGAGGCAGCGCTGCGCCATTCAATGCAGGCGCTGTATGCGCAGCGCGAGTTGAACGACCACTTCGTGCGGGTAGGTTACTTCCTGCCCAACTTCCAGGGCGTGACGCGGCAGCCGCGCGCGCCTGGCTCGCCCAATTTTACGACATTTGGCGTCATGGCGGGCAGTTCGGACAGTCTGGTTGTAGATAGCCGCGCATCGAGCATGTACCCGGTCTATGTGACGGCCAATCGAGAGGGCATGCTGGAGATCTACCGCGATGGCGCTCTGATTCAGACCCAAGCATTGCAGCCAGGTCTGCAGCTGGTGGACACCCAGCGTTTGCCGGGCGGTATCTACGAGGTGGAATTGCGCGTGATCGAGGACGGCCGTGAGAGCTCCCGTGAGCGCAGCCTCATCCATAAGCCCAGCAACTGGCGCAACCCAGAGCAACGTTGGCGATACAGCGTATTCGCCGGGCGGCAAAGCGGTTTTCTTGACAGTTACGCCGATCCCGAGCAGGGGGGCGCGGCCTTCGGGGGGATCGTCAACTATCTGGCGCACCCTCGCGCGGTGGTTGGCCTTTCAGCGCAACAGGTCGGGGGGCAGCGTGCGGTGGGCGGCTCGCTGGACTGGCAGGCCAATGACCGTTTCAATCTCTATACCAACGCATATCGCGCCACCGGCGCCGCGAGTGGTAGTGGGAGCGGGGTGGATCTGCAGGGCATCTGGCGTTATGCCGATGGAACCGTGGTCGCCTCGCACAACCGAAGCTGGCAGGAGCGCAGACGCTACGGCGACTACGAGGACTGGCGGGACCGCCTTCCCGAACCGGAGGTGGAAACACGCGCCGGTTGGCTGCGCAGCAGCGCGGTGGCGGTGAATCATCGCGTGGGCAACAGCGGCAATGTATCGGCGCGGGTGTCCCACAGCACCGGCGTCAGCAACGGCCTTGGCCTCGACCTGTCGTTCAACCGCCGCCAGATGTTGCTGGGAAGTGATGCCTCTTGGCGCGCATCCGTTTTCGACCGGCCAGCAAACGCCAGTTCGGGCCAGCGTCGGAACCGCGGCGTGGACTTCACACTCACAGTCGCCCTGGGCCGACCGCAGAGGAGTTACAGCGGCAGTCTGGGTACCCGAACAGGCCGGAAGGGACGTCGTGACCTGTATGCGGGGGCGGGCGTACAACAGCGATTCGACGATGGCGTGCTGCGCAGCCTCGGTGGTCAGGCGACCGTGGATCGGGAGGGCCTTGGTCTGGGCGCCAGCGCATTCTTCGAGCATGCGGCGCTTCGCGGCGATGCGCAGCTTCAGCGGAGTTCATCCGCTGGCGGGATCAGTGGCAGCGCCAATCTTGAGAGCACGGTGGCCATCGGCGGTGGCCGGGTTGCACTTGCCGGTGCAGCACTGGGAGGGGCGACAAGTACTGGCATGATCGTGGACGTGGAGTCCGACCTGCCGGCGATCGCGTTGGGTGCGTACGACAGCGGCGGAGGCGCGCACCGGTTGCGTCCGGGGCGCAATTTCGTGCCGGTCACTGCCTACAAGGCCGGTCACGTACAGCTTGATTTCAGCGGCCGCGACGCTCCGGCCGCCAGCATCCACCCCAGCTCGCTGGAGTATCACCTCAACCGGGGCGGTGTGGCGTACCAGCGCGTCACAGTGATGCGTACCGTGACCGTGATGGGGTACCTGCAGGACGAGCATGGCAGCGCCTTGGGCGGCGCGCACGTATTCAACCACGCCGGGCGCAGCGTCAGCGAGGCCGGCGGTTTCTTCACGCTGGAGATGAGTGCAAGCCAGCCCAGCCTGGAAGTGCGCCACCCCGCGGTGGGCGAATGCAGGTTCAGTCTGCTGGCCGGCGAGCACCCCCGCGAGGATGACGTCGTCATGGTGGGCAGCCTGCGTTGCCCACCGGGCAGTGATCAAGCCATCACCCGAATCAGCGGTGAAGCGCCATGAAATCAGCACCACGGCAGGCCACGGTGCGCACGCGCGAATGCGAGGCGGCTACTGGGTGCCCGGAGTCGAATAGTCATCGAAGGAAAGGGAAAATGAGCTGGAAGGTCCTTGTTGTGCTGGCGGCGCTGCTGGGGGGCGCTGAGCAAGCGGATGCGGCGGATGCCTACATTTCCGCTGAATTCACGCCGGACGTCCGGGACCCCAGCAGCCGTAGCTTCACCAACACGACACCCTGGTCCGGGCTGTGCAGTCACCCTGTCCATAATGCATCGTGTGTCGCACGTAACATATTCGGTATTGATACCAACATCCGGGGTACCAAGTACACAACCTATGGAACTCTGCGGGGTGCGTATTATTTTGGGATGCCCGCAGAGCGTAATCTGCTGGTCACTGGCGATGATGGTGTGCAGCACCAGCTTCTGGTGCGGATCAACGGGATGGGGTTCCGCTATGAGGCGTTCAATGGCTCCAGCGGAAGTCGAGTCATGAACGGATGCACCGTCGTACTGACCAATTACGGTGCTGGAAACCCGTCGGCAATGCGGTTGTTTCAACGCAACGATGATGCGGTCGGAAGCGCGGCCTGCTCCTCTGGATGGGTCAACCGCGATGGCGAAAAGAACATCGAAGAGCTGGACGTGGTGTACGAGCTGGTGGCGCCAAATCCCTTGGAGATGTCGGCGGGTGTCTACGCCGGCAGCACTACATATACGATCGGCGGTGCAGGCATGGACATCGACCTCGGTGATGGCGTCAGCCTGGATGCCTCCGAGTTGACCCTGCACTTCACGCTGAAGGTGAACCACTATTTTGATGTGCGCTTCCCGCCGGGCAGCCATCGTGCCGTACTATCGCCTCTGGGTGGCTGGACGCAGTGGACAGAGCAGGGCCGCGCGCCGACTGCACTTGCGCAGGAAGTACCTTTCAGTCTCAGCAGTTCGAGCTTGTTTGGGGTGACGATTCGCTGCCAGTATCCGTTGCCCGACGGCCGCTGCGGGATTCGCAGCGGGACCGCAGGGGCGGCCGATGTACCGCTGGACCTGCGTCTGACCATACCGGGAGCACATGACCGGACGCTGGGCCGCAGTGTGGTGGACTATCCGCTCACTACCAACATGGCTGCGCCGTTGTTCGATCCGCAAGGCTACATCTACGAGCGCCCATCGCGCCTGGGAATACGCGTGGACGGCGCTCCGTTGGCGGAGATGTTGCGTCATCCCGGCAGCCGTTATGCAGGCGACGTTACTGTGATATTCGACGTGGATCTATGACCTGCCGGCAAGTGGAATCGCAGGCTGATCCGCATGGCACCTCACCGCCGGCCGCATGACCAAGCACGGCCATAACGTGCGCAGACAAAGAGAACATATGAACAATCTCACAAGGCGGGCATTTGCACAGGTAAATGTGTTCAGCAGTGATCCTGTACTGGGAAATCCGGTAGCGGTCGTTCTAGCGGCGGATGGCCTGTCGGAGCACCGCATGGCCGCATTTGCCCGTTGGACGAATCTCAGCGAAACAACCTTCATTCTTCCCCCGACTGACCCGCGAGCCGACTATCGGCTTCGCATCTTCACCACGTTGGAGGAGATGCCCTTTGCCGGTCATCCCACCTTGGGCAGCTGCCATGCCTGGTTGGAGAGCGGTGGACGTCCCTCGGGCGAGGATGTCGTGCAGGAATGCGGCATCGGCTTGGTGCGTATTCGTCGCAAGGACGGACGTCTTTCCTTTCAAGCGCCACCGCTCCTGCGCGATTCCGTGCTCGATGCCGACCTGCTCGCACGGGTCGTCACGGGGCTTGCCTTGCAGCAGGAAGAAGTCATGGATGCTCGATGGGTCGACAATGGCGGTGGGTGGCTCGCAGTGCGACTGCGGAGCCGCGCGTCTGTACTGGCGGCTCGCCCGGCCTTTGAACAGCTCGCGGGACTTAAGATTGGCGTGTTCGGTCCCTGGGAGGCGGGGAGCAGTGAGGATGTGCAGTTCGAGAGCCGGGCATTCATTGCTGGCGACGGTGTGCCGGAAGATCCCGCCACGGGCAGCCTGAATGCTGGAATTGCCAGGTGGCTGCGCAATGAGGAATACCCAGCCACCAGGTATGTGATCAGTCAGGGAACGGCACTGGGTCGGGCGGGGCGTATCCACGTGGAGTGCTCCGGTAACGAAGTGTGGATAGGCGGGGAATGCGCGACCTGCATTACAGGGACAGCGGTCCTGGGAGAGTAGGGCGACTGCCGGGGCCTGGAGGGCTCAGCAGGACGTGCGCCGCCTCGTAAGCTCCTTCACGTGCAGCGGCGGTAGATTGAGTGCTTCTGCCATGCACTACGCCCCGTTCATCCAGAATTTATCGTCATGACGCACGATCAACTTGCCTTCGGCGCGTACCGTGCTGCTTTTTTCCAGCGGGTAGCATTTGCCGCCCACGGTGTTGCTCTTGATGCCTTTGGCTGCCCCGGCCTGATCGCCCTTGGTGGTGGGTACCAGGCTCATGTCGTAGACGACCACGGGGTTGCCATTAGCGCGCACCGATTTGGCCACGCCGGTGGCGGTTTTGAGTTCGGCGGTGACGGGGTAGGGCACGGGCGGGATGGCGGCGCCCATCGGGGTTTTGCACACGTCGTGGACGATGCTGACGACCTTCCATTGGCCCTGTTTGCGGGCGATGACGTTGTCGGCCATGTCAATGCATCTTCTTCGGTGTGGGCTTGAGCAGCGGCGCTGTCGGATCGGTTTCAAAGCGCGCTTCGAGCACGCGGATGTCGAGGCTGTTGGGCAGGCTGATGCGGTGGGTCAGCATCAGGGTCATGGCGTCGGTGTCGATGCGCAGGGTGTCAGTGAGCATTGGCAGCGGCAGCAGCGCGCCGTTGATCAAACGCAGCAAGACAAACGGGCGATGGCCGGGCAGCTCCACCCGCAATTGTCCGTCCGGGGTGAAGGTTGGATCGGTGAGGTTGAACAGTTCGATGCGCAAGTTGGGCGGTGGAAATTCGATCTGTTGATCGGCGGGCGCACCGTTCCAGTAGGCGAAGTCAAAGTCGTGTGGCAGGCCGGGCCAACGTTGGGTTTTCCACGCGTCATCGTAGGTGCCGGCCAAGGCCAGTCGCGGCGCCCAAGCGCGTCCCACCACGCCAAAGCCTGCGGGTTGATAGCTGTAGCCAGCCGCCACCTGCGCCATGCCCGTGGCGTCGAGTTCTCCATCGGGATGTTTAACTCTGTCCAAGTGCAACACGGGCGTGTCGATGGCTTCGATTTGCGGCGCGGGCAGTTCACGCAGCGGCGCATCCAGTTTGTAGCCCAGTTGCTCCTGGCGCTTTTCGATCCAGCCGCATGACGCCCATGCCAGTAACACCCCTGCAATCCGCCATACCAATGCTTGAGGTACAGACTAAGATGTTGCCGTTGCTCAGAGCCGCGAAGGTCAAGAGTTTCCAACAGGGTTGAATAGGGTTGCGGGTGAATCAGAACTTTGCCCGGAAACGCCTGGCCGACCCGGTCAAAGAGTCGTTGAAGCAGGGCGTCGTGGCCGCGTTTATCGTCTCGGTTGATCCAACTCAGTAACGACTTGACTCGCTGTGGGTAGCCAAACAGAACTGCCAATGCCAACAGCCATAAGATGTATTGGTACTCGTCATGTACCCAAGGCCGCAACTGAGCGTCGGCTGTCGGGTAGGCATCAAAATGCCGCTGGAACTGGATAAAGGCGTAATCGACATAAGTGTCGACCAACTCCAGTGGTTCGCCCCCAGAGTAGCGTTGGATCACCAACTCCAAGGCCATATAGGCGTGATCCCAGCTCAAACCTTTGTTATGGCGGGCGTCACGCAGGGGGGAAGTCAGCAGATCGCTGATGTCCCCGTCCGCGAATTCGGCCTCTTTGGCCGCTGTTGACGTCTTGTAGTGCTGCTCGGTCATCCACGGGTCGCGCTTGACTTGATCGAAATGGCTCATGGAGCACTCCTTCAGGCTGAAATACCTTTCACCAAGCGCCAAGTAACAATCCGTCCATTGTCGGTGGGCAGGATCAGGCCTTCACCGAAGGTTTGCGGGCCGACGGGCCAGTCGTCACAGATCCAAACGCCTGAAACCGGGCACGCTTCGCCGGACATGGCACGCAAGCCACTGGAGGTTTCGATGCGATGGCCTTCGGGGAAGTTGCGCAGTACTTGACGGGTGCGAGCGTCGTCGACCAAGTCCTTGGGGTAATACGGCAGGTCGCGATAGGGGGTGTCATCGACCTCCCAGAGCAGCGTGACCAAACCGGCTTCGAAGGCCCAGTAGCCAAAGAAGCCTGCATCTGCTCTACGCTTGTGACGGTCATGCCAGTAGCAGTTGCGCATGCCGCGATACCACTGCTTCAAGTAGGTGCGCAGGGCTTGCTGTTGCTCGTCGCCCTGGGTGTTTAGCGCGGTGAGCAGTTCGCCGTAGGGTTTTTCGTGAATCAATTTATCGCCCGGCAGAGTGATGCCCACTCGTGCAAACAGGCGCCGCAACAATGCGTCTTGCCCATCATCTGAGTCGGTGCTGATCCAGCTGGCGATTTGTTCAATGCGTTTGGGCATGTTGAACAATACGGCCAACGACAGTAACCAAAGGATGTATTGATAGGCGTCTGGCTCCCAGGGTTTAAGGGAGAAATCAGGGAAGGTTTTTTTGTGGCGTTCGAATTGGGAAAAGGCGTGGTCGGCGTAAGGAATCAATGACTCTAAGGGTTCGCCGCCTGAGTAGAGTTCAATCAATAATTCCAAGGACTCGTAGCAATAGCCCCAACTCACGCGCTTTCTGTGTCCTTCACTTTGCTTTTCTGCAATGACCTCATCAGCTTTACGGCCTACATACTGTGCTTTCAAGTAGGCAATATCTTCTAAATAATTTTTTTCTTGCAGGAATGGCTCGCGTTTGATTTCTTCGAAACTTTTCATAATGAATAAATTCTCTATGCCTTAGGTACGATGCTGCTGATGACGTTTGCATTTTCATCCAGTCGAGTAATGCTGGTTACTTTCCCGTTTTCGTCCACGACCATTAACCATCGTTCGTAGTCAGAGTTCCTGATGGCTCCGGCCTCTTTTCTGCCGACAGCATCAGCTAAACGAGGGGCAATCCATTCATCACTCATCTGCTTTGCACTTGGATACCCGGCACTGCCCTTGGTTGTGGGGAGTTTACTCGCCGAAAATTCACCGCCTGTACGGTACTTGGTCTCAGTGATGATATAGGGCGGCGGCGGGTTGGCGTTCTTATAGATGCCATCAATGCCGCGTCCGGTAGGCTTCATGTCCATGCTGCGCGGCCCACGGCTGCTGGACAACAGGTTTTCATGGCCCTTCCCCAGCATGTACTGGTCGCTGATGACCTCTCCATAAATACCCTTTTGCGCAGTGGTAGCAGTCTTGGGATCGAAGGCGTGGACGTTAGGGCCATGTGGCACAGGCGGTGGCGCGATGGGCACAGGTGTTCCGAAAGTTCCGGGAGGGCGCTCCAGATAGATCGGGGGCATACCTACCCCTGAAGTTATTCGGCCACCGTCCATGGCCATTGGCACTGGTTTTTCGGCGCGCACCCCAGCGGTAGCGACCTGGCTGGGCTCCTTGAGGGCTTGCTCCAGTGCTTTGGCGAGCCGTGCGTCCAGCTGAGCCAAGGCCAGTGGGATCTCCCGAACCGCATGAAGCTGCACGGCGTAGAACTGCTTTTCCATTTCTTGCAAGCGGGCTAACAAGTGAGTGGCTTGATTGAACGGCCATCGATCAAGGTGGCTGCGCAATTTGCGCACGGCATCCAAGGTCTTGGTTAGAAATGTGTTTAGGTATTCAAGCAATTGTTTCTCATAGGCCGTGAACTTAATGGCTTTGAGCATTTGCTCAACGTTGCCCCGAGTGAATTTTCCAAGGAACTCCAACAGGGTTTTAAGGATGACTTGGCTTTCGCGGATCAGCAGCAAACATAGAGCACGCAAAAAAGCCGCCGCCTCTTGCCCCACTAGCGCCCCCGCGGTACTACCAACCACCGTCCCTGCAGAGCCCACGACCGCGCCGATCACAGGGGCAATTAGGGTGATGAGGCAGGCGATTAGCAAGACCCACTCCTGCCACTCTGGTGGGTGCGTGCGTCCCGTGTTTGCGGTTTCGGTGTAGCGTTTGCCCAAACGCAGGGAGATAGCCGCGATATCGCGAGCGCTGAGTACAATCACGACGCCCGGAACAAAAGACAGCAGCATGTCGGCGATGACTACGCTAAGTGGACGGTCCTCAGCGAACTCGCCAAGCACCAAGTCGCGCAACCACGCGAATCCACCGGCAACCTTTTCTATCGCTTCGTCCAACCAGTTGTTAGCCGTACTCACTGCTGACCTCCGGACAAATGACTGGGGGAGATCAGTTGCTGCAAATCAGGATCGAGTTCAGTACAGGCTGTTATTTTCGAGTTGGCGGGTGAGTTGTGATAACTCACGTGGGCGCTGCATCCCGGCGTGACATCAGATAGGCGTGGGTAGCCCTCTTTATCCACCACACCGGTGCGCTGGGTGCCATCGGATAAGGTGGCAGTGAACGCATTGCCGGCCATTGGCGTCCCGTCAGGATGAACCAGACGAAACTCAATCTCACTAGGATTGGGTGGTGGTGGGATGCCAAAACGTGCGGGCGCTTGAACCTGAGTTACGGCATGGATCAACATCGGCTCAGGGCATCCCATCTCGATGCGCCCATTGGCCAATTTAATAAATGCACCGCCGCAACTGAGGATCAGTGCGGTACTGCTGTCGATATGAACCTCACCACTGCGACTGGTGACCGAGATGTTATCGGTGGCCGTGATCTGCAATTGCTGGCCGACATTTAATTGCTTGTTTAAGGCCGCCTGTTCGCTAGAGTTCAGACCCACCATAACGTTGAGCAAGCCGCCGACACTCAGTGTCTTGGCGAGGGCAACAGTTTACGTTGATGTTCCCAGTATGTTTTGGTCGCGGTTTCCTTCGATATGAATTTTTTCGTTGCCTCCCACCGTGCGGGTTCGATCCTCGCCTACCTTTAAGTGCTCGTTACGAAC
Organism: Stenotrophomonas sp. TWI700; assembly: GCF_039673645.1. Classification (NCBI taxonomy): domain Bacteria; kingdom Pseudomonadati; phylum Pseudomonadota; class Gammaproteobacteria; order Lysobacterales; family Lysobacteraceae; genus Stenotrophomonas; species Stenotrophomonas sp. TWI700. Next base: position 371,763 of record NZ_JBDJMB010000001.1, on the reverse strand, counting down.
TACCTCCTCACTGCGGTCATTGCCGACAAACGTGGTCTCGTTGTGGTTGACGTGGATGTTCTGATCTTTCTCGGCGTGGACGTAGATCTCTTCCACGCCCTTTTCATCCTCAAACCGCAGCTCATTGAAGCCATCACCCTTGTGGGTCTGGCTTTTGATGGTCATGCGGGTTTTGTGTTTGGGCAGTTCGTAGGGCGGCAGGTTGGCTTCGCGGTAGGCGCGGCCGGTGGCGATGGGCTGGTCGGGGTCACCGTCAAAGTACTGGATGATTAGCTCCTGACCGATGCGCGGGATCGCCATCGCGCCCCAAGTGGTGCCCGCCCAGCCTTGGGCGACGCGGATCCAGCAGGAGCTGTGTTCGTTGTTCTGGCTGGCGCGGTCCCACGGGAAGCTGACTTTGACCCGGCCCCACTTGTCGCAGAAAATCTCTTCGCCGGGCGGGCCGACCACGGTGGCGGTTTGCGGGCCGTCGATGCGTGGTTTGGGGCACAGCGGGGCCTTCCACTCGAACGCGGCGGGCGCCAGGGTGGCCTTGAGGTGGTAGCTCGTGCCAGAGACGCTGCCGGCGGCTTCTTCCTGTTGGCTGCTGTGCTGGAGGCCGGTGTGGACGACGCTCACCGTGCGCCAGCGGATGTTCAGGTCCTCACGCGGGTGGTCGGTCAGGTCGAAGGATTTACCCGGTTGCAGGCGGGGATCGTCGCCTTCGACCTCGGCAATGCGGGCATCGCTGCGCAGGGCGTTCAGGCGGGTTTGGGTGAAGGGCTTGCCCGCGATGTCGCGCTTGTAGCGGCCGGGGTAGTCGAAGCGTTCGTAGTGGCGGCCCTGATGCTCCAGCTGGGTGCCGGTGGCAATGTGTTCCTGGTCGTAGCGCGGGTGGGTAAAGGTGTAGTCGCGCTGCACCTGGCGGGCGGTGCGCACCTGTTCGGTGTAGTGGAAGCGGTGCAGTGCCGGTTCGGGTTGATCACCGCCGCCCATGGCCTGGCACAGCACGCTGCAAGCGTCTTTGGGCTCGATAGTACCGATGGCGCTGACGCGGTCGGTGAGGATCAGCCGGTGACCGTCGGTGCGGTGTTCAAAGGTGTAAAGCAGGCCTTCTTCGGCGGCCAGTCGGGCGATGAAGTTGAGGTCGGTTTCGCCGGCCTGGACACAGTATTCGCGAGGTTGGTGGTCGTAGCTGAGGCGTTGCTCGACGTCGTTCAGGCCATGGGCTTTGAGCACGGTGTCGAGGATTTGCGGCACCGTTTGCTGCTGGAAGATCCGCCAGTTGGAACACAGTCCGGTGCGGGCCAGCGCGGGTTCGACCACGACGCTGTAGCGAGTGCGGCGAAAACCGGTGTCGCCCTGGGTTAAGGAACTGATGAGGCCATGCACATAGCGCAGCGGGGTGTCGCCACGCCAGAGGGTCAGCAGGGCGGGCTTGTCCAGCAGCGTGCCGAAGTCCAGCTTGGCGTTAAAACTGGCCAGCTTCAGATCCAGTTTGAAGGGCTTGGACAGGCCTTCATCGAGTGTGAATTCGATGACCTCGAAGTCGGCGCCACCGCTGGGTTCGAAGGTATAGCGCAGGTCGCTTTGGCGGGGCATGGCGCCCTCCTTGAGGCACGCTACCGCCCAACCCGTGATCTCGACGGGCTGGAAGGTAGCGAACAGTAAAAGCCCTGAGCATCGGTGCGCTGTTTGACCCGGCCACTGAGGTCGTAGTGGTAGCGGGTGGTCTGCTGGGCGGGGTCGGTGTAACCGATGATCTGGCCAGCGCTGTCGCGCTCGTAGCGGTCGAGATGGCCGTCCGGGCGCTCGCTTTCAATCAGCAAGCCACGTCGGTCATAGCGGAAGTGCTGGCTTTCGCCGCGTGCGTTGATGCTCTGGCTGGATGGGTGTGGCCACCGGCATCGGTCACACTCAGCGGCAGTGCCCAGTGGCGGGTGTAGCGAATCTGTTCACTGCGGCCCAGTGGGTCGCGGGTCTCGATCAGGCGGCCGAGTTCGTCGTAGTCGAATGCGATGAATCACTGTGTTGATGGTCAATAGCTATTCAATTGAAAAGTTAAATTCATCAATGGATTTTTTAATTAGGAGCTTGTGGCTATCTGTCGGAGTTAGTTGTATTCCATAACCATAGCTTGTGGGGGTTTTTTTCAAGTCACTATAGCCGGTGATGCCCATCTGGTAGATGCCAGGGGAGACTTCAAGGTAGTCACTGTTATCGAGCTTACTGTCGTATTTTTCAATGTAATTTGTGAAAAAATCTTCGTCCCAGTCAAAGAGTGCGCTCAGGTCAGCGGTAATTAATAGTCCTGACGTAATCTCTAGTGGTAAGTTCCTGTATGTGAATCTAGCGACCCCTGCTTGGTTTGGATTGTTATTCGGGGTCTCTATGAAGATAGAATAGTCTCTTTCGGGTATTTCATAGAGAGGGAAAACTATTCCTTTTCCAACGGCATTTCTTCCGATCACTTCATTTGCTATGAAAAAATCAAATACATTTTTTGAATGGAAGTCAACACTCTTTAGGTATCTCTTCAGGTTTATGGGATCGAACAGTACGATGCCCGGTTCATATATGGTTATGCTTGATAATGCTTTCATAAGTCGCATCCTGTGCTCGATTTTGAGTTGGTGCCTTTGCCAACTAGCTTAAGAAAGGCTTCTCTGATTGTAATGTTTTTCGCCAATATTTCGCCTGTTCTTGGTATTTTTAAGGTTCCTTTTTCTGGGAAACCTTCATACGCCTTGCTTATTTTGGCCACTAGATCATTAGATGTTCCATTGAATTTTTGGCTGAATGGAACATCTTGCTTGGTTATTGACTCATGGAATCTTTTATGCAGAGTGTCTGACCCTTCGACATTGTTTGGGTACCACGATGGGGAGTCCAGCTTGCTGGACAATTCAGGATACCCATGTGTATTAGCGTGGCCTCGCGGAAATGGATGATGTCCCATGCCGTCGGGTTTCAATGGCTTCCAAAATGGCATCCACCCCAACGGATCGATCCACCCCGTTGGATTCGGCGCGTACTGATAAAGATTGATCCCACCCAACAGCCCAATCGGGTCCGGCTGGGTAAATCGCCCTACATCCGGATCGTAAAACCTGAAGGTGTTGTAGTGCAGGCCGGTCTCGCGGTCAAGGTACTGACCCTGAAAACGCAGGTTCTGTTCCTGTCCGTACTGGCTACGGTGCCATTCATCTCGGCTGTTGCCCCAGGCCTGGAATTCGCTGTGCCACACGCTCAGCCCGTGTTCGTCGGTCAGTTGTTCGGGTAGCCCGGCGAGGTTGGCGTGGAAGTACAAGACCTCTTCACTGCCGGGGTTGCCGTCGATACGGGCCAGCGGTTCGTAGCTGTCGATATTGGCGTACAGGTACAGGCTGGGCCTGCCGTCCTGTACTTCCTGCAGCAGGCGCAGGCCTTGCCACTGAAAGGTGGTGCGTCGGTACGGGCATTGATCGTCATTGCGGTAGACCTGTTTGCCGATGCGCCGCCCCAGCGGATCGTATTGGTAGTGGATGCGCAGGTGTTCGCCGTGCTTAGTCTGTTGCACGCGGATCAGGCGCTGTTCGGCGTCGTACTCGAAGCGCTGCACGGTGTGGCTGCCGATGCGTTTTTCGCTCAGGCGGCCAAGGCGGTCGTAGCGGTAGCGCTTGTCTTCGAACACTTGCACGCGGTTGTGCTTGACGTGGCCCCGTAGCACGCCGTTCTGCATCAGGTTGGCGGCAGCGTCGTAGTTGAAGGTTTCGCTGTGCTGACCGGGCGCTTGCGGGGTGTGCTGGTAGTGCTGGCGGATGCGCTCGGTAGGGTCGTAGCGGTACTGCTGGCTGAGGGTGTGGCTTTTGCCGTTGCTGTTGTGCGCCTCGAAACGTCCGATGACGGGCTCTTGGGCTGAGTTGTGGTTGCTGCGGCGCTGGGTCTGGGTGAGTACTTCGGCGATCAGGTTATCGCAGGCGTCGTATTGGTAATCCTTGCTCAGCAGCGGTAGTTCTTCACGCGCTGCGTTGTGGTAGTGCAGGGCTTTTTGTACGACGCGGCCGTTGCGGTCATAGCGGGTGCGGGTGTGCAGTTGGCCCTGGGTGCGCAGCACTTCGTCGTGCAGGTTGTCGCGCTCGAAGTCGCAGATCACCCGGCCACCCAGGTTGATCTGGTGCAGATGGCCGCTGCCGTAGTACAGGTGGTTGACGGCTCGCTGGTCGGGCAGGGTCAGGGTTTCGAGGTTGCCCAGTTCGTCGTAGTGGTAGCTCAATTCACCGCCAGCGTTGGTTTCGCTGAGCAGTTGTCCGTTCTTGTCGTAGCTGAAACTCAGAGGTTGCTGCTGGCCATTGAGGTCGTTGAAGGTGATCGTTAGTAAGTTGTCGGCGCTGTCGTAGGTGTACGCGGTGACGCCGTCGGCGGTGGTTTTCTGGATCAAGCGCCCGGCGGCATCACGCTCGAAGCGGTGCTTGAGCGGTGGGCAATCATCGGCCGCCGCGTCACTGTCTGCTGCGACAGGCACATGATCCACGCCGCTGACATCGCCGATGGTGTTGTAGTGATAAAAGCGCGTACTGCCATCGAGGTCGCGCTGGGCGACCAGCCTATCGAGCGCATCCCAGCCGAAGGCATAGGCTTCGTTGTTTTCGTTGGTCAGCTTTTTCAGGCGGCCATAAGCGTCGTAGCTGAACTGCACGCTGTGGCCCTGAGCATCGGTGCGCTGTTTGACTCGGCCACTGAGGTCGTACTGGTAGCGGGTGGTCTGCTGGGCGGGGTCGGTGTAACCGATGATCTGGCCGGCGGTGTCGCGCTCGTAGCGGTCGAGGCGGCCGTCTGGGCGTTCGCTTTCAATCAGCAAGCCACGCCGGTCATAGCGGTAACGCTGGCTTTCACCGCGTGCGTTGATGCTCTGGCTGAGTTGGCCGCGGGCATCGTAGCGGTAGTGGGTTTCGGCGTTGGAGCAGTCGCGGTAGCTGAGCAGTTGACTGTATTTGTTCCAGTCCAGGGTTTTGTGTTTGCCTGTGGCGTCGGTGATGGACACCACCCGGCCTTGCCGGTCGTAGCCGTAATGGGTGGTGTGCCCGAGCGGGTCTTGTTCGCTGAGCAGGTTGCCGCGCTCGTCGTAACGATAGGTGTGGGTACGCCCGCCGCGGTCGGTGATGCTCAGCGGCAGCGCCCAATGTTCGGTGTAGTAGAGGCGCTCGCTGCGGCCTAACGGGTCGCGGGTTTCGATCAGACGGCCGATTTCATCGTAGGCGTAATGCCACTCACCACCCTGTGGGTCGGTGCTCTTGAGCAATTGCCCGGCCAGCATCTCGTCCTGCCAGCAGTGCCCCAGCGGGTCGATGTGCTTGTAGACCTCGTACAGCGGCCCCCAAAAATACTGATCCGTGTGGCCGAGGCTGTCCACGACACGGGTCTCGCCTTTTTCCAGGTCGTAGCTGAACTGGTAGTCCTCGCCGTCGCTGCCCCAGTGCCGGATCACCCGCCATTCGTGGTCGGGTTGCGGTTCCAGCAAGGGGGCAACTTAGTCGTCTGATTTTCTAACAGTCACTTAACATGGGTCGTAGAAATCATCGTTCTCTAAGTAGTAATTTAAGGCGTGGATATAATCCTGAATATTTGATCTTGGGTCTCTATCTTTTTGAAAATCGATAACGCTTTTGAATATCTCAGCATCTAAAAAATAAGATGTGTTATTGGCGTGGGCGAGACGTGGTATTTGCGCCTCTGTTAAATCTTCAAGCTCGTCATCCCCTTCTAATAATAGTATTTCAGCTTTTGTAGGGGATGTTTGCCAAACCTGCTTGTTGGTAAAGAGAGTTCCGCTCCAGTCTAGTGTTTTGTATTCCGGAAGTAGTTCGGAAAGTGATTTGAAATTTTTCATTTGTTGCTCCCGTTGTCAACTGCAAGATGTTCCACCACCCCATGTTTTTCGACCTCCCTGACCTTTGGGGTGATAATCTTTGTGTCTGCTTTTATGATCGGCTGTGTCAACTAACTGTAGTAGTCCGCCGACTTGGCCGTGGTGATGCCATGTGGTGTTTTTAAATGCTTTTCCTCTAAATGTTCCGAGTCTTGTAGGTGAGACATGTTTGTAAATGCCTGGGTACTTAATTTCCAATTGGTGTTTTAATGTGGCGTCATTTTTCATAGCGCAGTAAAGCTGCCTGTTCGACTCACTAAAGTGAGCAGGATCATCCATGCGATACATTTCTCGTGAAGGTAATCGGGCCTCAAAAAACACATCGTATTCTCCCGGTGAATGACTAGCCAGCCCCCACGGATCAATCCACCCAACCGCATTCGGCGCGTACTGATAAAGATTGATCCCGCCCAACAACCCAATCGGGTCCGGCTGGGTAAATCGCCCTATATCCGGGTCGTAAAACCTGAAGGTGTTGTAGTGCAGGCCGGTCTCGCGGTCAAGGCATTGGCCTTGAAAACGCAGGTTCTGTTCCTGTCCGTGCTGGGTGTTATGCCATTCGTCGCGGCTGTTGCCCCAGGCCTGAAATTCGCTGTGCCACACGCTCAAACCATTTTCGTCGGTCAGTTGTTCAGGCAACCCGGCGAGGTTGGTGTGGAAGTACAAGACCTCTTCACTGCCGGGTTTGCCGTCGATACGGGCCAGCGGTTCGTAGCTGTCGATGTTGGCGTACAGGTACAGGCTGGGCCTGCCGTCCTGTACTTCCTGCAGCAGGCGCAGGCCTTGCCACTGAAAGGTGGTGCGTCGGTACGGGCATTGATCGTTGTTGCGATAGACCTGTTTGCCGATGCGGCGGCCCAGCGGATCGTATTGGTAGTGGATGCGCAGGTGTTCGCCGTGCTTAGTCTGCTGCACGTGGATTAGCCGCTGTTCGGCGTCGTACTCAAAGCGCTGCATGGTGTGGGCACCGATGCGTTTTTCGCTCAGGCGGCCGAAGCGGTCGTAGCAGTAGCGTTTGTCTTCGAATACTTGCACCCGGTTGTGTTTGACGTGGCCGCGTAGCACGCCGGTCTGCATCAGGTTGGCGGCGGCGTCGTAGTTGAAGGTTTCGCTGTGCTGACCGGACGCTTGCGGGGTGTGCTGGTAGTGCTGGCGGATGCGCTCGGTAGGGTCGTAGCGGTACTGCTGGCTGAGGGTGTGGCTTTTGCCGTTGCTGTTGTGCGCCTCGAAACGTCCGATGACGGGCTCTTGGGCTGAGTTGTGGTTGCTGCGGCGCTGGGTCTGGGTCAGTACTTCGGCGATCAGGTTGTCGCAGGCGTCGTATTGGTAATCCTTGCTCAGCAGCGGCAGTTCTTCGCGGGCTGCGTTGTGGTAGTGCAGGGCTTTTTGTGCGAGACGACCGTTGCGATCGTAACGGGTGCGGGTGTGCAGTTGGCCCTGGGTGCGTAGCACTTCGTCGTGCAGGTTGTCGCGCTCGAAATCGCAGATCACCCGGCCATTGAGGTTGATCTGGTGCAGGTGGCCGCTGCCGTAGTACAGGTGGTTGACGGCTCGCTGGTCGGGCAGGGTCAGGGTTTCGAGGTTGCCCAGTTCGTCGTAGTGGTACTGCAACTCGCCCGCAGCGCTGGTTTCGCTGAGCAGTTGTCCGTTCTTGTCGTAGCTGAACGCCAGCGGTTGTTGCTGGCCGTTGAGGTCGGTGAAGGTGATTGACAGCAGGTTGTCGGCGGCGTCGTAGGTGTAGTCGGTGACGCCGTCGGCGGTGGTTTTCTGGATCAGGCGCCCGGCGGCATCGCGCTCGAAGCGGTGCTTGAGCGGTGGGCAATCATCGTCCTGCGCGTCTCTGTCTGCCGGGACAGGCACATGATCCACGCCGCTGACATCGCCGATGGCGTTGTAGTGATAAAGGCGCCCGCTGCCGTCCAGATCGCGCTGGGCCACCAGCCGGTCCAGCGCGTCCCAGCCGAAGGCGTAGGCTTCGTTGTTTTCGTTGGTCAGCTTTTGCAGGCGGCCATAGGCGTCATAGCTGAAACGGACGGTATAGCCCTGAGCATCGGTGCGCTGTTTGACCCGGCCACTGAGGTCGACTGGTACCCATTAGCGGAATTGATGTTGAAAATAGTTTATAAATCATACAGTTTCACAAATGCTTCTATCTTTGTGCGTTATATCTATTTCACTGCAAAAAGATATGTTATTGAGTTTTTTGTCTAGGCAGTGTTCCTTCAATTTGTTGTTGATGATTATCAGTGTGGGCTGCTCGCTGCATCGTGCTATGTTTAGATTTTCGGGCATAGAGTCTTTTAAAACTGTATAGAGGAACATATAAACAGGTGAGTTTGGATCGAAGTTCGTTATTTCATATTCACTTTTTCCCATGTTGCAGCATGGGCGTTTATGGAGAATGTTGATTGCGCTGTAATCATGCAGGGTGACATCCCCAAAGGATATTTTGGCGTCAAAAAATTCAACTTCCGTTGGTGCAAGCTCTTCTAGAATTTTTCTAAGCTGTTGACTAACTAACTCGGGGCCGGTGCTGATAATTAAATGTTGTTTTTTTATTTTTTTTAAGCTTGCTGCGCTGTTTGCTTTGTATTCAAGATTAATATTTAAGCCTTTTAGGCTAAATCCTTCACTAAATAGTGAATGGTCTGATGAGGTTCCATGGGAGTAGCTAAGCATGTTAAAGGTGTTGTCTTTAGGCAGTAGTGCGTGCAGCATGTTTTATTCTCCGTACTTTAACAGGCATTGTTTAGTTTATTTGTTTGTTTCTTAGTTTCTTTCCTAAGTTGTCGGAAAGCGCCTCTATTTGCATTTTTTTTATTTCTGCGCTTGCGTTGCTTGAGTGTATGGCGTCTAGCTGTCCTCTCACCAAGAGGTCATAATCTTTAGTATGCATGCCTCTATGTACAGTTCTTGATGGGTCTATCTTTCCAGTAGTAGGTAAACGGGTGATGTTACGACTGCTGTGTACGTCATATCCGGAGCTGGTTATTGCTGGGACTCATAATACTGTTCGAAATCAATCCCGCCAAGGGCGGTGCTGCATATTTGCATCACAGATGAGTCAAATGGTTTTAAGAAACTCTCCATTATGGCATCCACCATTTCTTTGTCGGCATTTGGCGGGGTTGCAAGTACTAGCTTGTGGAAGCTATCCTCAGTTTCTCTGTTTTTAGGGCCGCCAACGAGTGGCCTCATTTTATTGATCCATTGAGCCTTATCTACTTGTGTCATATGTGCTCCTTGCACCTGGCCCATGCGAGCATTTGCGCTATTGCTAAGTCATACTTGTTGCCAAATTTAGATCGTATATCTTCTATGTCCATCATCATTGCTGCCGAGTGTTCCAGTTTTCCTCCTTGCATGAGTTTAGTTTGTAGCGCTCTATACGTTTTTCCTCCACTTCCCCAGCTTGCTGTTTTTCTATGATCATCAACATCTAGCTGTATGGATGGCTTTGCATTCGAGCTAACTCGCTTTCCGTTAATTTGTGAGTATGCAGAATCTGCGGGAGTGTGGTGGGCCAATGGCGCTGACGCGGTCGGTGAGGATCAGCCGGTGACCGTCGGTGCGGTGTTCAAGGGTGTAAAGCAGGCCTTCTTAGGCAGCTAATCGGGCAATGAGGTCCGGGTCGTTTTCGCCAGCCTGGACGCAGTATTCGCGGGGTTGATGGTCGCAACCGAGGCGTTACTCGAAGTCGTCCAGGCGATGGGCCTTGAGCACGGTGTCGAGGATTTGCGGCACTATTTGCTGCTGGAAGATCCGCCAGTTGGAGCACAGCCGAGTGCGGGCCAGCGCGGGTGCCACCACGGCGCTGTAGCGGGTGCGACGAAACCGGGTGTCGCCTTGACTGATTTGGCCGTCAATGTTGTGAGCAAATTGACTGCATTTCAGTCGTTAGCTTGTGAGATGTGTGCCGGTTTTCCGTTCTTGCCTACTTCATGAATTTGTCGAAATCAACGTTGGAGAAAGGAAGGGTCGGACTGTCGAATTGACGCAGAATGTGAAGGTGTGGAGCCAGTTTAAGACGTCGAAGGTTATCCAATGTCGGGTTTCCACCCATGACGAGCGCAGGTTCGAATCCGTACATTTCATCGGGTTCAAGTGGGCCGTACTTTTTTACGGCGCGCTCAAACAGAAGTTTCCCGTTGATGTCTTTGTAGTCGAAGTCTTCCAGCTTGGCGGAACCAAATAGCGCCTGAATGGAAGGATCATGGTCTGGCAAGGATTTGGGTTTGAGTTGGTTTTTCAGTGCGAGTATTTCATTGTGAGTACAGGTGATGGTGACACTTGCGCCTGTTGTTTCGCCGCACAAGTAGAGGTCGCCAAAGGCGCCGCGGGCAATTACATGAAAGTTATCTATGTTCGCAAACGGAGTCTCCTCAAGCCAAGCATCCTTGATGCCCTCGTACTCATCGGGATTCACTGTCCACACTCGACCGTTCGCATATCCCGCCCAGCCTTCTTCACGCCAATAGGTCATCAAAATGGGAGGGAGTTTGTCGGCCCATTGAGCTAAGGTGGTTTCTGGAACGGGCGTGCTGGAAGTAGCTTCGCCAAATTTCTCGATGAAGTATTCGAAATGGGGGTCATTCATGTTTTTTCCCTTTTTGCCTGGAGGAGTCTGGAGGTTCCTGGTGAGATTGCCTGTACGAATCGCAGGGCGTATCGCAAGATTCTATCTTCTCGTTCCTGTCCCGTAGTCAAGCCTCACCAGGGACTTCTCGCGGCGAGTTCTCCTGGTTTTGTTTCTGTCTTGGTTTGCCTGTGCATTTGTATGCTCTTGCACAATTCTTGACCTCACCCAGCTGGATGTGGCCTCACGGCATTTCGGTCAGCTCCTCCAATAACGCGTGGGCCATCTTGGCCCGCGCCGCATCAGGGTGGGTCTTGTTCGTAAGTATTACGATGCCCGTCCCGCGCGACGGAATGTAGGCCGCATAGCTTGCAAAACCGGCAGTCGTCCCCGACTTGCTGTACATCCGGCTATGGTCCTTCGACAGCAACGATGTGACCGGCCGGGTACGGTTGCTCCGGTGGGTCATCTGCTCCGAGTGCCCTTCCATCAGGTCAGCCAGGGGAAGGGGATAGTGGTACTGCTCCCATGCCAGTGCCTGCGTCATCGGCCCTACCTCGAAGCGGCCGAACTGGGTCTGCAACAGCGCTTGATCCAAGCCCGGGTCCCCGGTGTTCAACGTAATGTTCAGCTCAATGAAGCGGATGAGATCGCGGGCGCTGGACCGAACGCCGTAGGCTTCCTGCGCGTAAGGGCCCGACGTGAGGCGAACTGCCACGTCGGCTGCGTTGTAACCCTGCGCGTAGCGCGTTCGCTCATGCTGCGGTACACGCAACCATGTGCTCGTCAATGCCAGTGTTGGGAAGAGCATACCTTCCATCGCCTCTTGGAATGGCAGGCCAAGCGCCCGCGCCGCAGCAACGCCTAGCAGCGCGATTGACGGCTTGGCATAGCTTCGCCGCTCGCCACCGATGTGGGAGGGGTGCCACTGCTGGTAGTAGCGGAGGGCATCCGGCTCCGTCTTGACCGTGTCTGGGAACTGAAGCGGGAGCCCGCCAGCGCAATGCGTGCCAAGTTGCCACAGTGGCACCTTGCCGATGGGGTATGGCTGCAGTTCTTGGACATGGTTGCCCACAGGGTCCATCAGGGAGAGTACGTTCAGTGTCTGTGCGTATGCAGCGAGTGTGGCGGTAAAGGTCTTGCTGATCGAGCCCAGCTCAAACAGGGTGTCCGGGGTGATCGGTTGCCCCGTGGCCTTGGAGGCGACGCCGTAGCTGTAGAAGTAATGATGTCCATCGCGAGTGAGACCGATGACCATGCCGGGCACGCGGTACCGCCGCATGAAGGCGGCTGCTCTTGTATCTATCAGTGAAGCGTCGATACCCTTGGCCGATGCAGGAACAGCGCACGCCAATTCAGTGGGGCAAGCCAAGACGGCGACGGACAGGAGCAGTGATGGAAGTGTCTGGGACATGTGATCCTGTGTAACTGAGGAGGCCGGAGGACCCGCCGGGCGCCGCATGCGCCGGCGTGGCGGGGCGGTGAGCGCTCCCACCTGCCATGCGTGAAGGAACGCGCATGCCGCATTACACCTAGGCGCCCGCAGCCTGCAAAGAGCTGTTCACGACAGACGCTACTGCGATTCATCCCGCGCGGTGATGTTGCCAGGTGATGTCAGCGGTGGAAGCGACGATCAGGTAACGGATATTTGCCGGCGTGGCACGCAGGTGAGTCACTAGCTACGTTAGGAAACGGCTGCATACAACGCTCAGAGCAATCCAGAAAGATGAACAGTTCCGCACACGCAGCAACAGTCCGCCAGGAGTGGGCACGTGACGCCTTATGAAGACGTATCCGACACGTCTTCGTCTTCGGCTGGCGTTGGCGCTTGACCTGCACCGTGGCCGTCTACAGTCTCGCCCACTCCGCACACCTTAGGCCGGGAAGTGGCTCCGTCCGGCTGAACTGATGGAGTTCCATGCAATTTGTTCAATGGGTAGATCGTGGTCATCAACTGAGCGTAACGCGTCAAAGTGAGGGCGCCGTCCGTGTCGCTCTTTCTCGGATGTCCTCGGTTCGCTTGCCGTGTGGACTCTCCACAGTGTGGATGCAGTTGCGCGGTACAACCGGCATTCGTGCGCGGGAGGGAGTGTTCTCTCTGCAACGGGGAGAGTGGATTGTGCTTGAGCATGACTCGCGGCCGATTCTGCAGGTCGACCGGGTCGGCGTTTGTGTGGGCTTGTGTCTCAGCAGCGACACCTTTGGTGCCCTTGCGCACGGTGAGGTGCCCTTGTTCATTGGTAGAGGGCGTATGTCCGCCAGCGATCTGCAGGTTTCCTTGCGGCTCTGGCGGGGGATCGGCGAGGTAAGCAGCGTCAGCATCGATGCCGCTGGCGGCCCGCGGCTGTTGCTATTGCATTTGGCTGACCTGCAGCGAGGGGTCGATGCTCAGGTGCTGCGCTGCCCCGGCCGCTCTTTGGGTCGGAAACGTCAGGTGATGGCAAGACTCCAACGCTGCAGGCTATTCCTGGAGGGCCATACCGACCGGGTGGTGCGCATCGGCGAATTGGCCGACCTGGCGAGCCTCTCTTACTGGTACTTCTCCAAGGCATTTCAGGCAGTGTATGGCGAGTCACCGCAAGCCTGTGGTGTACGTCTGCGGCTGGAGCGGGCAGCGCGGCTTCTGCGCAACAGCCACATGATCATCGGTGAGGTCGCCGCAGCCAGTGGATTTGAGAACGCAGGCAGCTTCGCGCGTGCATTCCGAGCGCACTTCGGCGCCTGTGCCACAGACTACCGCGACAGGTCGTGCAACGGCACGGCTAATTCGGCACATATCTCACGCGCATCAGGCGCAACGCATCGGGATGATGTCCCGTAAGTTCAGCTCTGCGCTTTTCGCGCAACGTTAACAATTGGAGAGAGTTGTATGTCTGACCTGAGCTTGCCGCGCGCACTGCCGTTACACCTACTTCCACTGGCCATTGCCACCGCCCTTGCTCCGCTGAGCGTCGTGGCCCAAGAAGCTACAACGCTCGATCGGATCGAAGTCACTGGCTCACGCATCCGTGCCGCCGATGCCGAAACACGCCAGCCGATCCTGACCATCACCCGCGACGATATCGCCAAGCAGGGCCACACCAGCGTCGCCGATATCCTGCAGAACCTGAGCTCGGCCGGCTCGCCGGCGATCGCGCGCGCCGATGCGCTGGCCTCGGGCGAGTCGGTCGGTGGCTATTACATCGACATCCGCAACCTCGGCGCGACACGCACCTTGGTACTGCTCAACGGCCGGCGCCTGGGGGCGACGACCAGCGGCATGCAGGACCTGGGGCAGATTCCGCTGGCCGTGATCCAACGCATCGAAGTGCTCAAGGATGGCGCCTCGTCCATCTACGGTTCCGACGCGATTGCCGCGGTGGTCAACATCATCACCGACACCCAGTTCGACGGCGCCGAGTTCATTACGCGGGTCGGCCAGTTCAGCCAGGGCGACGGCCGCACGCAGGAATTCTCGCTGAAGCTGGGCACCCAGGGCGAGCGCAGCGGCATGATGCTCGCCGCGGAATACAGCAAGGAGGATCCGGTCTGGGCAAAGGACCGCTGGTTCAGCCGCGATGGCAATGCGGGCCCGGACTATCCCGGCTCGGGCTGGAGCCCGATCAGCAACCAAGGCTCCCATTGCAACCCCTGCGCCGGTAAGGGCGTCAAGCCGGCCGATGTGCGCTGGTGGACGCTCAAGGAGGGCGGCAACCCGGGCAACCGGGACGACTACCGGCCGTTCGCCGCCGACGACAACGTCAATTCCAATGAGCAGATGATGGTGCAGACGGGGTTGGAGCGCCGCTCGCTGTTTGCAAGCGCCTACCACGATATCAACGACACCCTGCGCCTTCAGGGCGAGGCACTGTACAACCAGCGCATCACGGACCAGCAGGTTGCCGGCTACCCGTTGCAGTACACGCTGCCCGCAAACAGCCCATTCAATCCCTACGGCGTGGACACCGACATCCGCCGCCGCCTCTGGGAGATGCCGCGCAGCACCCGCAGCGAGCTGCAGACCTACCGCCTTAGCGGCGGGCTGGTGGGCAGCTTTGAGTTCGGCGACCGTGCATTCGATTGGGACGTCGGCGCCTTGGTGAATCGCAACCGCCTGACCAAGACCGCCCGCGGCGACGGCAGCCGGTTCGCGCTGGACCGTTCGCTCAAACCCGAGTGCGGCACCGCGGCCGATCCGAACTGCAAGCCGTGGAATCCACTGCTGCCGTACGGCGTGGGTGGGCCGGGCTCGCTGTCCGATCCCGAGCTGCAGAAGTTCCTGTTCCCGACCTTCGTGGATACCGGTGAGACCACCACCACCACCTACAGCGCCAACCTGTCCGGTTCGTTATTCGATCTGCCGGCCGGCGAGCTTGGCTTTGCGGTGGGGTATGAGCACCGCCGCGAGCAGGGCCGCTTCGTTCCGGACGCGTTCTCTCAATCCGGGCAGAGCACCGGCCTGGAAGCGGTGACCACTGAAGGGGCGTACTCACTGGACGAGGTTTATACCGAGCTCAGCATCCCAATCCTCAAGGACATGCCGTTCGCCCGCGAGCTGACCCTGAGCACCTCCGGGCGCTACTCCAAGTACAGCAACTTTGGCAACACCTTGAACAGCAAGTTCGGGCTGAGCTGGCGCCCGGTGGATGAACTGCTGGTGCGGGGCACGGTGGCCACGGGCTTCCGCGCGCCGACCATCAGCGATCTCTACGGCGGTACGTCCTCCAGCTTCGAGTCCTACATCGACCCCTGCGGTACCGGCCACACCAACAGCGTCAACGGCAATGCGGCATGCACGGCAGCGGGCGTTCCGCTGGGCTATGCGCAGCTGGGGCAGGGGCTGGTCCCATGCACGGGCTACCCGTGCCAGACCCCGGAGCAGTTCTACCGGGAGTCCAATCCGGACCTGAAGCCGGAGCGCTCCACCAGTGCCACCATCGGCCTGGTCTGGAGCCCGCGTTGGGTGGAAGGGCTGGACATGTCGCTGGATTGGTACAGCTACACGATCAAGGACATGATCATCAAGGACAGCGTCGAGCGTATCCTGCGCGACTGTTACATCCTGGGTAACGCGGAGCGCTGTGCCGGTGTCGTGCGTGCAACGGATGGGCACATCTCCAGCCTCCATTATGGTGTGGCGAATCTGGGCTTGGCCAAGACCCAGGGCTACGACCTGGGCGTGCGCTACCGGTTGCCGGAAATGGCGATCGGCAAGCTCAAGCTGGATTGGCAGAGCAGCTATACCACCAAGTTCGACGAGGAAGGCGTCAACAACGCCGGCGACAAGATCATGATCGGTCTGGTCGGTGACCCGGGTTACTTCCGTCTGCGCTCCAATATCGGCCTTGATTGGGAGAAGGGCAGCTGGGGCGCGAACTACGGGTTGCGCTACTACTCCGGCATGCGCGAAGACTGCGTGCCGAAACGGCCGTGCACGGATCCGGATCGGATGGCACACGGCGAGGGTGCCGCGGTGCGCAAGGTCGGCAGCAACACCTTCCACGATCTGCAGGTGCGCTGGACCGCGCCATGGGATGCCACGGTCTCGATCGGCGCCAAGAACCTGTTCAACCACAAGGGCCCGATCATGTTCTCGCAGCCTGATAGTACCTTTGCGTACTACGGCGGCTTCGACGTCGGCCGGTCGATTTACATGAAGTACCAGCAGCGCTTCTGAGCCAGACGTAGACGGAGAGCAGCAGAGGGGTCGGCATCGCCGGCCCCTCTGCTTTCCGTAACGAGCTATAGGCTTGCTATCGCATCACATGACACACAAGGATAAGAGAGATGAGCGGAAACAAAACCGGCCTTTTGAGGACAGTGCTGATATTTTACGGCATAGCGCTGCCCACGATAGCGACGGCACAGGGCGTTGCATCGGTACCCGTCCAGACGACGGCGCGTAACGATGCGATTACGCTGACCGTCAATCTTCGGCGTGCACATTTCCAGCCGCTGCCCCAAAATCAGGATGTACAGCAGCGCCCAGCGTCCGAGGAGGCGCATCGCATCGAGGCACCCGAATCTGTCCATTGGACCACGGCAATAGGCACTCGCCACGTGGTGGTGACGGTGAGCTTGCCGGCCGCGCGCCTGACGGCGATGAGGGGCACGCTCGGGTGGGCCCGATGGCGCGCCTATCGAGCAGGGCTCTTATTCCCATAGAGATTAGCGGGCTCTGATCGTCGTGGCCGGCGACAGGCCGCGCTGGCTTTGTTTCATGGGGCGCAGGCCTGATCATTCATCGGATCCACTTGGTTCACTGTCCCAGAGTTGTAGTAGGAGCTGGATGAAGTTGTTTGCCAGTATCCGGTTGCCATGACCGCTGAGATGGTCGCCATCAAAGTACAATGGCGCCCCATCCTCGTCGAACGCAGAGCAGGTGACACCTGGGCATAGCAGCGGGAACGGGTCCCATACCGTGAGGGCCGGATACTGCTGCCGCAGCAGCTCCAGCTGCAACATCTGTCCGGCGCGCATGGCCTCTAGCCGCGCACGCGGCACACTCAGGCCAGGAGCACAGATAGGGTTCATCCGATTGAACCAATCCGAGCACCGGTTGGCGGGCGCCATGAACACCGGGATCGGAGCGTCGATCACAATCTGTAATCCCGCCGCCTGCAGCCGCGACAGCGTTGCATGCGCGGATGCCATGCCGGCGGCGCGATCGCGTGGCCGCACCTCGCTGAGGACGGTTGCCCAGGTCGCAGCGGGGTCACCGGTCCAATTGCGGCCAGCGAGCTCGGGCATGCGCAGGGACGCCAGGAACACCATGTCCCCCGGCTTGGCCGCCGCTTCGATGGCCTGCAGCGCCGCCTCTCGGTCTTCGGCACATTCGGTCGGATCGGCACCGATCAGTCGCACCACGCTGCAGCCGCCGCGTTCGTGCTCGATGACCCTGACCCCCAATTGCGCAGACACTTGCTTCAGCAGGGTGCGGTACGCGGCCGTATGCGAGTCGCCCAGTGCGAATAATTGGTGACCTTGGAGGTGCGGCACGTGGATCGGCTGAGCTGACGCGGGCGGTGCATGCCGGTAGGCCATCCAGGTGTAGGTGTCCGCGGTCCGGCTCAGTGAGACGCGATCCGGGTTTTCGCTGATCCACCGGGCGCCCATCATCGCCAGTGCCACCATCGCCGCTGCGGCACCAGCGGTGACCCAGGTACGCATCTGGAGAACACCGCGTCCCGCGCGAATCGGGCTTTCGATCCAGTGATAGGAGGCCGCCGCCGAGCCCAGTACCAGCAGCGGATAGATCAGCTGCACTGCCAACAGCTCGAAGCCGACCGTCCACCGTATGAACACCGCCACCGGCCAGTGCCACAGGTAGAGCGAGTACGACAGCCTACCCACGTAAAGGGCTGGCCGACTCTGCAATAGCCGATGTGGAATCGGGAGTTCGCCGGCGTGGGGCTGCACCAGTGCGCTGATCATCAGAAGCGTCCCGGCGACGGTCGCCAACGCCCATGGAAGCGGGAAGCGCGCGGCATCCGCGTACACGAAGCCGGCCAGCAGCAGGCCCAGCCCGACAACCATCATCCTGCTGATGGCTCCGCTGGAGCGGGTTCGTAGGGGAGCGTGATGCAACCACTGGTACAACAGGGCACCCGCAGCCAGTTCCCAGAAGCGCGAAGGCAATAGGTAGAACGCGGCGAGAGGATCGTGTGCGGTCTGTATAGTGCTGATCGCCAGCGATGCCAGGGTCAGGATGGGTAGCACTGCCCAAAATGCCGGGCCGCGTTGCCGGTAGCGCAGCCACAGGTACCAGATTCCGGGGAACAACAGATAGAACTGCTCTTCCACGCCCAGCGACCAGGTATGCAGGTACGGATTGAGATCGACGCTCGGCGAGAAGTAGGGACTGCTGTCAAACGCCAGGACGAAGTTGCTTAAGCCAAGGAACGCCGCCATCCCGGTGCGGTTGTTCTGCTCGCTTAGCCACACCTGTGGCAGCAGCAAACCCGATAGGACAAAGCTGACGGTGAGGACCACCAGCAGGGCGGGCAGCAGGCGCAGTATCCTGCTTCGGTAGAACGTGCTCAGGTAGTCGGCAAAACCGATAGTCTTGCGTTCGGAGAGGGATTGGCTGATCACGAAGCCGGAAATGACGAAGAACATGTCCACGCCAGTGAAGCCACCTGGCAGCCAAGGAACGTAATCCGCGTGATAGATCAGCACCGCTAGAACCGCGATCGCGCGCAGGCCGTCGATACCGGGTATGTAACCGGGAGTGGGTTTGAGCATGGTCATGGGCCTCTCTGGCATCGGAATGGACGTCACCAAGGCAGAAGAGGCTATGTTCTCGGAAGGGGCGCGGGAGGCCGCTCGGTCCGTCCGTTTTGGATGGGTAAAGGAGCTGGGGGTGGCCTTAACCGAGCGCGGGAGGTACAGGTGGTGTTGTATGCGACAAGCTTGTCCGCAACGGCGGGACCGAAGACCCGCCAGCACGAGCTGACACCATGGAATTCAGTAGCTTGGAGCTGTCCGTGCCATACATACTCGTTGCGGCTGTGCGGATGCTGGCCGCGCAGGTCGATCCAGATGGGGCAGCGTGGCTACCAACGCAATCTGAATATTCAATCGACAATCTGTGATCGCTGCCGGGTCGGTTCAGCAGCAAGCACACCTGTTCGCGCGCCGGAACCATCATTCGCCGGCACCTGGGGCATAGGACACAGTGGTGAAGAGCGAGGCGTGTTGTTACCCTTCAGTCAGCACGAAGCGGCACTCGGGACTATCAAGGCGGCGGAATCGTTTGGCAGAACGTGTCGTTGCGGTAGAGCATTCCCTCCGGAGAGCATGACATGTGCGGTGAATGGGTCAAACGGGCCAGCCTGACGTTCCTTCTACTGGTCACGCTGGCATCTGCAACTTCGGCAGGTGCTCAAGCGACGCAGCCTACTGAGTTCAATGCACACCAACGCGCTTGGCTCCGGGCCCATCCCCAGATCGTGCTTGGTACGGTGGCGCTCAACTGGGCACCGTTCGAGTACCTGAAGGACGGTCAGTTGAAAGGCCTGGGCATCGACTATCTGCAGGCGCTCGCGCCGATTCTTGGCGTGAAGGTGCAGATAAAGATGTATCAGGATCTGGATGCACTGATTGCCGCCGCCTGCGCTGGCGAGGTGGATGTCGTCATGAATGTGGCGCTGACCGCGTCCCGTACACGTTGTATGGTGTTTACCAATGCGTACGCGGAAGTCCCTGTAGCGCTGGTGGGTCGCAGACATGACCAGCGGGTATTACAGGACCCGGATCTCAGGCATCTGCGTTTGGTGACCGAGAGCGGCTTTCCCACCGGCGCAGTAGCGCGCCTGCGTTATGTGGAGGCGAACCATGTCGTTGCGCCGACCACCGAGAAGGCCTTGGAAATGGTGGCAGATGGACGCGCGGACGTCTATCTCGGCAATCCCTATGTCGCCAGCGCTTTCATGGAATCGCATGAGGCCTACGCGCTGAGCCTGGTCCGCCAGAGCGACGTACCGCTGGATAGCCTGCATTTTGCGGTTCCCAACGCGAGGCAGCCGCTGGCCGAGGCGCTTGATGTCGCCATGACGCGGTTGCCGCGAGCAGAACAGCAGGCAATCCGGACTCAGTGGCTGACGCCGCTTGACTGGGGCCGTCAGGGTCGGCCGTTGCTGAGTGCCCGGGAAACCGCCGCGCTGGCGCAGCCGATGCGGACGGGATTTGCTCCCAATGCTGCCCCGATCTCTTTCTTGGACGGGGCAGGTTCACCGAGCGGCTTGGCGGAGGAATATCTTGCCCGGTTCCGGGTCTTGGGCGCGACCTTGAACCTTGTTCGGGTCGCGGATTGGCGCGATATCCGACGGAAAATGCGCGACGGCGAGCTCGACGCGGTGATGGGCGTCCCCGACGACAGCGCAGCTGCGGGCGAGGGCTGGGTGTTCAGCCGCCCCTTCCTGACGATTGCCAATGTCATCGTGACCCGGAGGGATGGTGAAACTGTGCTGGAGATGCGCGACCTGGATGGGCTGCGCCTGGTGCTCAGTGACCGAGAGCGCCTGGAACCCTATGTGCGGGTGCAAGCGCCGCACACCCATATCCTCGAATCGCGCAGCGCCGAGCAGGGTTTGGAGATGGTGCACGCCGGGGCGGCTGACGCCTACATCGGTAACCTGGCCATTGTCGATCGTCTGATCCGCGAACGACACAGCGGAAAGCTCCAGATCGCAGCGCCCACCCGCATCGAGGACCGGCTCGCGCTGGGCGTACGCGAACAGTACGCGCCCTTGGTGAGCAGTTTCGACCGCATGTTGCTGGCGATGCCCCCGCGCGAACGCGAGGCTATCCGCAGCGACTGGCTGGCGGTGGAATACCGCAGCGGGCTGGACTGGCGTCGCTGGTTGCGCTGGATGGCGCCACTGCTGTTGGCCCTAGGCACAGCCGTGGTGGTTCATGGGATCGGCCACTGGCGGTTGCGACGCGAAGTCGGCGAGCGCCGCCGCGTGGAACGGCGCCTGGAGGAGGTTACCGACAATCTCCCGGCGGTGGTCTATCAGTTCCAGCAGAGCGCCAAGGGCGAGATGTCCTTTCCCTTCATCGTCGGTGACATGATGGCATTGTTCGGAATCGATGGCAGCCAAGCCATGTGCAGCGAGCGTGAGCTTTTCGGACGGATCCATCCAGAGGACCAGCCAGCGCTGAGGCGTATGTTGGAGAGAGTGGCCCGCGACTTCCTGCCCATCGACACCCAGTTCCGTGCGGCAGGGACCGCGGGCTGGCGCTGGGTCCGCTCGCGGGCCACGCCGTACCACGCCGATGACGGCAGCATCCGCTGGAGTGGTTACTGGGTCGATATCACCCAGGCCCAGGCACAATCACAGGCATTGGCCGATGCCACGGCTACCGCGCAGCGCGCCACCGCGGCCAAGGCGGACTTCCTTGCCACCATGAGCCACGAGATCCGCACCCCGATGAGCGCGGTGCTGGGGATGCTGGAGGTACTCGACGCTGCCGGCCTGACGGCACCGCAGCGGGAAGTGCTGACGGTGATCGAGGCATCGGCCAGCATGCTGCGTCAGATCCTGGACGACATCCTGGATTTTTCCCGCATCGAGGCCGGTGGCCTGCAGCTGGCACCGGCGCCTACCGACCTGCGCGCCACCGTGCGGAATGTACACGCGCTGCTGGAGCCGCAGGCCCTGGCGAAGGGGCTACGGTTCCAGTGCCACATTGATGCAGACATCGCGGACCATCTGTTGGTCGATGGCCTGCGCCTGCGCCAGGTGCTGTTCAATCTGCTGAGCAACGCCATCAAGTTCACCGCGCATGGCAGTGTCAATGCCATTGTGGCCCTGCTCGGTGAGCAGGGCGGGCAGCAACGGCTTCGCATCAGCATCGTCGATACCGGTATCGGCATTTCCGCAGAAGCACAACAACGGCTCTTCCGCCCCTTCAGTCAGGCCGAGGCGGGGACCAGCCAGCATTACGGTGGTACCGGCCTCGGCTTGGCCATCAGCCGGCGGCTGGTGGAGGCGATGCACGGCAGCGTGCAGCTGGAGAGTGCGCCGGGTGCCGGCACCACGGTGACTGTGGACCTGGACCTGGTCGTGGCGGAGCCGGAGGCGGTCCCGGCACTGCCTGCCGGGACGCGCCAGGCAACAGCGCACTTCGTGCCAGGGCAGCGGGTGCTGGTGGTCGAGGACCATCCCACCAACCAGGTGTTGATGCGTTGGCGGCTGCAGCAGCTGGGATTGGAGTTCGTGATCGCCGCAGAAGGTGGCGAAGCCCTCGCCGCACTGCAGGCACAGCCCTTCGACGTGGTGATCACTGATTGCCGCATGCCCGGCATGGACGGCTACGCCTTCAGCGAAGCGCTGCGCGAACGCGAGCGTATCCACGGCGTTGCTCGTCTGCCCATCATCGCGCTGACCGCCAACGCCAGCGCCGATGAGCGGGAACGCTGCCATCAGGCCGGGATGGACGACGTGCTGACCAAGCCGGCCACACTGGAGCAGTTGTGCGTGGCGCTGCGGCGCTGGTTGGCCGTGGCGGTGGCGTCTGACAAAAGCGATCCCTCGACGCTGGCATCAGGTGGGGTGGCGGAAAAAGGGTGGACGGACGATCTGCCCACCATGGAAGCCCTTCACCTGCGGTTCGGACCGACTGACATTGCCGCTCGGATCGCGGCGACCCTGCATGAAGCCCTGCGTATCGATCTGGACAATCTCGAGGCTGCCATGGCCAGCGGAGACGCAAACAAGGCGGGTGACACGCTGCACCGCATGGCGGGCGGCACCGGCGCTGTGGGCACGCTGGTGATCGCGCACCATCTGCGCGACTTGAGCGAGGCCGTCGTACGTGACGGCCTGCCGGATCAGCGCACGGCGCTGGAAAAGGTGCAGCAGGTAATGGCCGCGTATCGCACGGTCGTCGGGTCTCTCTTTTGACCGTAACCTGTTGGGAGAAGCGCTTGGAATCAGGAGTCCGAGGCGAGCTCATAGGCCCTGCAGAAGGTCACGTTCTCGACCTGCACATGCGCCGGCAGCCGCAAATGGGCGACCTCGGCGGTGATCGGCAGACGCGGTGCGGGGGCCAGGCCGTGCTCGTAGGCGTAAGCGAACAGTTCCGCTTCCGTGGCTAGGCCGAGTTTGTCCATCGCCATGCTGTGCTGACGGCTGACCTGGCCGCGTTCGCGGGACTTCCGGCGCGCTACCTCTCCAGGGTGTTTCATGCCGTCTATGGGCTGTCTCCGCTGTCGTTCGCCGGGCGAGTGCGGTTGGATCACGCTGTGCGCCTGCTTCGCGAGGGAGAGATGACGGTGGACCAGATTGCCGTGACCGTTGGGTACAAGCATCGTGGGACGCTTCTGTCGGCGCTGCGCGCGCATCTGGGGTTGGGACGGATGGACAGGATTGCGGATGTGGTCGGTCCGAGCCGTCCTGAGGTCCGGGAACTGATGCTCGACGCTAGCGTGATCTGATCTCTGCGATCAGGGCAACGAACTCAGACTCCGTCAATTCGAACTCCGGCGCACAACACATCGGCATGAGCGTCAGTAGTACATGATCCATGTGTGCGTCCAGCTGCAGCGCACGTTCCGCGTAAAGTCTGTTCGCCGCGTTGGCGATCTTGCAGACGTTGAAGCCGCCTATCAGCATTTTCTCTAGGTCAGAAGCGAACGATTCGTTTGAGTACATGTCTGTTGGCCCGGCTCATTTCGCATCAGATCGGGGCTGGATTCGAAGCGGAAGCGGCTGCCCGAACCTGCCGCCGGAATTGTGGATGTTGGCGGCGGTAGAAAGGCCGACGACCAAGCATGGCTGGCGGCGTCTAGACTGGGCTTTCCGCTTGTGGAACGTCGCTGGAGTCGGCTGGCCGCCTGGCGTGCCGATTAACCAGACGAAATGCGGTATGCCTGTTCTTCTGCGAGAGGCGCCTGCTCTTCGAGGCCCTGAGCAGGTGTTCGCGCACCTTGCCGTAAACGTCGCTTGGGGAATCCGCCACCCACCCAAGAGCCAATCCAGTCCAGTAGTCTGACTCGTACTGAAGTCCTGCCGTAATGGATTGTATATACGGGTAATCCGGGCCCAGCATTGCATCAACCCTCTGAAGTGGCTGTTCAAGCAAGATGAGCGTACGCACAAGGTCATCGGCGTTGATCAGGCTGTAGGTGTTTGGCGGGCTGCTGACATGCCAATGGCCTTCCTCTCCCATGAATACTGTTATGCCTCCTACTGTCATCGTTCTGCTCGGGCAACGATTCATCGGTGGTCCTCTATTGCCCTAGGTCGCGTCGTCCACTCTGCCGCGCCCGCGTTGGGGTAGTGGCGACAGAGGGCGGTTGGCGCCTACGTGGTGGGGCTTGTGCCTAGAAATCATCGATCGCAGGCACCGTAATGGCGCCAGACGAGCCTTCCGGTGCTCTCGACAGCTCTCTGCTCAACTCCAATGCGACCGCGAGCTGAATTCTCGCCATCGCGCCCTTGAGGCGTCGTGCGTACACCGCCGTCGATTCCACGCTCGCGACGTGCGGGGCACCGGAGCCCTTCGGGACCTCCAAGCACACGACGTGCTGCCCGTTGACCAGGATCGTGTGCCAATCCTCAAGCTGGTCAGGAGTCCAGCCCAGACTGAGTATGGTGTCCACCTGCAGAATATGCGTTTCGAGCAGTTGGATGATCCGCGCCTCACGCTGCCACGCAAGTGATGACGCAAGCAACTCCTTTCGGAACTTGGTCTCAGTAAGGCTGCCGATGAGCTTCATGGGCGCTCGGCTCCATCAGGGGTTTGAGCTATGCGCAGATCTTCCGATAGCGTCATCGGGCATCGGGAGAGGTGGGGGCGCGTGGATAGGGAGGGGGAGCTCCGACTGCTGCCCGGTACGAGCTGGTCTTCGGCTAGCTCGGGCATGGCCCCGTCTTCGATGTGACGAATCTCCGGGAACATGCAGCGCACATGGACGATCACGGTTTCCGCGCCGTCACCGTGTGGGTCCGATACCGTACTCCCTGGAACGGGGGCACAACTGACTCGATGCTGCGCTTCCAGCCCCGCTTGATAAAGGGAGGGGCCGCCATTGGCATCCTTGATGGATTCGGCCATGATCTTGTCCAGTCCGTGTCGGCGCTCGCCGAGAGCGATCTTGCGGATGTGCGCCTCAGTATTGTCGGTCGTGAGCGCATAGAAGCGCACGTACGCGTCATCGTCCTCCTGGAGAATCGCCCGCATGCCAAGCATTGCGATCTCCTCTGGAGTGGTGGTGTTGGTACTGCACGCGGCAGGCAGAATGGCAAGGACGGCAGCCGCGATCCACCCGCGGGAGCGCACTTGAATGCTCTCTCCGTGATATACGCCGCAGTCGCTACGCTCTGTGGACGCCAGTGCGACTGGGGTGTGCAGGATGGTAGGTACTGAGGCGCGCATTGATCGTTCTGGGAGGAGAGGGGGTGCCCACCATGCGTGCGTTCTGTGGTGAGCACAATGCAACAACTACGAAAGTGCCAGCTGATTCTCTAGGCCGTGCTGGTCCGTTCAGATGTGCCCACCATGGCTATAGATAGAAGAAGATTCCCGTATTGCGCTCAATCGCACGTCTGCACAGGTGCATGACCTTCAGGATCACCTCCAGCTTTGTTCTGGAATAGGCCTCGCTCAATATGTCGAGAGTAAGGAAAAGTTGGGGCAGTCCCTCGATGCTCTCATCTTCGTACACATCTATCATTACTCCCAGCGTGGCATTCAGGCTATCTAGCACGCCGGATTCTGCCAATGAGTCGAACACCTCTTCAGTCAGCTCGAGCTCCTCTAGATCACCGGGTAAGCTCTGATCGAAATCCAAGCGCTGAAGTGCTTCAGCGTGTAATGGGACGACTACTATTCTCATCTTCCTGGCCTCATCTAGGATCTCTTGGAAGTGAAGCTGTTAGCCACACTCAGGAATCTTCCATCCCTCATATCCATCATACGTTGGATAGATTACGTGGCTATGAGCCCAATTTGCGGTGTCGGTATCCGAGAACTCCCGTTCAAGAAGCGACCACTCCGATGTTCTGAGCAGAGTTCCGTCGCGGCTGTAAACCCGATAGAACGCCGGGCTGCTGAAGGGCCGAATTGCATCGCCTATGACCCCGTAGGCCGATAGCTTCGGTGTATAGACCTTGATGGCGCAGTCCCGCGTGTCGCTGTGAGTGACGGTGTGAGGCATTGCTGATCGGCTGATATCGATCTTCACCCATAGCCACACTCCAATTGGAAGAAACGCCAATGTCATAAGTGCAGCCGCAATTGTCCGTTGTGATCTCATTTTATGAAGTAGTACGCAAGATTGATCGTCAGAGGTGCTTCGGGAAGGACGTTGGCGGCTGGAGCTGGGATGGCAGGGGAATGGTTGTTCCCGCAGCAGGCCAGATGCCATCTTCGCCTTCTTCGATCTCCGTGGAGAACTTCGTGCCCTGTTGGTCAACGAGCAACCATCTATGGCTGTCAGGGAGTGCTTTACAGGGCAACTCGAACATCACACGCGTACGAAGTGATACCGCGAGGTGGAGGGCGACCGCTGGCTCGTCCAAAGTGGTCTCATCCTTTCGCCAGCATAGGCATGCATGGCACCTGAAACCTTCGCAATGAGTGAGATGCATCAGGTAGTACTTGGCCGAAGGGCTGGGGTACTCCGCAGACGCAACCCCCGTTGCAAGGTGCTCGCTCAGGCACTCAAGCAGGACCTCCTCATCGATGTCAGCTTCCACGTAGTAGTCAACCGACGACGCGCAGGCGTTCTGAGGCTGGTTGGTGCGCATCGCTGCGGCAACAGGCGCATTGTCGGTGGTGCTTTGACCCGGCAATCGGGTGCGCCGATCGCGAACCCACGTGATAGCCGAAACGCCAATGAATGCCATCAGCAGGATCGGAACCAGAGCAATAAGCCAGAGGAGGTGGGCCCCCTGGACCGGCGGCTGATGCATCATCGCGGCAACCCAAACCATGGTCCAGAGTGTGAATAGGATGGAGGTGACCAGAAGGCGCCAGCGGAGATCATGAGGATTCCAGGGGCGCGCGAGCAGAAGCAGGGCGGCCATCTCTCCTGCCGATATCGCTGAGAACTCTCTAACTAGCGCGTAGGGATAGTACCCATCGTTCTCATAGTCGATGTTGCCGAGCCAGAAATCCGGTTCAAAGCCGCTTGCGATGTAGTAAGCGGTAAGGGCGATCCAGGCTGCCGTGGCAATGCCAAACGTCGCTGTGCGTGGTGAGGTTTTCATGTCGATCTCGGTGGTTCTGTCGTGGGCACAGTCGCTGCCTGGGCGGCTTCGGGTTGAAGAGATGGTTGAAGGCAATTCCGTTCGTCGGCGCTGAGGTGCTCTTACCTCAAGCAAAATGCGTGCATCGAGAGTGCTACGTCGGCTGCTTCAGCCAGTCAGACGACGAAGTGTTGCAGCCGACGAAGTCAGAAGGTCACATACAGCCCCAGACGCTTCTCCGTCGCGTTGTGCAACAGGGCGATGAAGCTGCTGAGGGATGGCAGCAGCTCGGCCGGCATGCCGGAGGAAGCCTCGCACAAAGCCTTCAGGTTGCGATGCACCTCATTGGGGGACTGGAAGTAGCTTCCGATCTTTCCCGGATCGAATCGGCACTGTCCGCTGCCGATCGTGGCACCGAGGGTGGAGGATGCGAGGCTCATCGTGGCGAGGCGCGCGTCCAGATCCATCCAGGCTGATCCGATGCCGCCGTCGAGATCTGGAGAGTAATACTTGGTAAGCGCGACATCGCCGTACTGATCGACATCGTGAGCCTCAAGGTGTTGTTCCCAGTCCTCTTCCAGCGGCGCCCCATCATTGGGGTCCTTGAGGTATGGCAGGTTTTCCTCTATGAACTGCCGGAGAGGCGCAAGAGCGCCAGACGCTAGCGCAGCTTCCAGCATGGGACGCAGTTCCCGCTGGAACAGGTGATGTTCGAAGGTGAAGGCCCTATGGCTGAGACTCATTGCATTCAGCCTTGGAGACCCTCTTGCCCGGGTACCGCGCGCTTCGAAAACTGCGCATCCAGCAGTGCTGTCGAGGGTTCGCGGCGAATGCCCGCGAGCGAATGGCCCGTCGTCTCGGTTGCCGTGGATCGTGCGCACAGACGTAGCAGCATGTCCAGAGGATTGAGCGATTTCAACGTGCGTTTCCCTTCTGGGCATTGCACCATGTCCGGAAGTTCTCCCGATCAAGGTAGGGGCGCCTGTTCTTGGCCGGGAGAGTAGGTCGCGATGTGGGTTTCATGATCTCGTGTGGAAAGTGCTGATTGAGCAGCTGGGAATGCTGGTGCTGATGGCAGTGAGGGTCGGACGCCGTCGTGCCCGAGACAACTTGGATGGCGTCCATCCCGGCGGTTCACATCTGCCTTTGTGTGCCAGCTTGATCTGTCTGTGTGGCAGGCGCCGACCGTACGCATGGATGGTGCGGTGAAAGTGCCTTCGGCTCCATACAACAAATCGGAAAGCCGACAGGTATAACGAGTCACGTTGGATTCCGGCGCAGGTTCCATGCGTGGCGGGGCAGCATCCGTCCTCTTCGGCAGGAACTGCCAGGGCGGGATGTCTATACGCACAGCCGCTAATGCGAGCTCGGACCCGGGTCGATAGATGGGGGTCCGCAGCTCTGCCGCGCTGGGGTTGGTGTCGCTTCCGGCGCTAGCTTGGTGAAGGACAAGGTGTTCTACTCCCACTCCGATTTCGACGAGGGGCTGAAGATGAGCTATGACGTCCATATCGTCGCCGGCGCAGATTGCTCCAGGGCGGATGCGTCGGAGATTACCCGCGATAGATGGCTGAAGTATCTGCACACCGATCCTGACATGCGGATGGAACGGGAAGAGGGTGGCCGCGTCGAAGCGGTGAGCCCGGCAGGCGACAGAGTCGGCATCCAGGCTGCAGGGCCTCTCGTCGAGTGGACAGCTCATCCGGATTCAGGGAAGCCTGTGTGGTTTCATCATGCCCGTGGGGAGATTACGGTGAGGGGGCCGGATGTCGAGACTTTGAAGAAGATGCACCTGATCGCCATGTCGCTGGGCGCGCAGGTGCAAGGGGACGGGGGTAAGTGCTACGACGCAGCTGGTGAGCCAATGGACGTGGTGCCGCAGTCCCGCGCCGTCGAACTTCCACCAACGCCATGATGGTCTGCCTGGGCACATCGTGAAAGCTCGTCTCGTATACAGCAGTGCTGGAGAGGGTCCGAGGCGGATGTCGGTGACGTTCATTCTGGCTGCATTGCTTATTTGCACGGTCCCCGCTTGTTCAGTGCTTGATCAATCGGCCGGGGAGGTACCGGTTTTGAAAGATCATCCGAATGCCATCTGGGGTGGTGCGCAGGATGGCGGTATCTTTTTTGAGATAACGAAGAAAAAGCCGCCTACGTATTATGTTGAAGTTCGTTCTGAAGCCGGCAGCCTGTGGATTGAGGGGTGGGTGAGATACGATGGTCGTAATGGCGCCGAACTCGCAACTCAGGATTTATGGGGTTATGACGGAGGTGAGGATGTTTATTTGCGAGACGGATCGAAATTGAGGCTGGACTCAAGTTCGAGCAAATGAAAAATTCTCTGGCCTGCTCGGCGTGGTGTTCAGCAAGAGCGATCCGGGGTCAAGCGTGCAGTGACATGCCGGGCCGGTGGTTTCGGCTCAGCGCGGCTTCCCCTTTTGCGGATTGCACCATGTCCGGAAGTTCTCCCGATTGAAGTGGGGGCACTTGTTGTCGATGGGGATGTACAGATACGGGGCTGCGGGCTCGTAGGTGAAATGGTAGTAGTG
The DNA here is from genome assembly GCF_039673645.1 of Stenotrophomonas sp. TWI700. Lineage (NCBI taxonomy): Bacteria > Pseudomonadati > Pseudomonadota > Gammaproteobacteria > Lysobacterales > Lysobacteraceae > Stenotrophomonas > Stenotrophomonas sp. TWI700. Next base: position 342,072 of record NZ_JBDJMB010000001.1, on the reverse strand, counting down.
CTTACGGTCTTCGCCGTAGATCCAGTGCCCGCCGGAGCCGGAATCGATGATGTAAGGATCGAAGAGGAATATCGATGACTCGGCCGGGATGAAGTTGCTTCGATCGGTGAGCAGCATCCATGCGTTGGTCGCCAGGTTCGAGGTGCGACTGGTGATGACCGCGCTCATGGCCATCGCGGTGAGAAGCAGTTTGACGTCCGTGGCTGACGGGGACTTCATCTGCCTTTGCCTACATTGCCGGCCCCTGCTTGGAAGCGTCGATCGCGAACCAATCTAGCGACCGAAACCTCGATAGTTGCTACCAGCAAGATCGGAACCAGTGCAAGTAGCCAGACAAGGTGGGCACCCTCGACCGGCGGCTGATGTAGCAGGCCAAAGACCCAGATCGTGGTCCAGAGTGAGAACAGAAGCAAGGTCACCAGCAGGCGCCACCAGAGACCACGAAAGGTCCAAGGGCGTGCCAGCAGAAGAAGCACGGCTATCTCGGCAGCTGACATCGATGAGAAGAGTATTACGAGATTGCCGGGATAGGACTGATACTCCGCGGAAATGCCTTGGTAGCGGAGCCACGAGTCCTCCACGAAGCCCATCGCGATGTAGAAGGCGGTGAGAGCGATCCAGACTGCGGCGGCGATCCAAAGCGATGTGGTACGTGGTGAGAGCTTCATGTCAGGCGGGTATCCAGTTGCATCTCGCCGAGCTCGGCGGGTCTTGTGGTCGGCGGCATGACTAGGGTGAGCATTGGTCGCTTTGGACACGCAAGGGAGGCCGCCATGCGTGCGCGCTGTGGTTTGATCCCGCGACCGAGAGCAAAGTTGCCACGTGGGCCGGCGTACAACCCAGCCTGCCTAAAGGGCGGGGTCGTATGATCCGAGTGCGGCGTCCCACACGATTTTGTGGTCGTCGACCGAAACAGACCAGTCTGCACCAGGCAGCGCTCTGCGAATCGCGGACGGGCACGTGCACCAGTGTTGTAGGCCAATCCATGTCGCATCCTCACGGTTATCGGGAAGCTTGGTGGAGCCAGAGAACACGAGGCCCCGCTTTAGGAATCGACTGGCCTCAAGGCTTGTTGCGTAATCGAATGACTCCCAGTTCAGGCCGGTCCCTTGTGACAGGAATCGTTGCGCTAGATCGTCTACGCTGTGAAGCCTGACGATCGCTTCGATGCCGGCGATCTCGCTGGAACAGAGCGGGACTCTTCGGCGTGCGGCATAGTAGATGGATATTCCCAAGTCGTCTCTCCGAGTCAGCAACACTCATTTGCTGAATGAATATCGATGGCCTCGCCTTCGCTTGCTAGCGCGGCGCGCAGAGTGATTCGATCTGATCGCAGGCACGTCCTTACTGGCATAGGTCTGCACTCGAAATGGTAATCGTAGGGTCCTGAAATAGCGGCCACCAATCTCGATCTCCGTTGTCCCGTATTCTCCTGCGCAGCTCTGGCCCAGTGATGGTGGCAGTGCCGGATCCGGCGCCGGTGACGGAGAGTACGTAGCTGTCCTCGATGAGAACATCTGGATCCGTATCGGCTGATCCGTAGATTGCGATCAGTGCAGAGCTGTCGGGAGGGGCGCTTCCTTCAAGAACGTCAGACGGATAGTTGGATGCGTTCTTGGTGGTGATGGCGATTGGAGATGCGCAGGAGTTGAAGAGGTATACGGAGGTCAGCCTTTCAGTCCGCTGGGTGCAGGAGGAACTGACACCTACTGCCGCCAAGAGAACGGCATTTCTAAGTAACATCGTGCGCTGTTCCTCCAGGTTTTGTAGAGTTCGATGATGCATTGTGCGGGGCGGAATCTCTCGAGCAGGCCATTCCCTAATGTCGCCTATGCAGGCTCAGCACCGGGCGCAGGCGGAAGGACTATGAAGAAGAACTCCCTCGTGAAACGGCTCGAAATCTCTGGGGCCCTGCCCAGTGCGACCAGGGCGGCACTCGGCGTAATGGGCATATCGAAAGGCGTGACCCCTCGCGTGATGGCTATTCCGTACAGCGCAGCTTCGTCACTCCTCGTGTGTTGCCAATGAGGGACATGACCAATCGGCCGATGGATTTTGAAGAGCGCCTCATCAAAGTCCATCAGATCATATACGTAGCTTGGAACGTCTCCTCGTCCAATCTGAGTAATACACCATTCCCGAAACTCTGTTCGGTCGATTGCGTCATGGAACAAGCAAGAGATGGCGAACGCCAGCCTTTCGTCGCTCCATTCCCTGCCGCTGGTTTTTGAGTTCATCGGTAGCTGCGTCGGTCTCGCGCCTTTGGTCATTCCGTGAAGCAACGGAGGCGCCAGGATGGGAATTAGCATTGATCGGGCATCGGCGCGGCGCTACCAAGTCAGGTGTGTGATAGGTGCTCACCGGGAGGGCTCGCTCCCTTTACCGTTTAAGGTGGTGGCTGATCTCCTTGCCTGCCCACAGACATGAGCCGGGCGTGGCTAAGGACTCCAGAAAGATACTTCAAGTCACGCATGATGAGATGTGATGACCTTGGCAGGATGCATACGTCGTCGTCGCACGCACGGAATGATTGCAGTGGTTATTCAGTGTGATACGGACGAAGTACGTCTGCTGAGCGCAGCCCGCGGGCGCCGTGGCAGCGTCAGCACGCCGATGCACGTGATGCGCTCCTTACAGTCGCTGCAGCGGTCATCACTCGTCCTCCGCATCCCACGGGTCCACCTCGTCATCCACCGCCGCGGCATCCGCTATTGCGTTGATGTAGTTGGCCGTTCCTTCAGGCCGTGACTGGGGCGATAGTGCCCACCCAGCAGTCATCATGTTGTTCTCGAAAACGTAGTCGTAGGGCTTCCATCCGGACGCTTTCGCACGTGGATCGCGTAGCAGGGTCCAGGTAAAGTGGATCGGCACGATGGCTGGCCGCTGCAGGTCTTCCAGGTAGCTCCTCCAGCTCCGGTTGGTGTCCTGCACCAGTTCACCCTCGCATGGATCGGGGCGCGCACTCTCCGCGATATGACGGATCTCGGGGACCATGCAGCGTATGCGTACCACGACGTGCTCGGTGCCATCCGCGTTGCGTTTCACGGGCCTTCCAGGCAGCACGGGCGTGCAGGTGATCCGGCGCTGCGCTTCGGTAATGACCTTATAGATGGCCCGTCCGCCCTTGGCCTCTTCGACGGCAGCGGCCATGATGTCGTCCAGCTTTTCGCGATACTTGCTGAGGTATTCGTCGCGCACTTCTTCTTCGGTACTGCCTGTCACCAGTGTGTGGAATCGAACAAACGATTCGTCGTCCTGCTGCAGGATCAGACGCATTCCCAGTGTCGCGAGCTCCTCAGGACTGACCTCGCTGGCGGTGCCGAGAGTGGGCAGGGCGGCCAGGACGGCAATTGCCAGCCACGAGCGCGAACGCGTTCGCATGTAATTCATCATCAGTTTTCCTTTGGGGCGCAACGGGGTCCCAGGATGCTGGGCCGATGCCGACCACGCTTCAGGCGGGGATGAAGTGCAATCTTCTCAGGTCGCCTTCAAGATCTGACGCGTCGTCAGGGTTGAGGCGTGTAAGTTCGCGGTCCAGGTTGATGTCCAGCTGCCGCGATCATCACTCGTCCTCCGCATCCTGCGGCTCGACGTCGTCTTCCTCCGCAGCAGCGTCCGCCATGGAATTGATGTGGTTGGCCGTTCCGCCAGGCAGCGACTGGGGCGATAGGGCCAAGGCAGCCATCATCATGTTGGCTTCGAAGACGTAGGGGGAGGGCGTCCAGCCTGGAATGTCGCTGCCGGGATCGCGTTGCAGGGTCCATGTGAAGTGGATGGGTAGGTAGCTTTTCCAGCTCCGGTTGGTCTCCGGAATCAAGTCACCCTGACTTGCATCGGCCGGCTCACCCGCCTCGATGTGCCGAATCTCGGGAATCATGCATCGCATACGCACGACGGCCAGCTCGGTCCCATCCGCGTCAAGTTCCACCGGCGGGCTTGGCAGCACGGGAGTGCATTGGACGCGGTGCTGTGCTTCGGTCATTACCTTATAGAGCACCCGTCCGCCCTGAGCGTCTTCGACCGCCGCAGCCATGACGCCGTCCAGTCCATCGCGATACTCGCCGAGATACTCGTTGCGCACCTCTTCTTCGGTGCTGCCTGTCATCAGTGAGTGGAATCGAACAATCGATTCGTCGTCTTGCTGGAGGATCAGGTGCATTGCCAGTGTGGCCAGCTCCTCGGGGCTGGCTGTGCTGGCATTGGAATGGGTAGAGAACATCGCGAGCACTGCAGCGGCCAGCCACGAACACCTGCGCATGCTAGTGTCGTTCATCATCAGTGACCCATCCCTTGGCAGCACGCGTCATAGTCGTCAAATAGACTGGTGACCTCGGACCTGACGTGCTTGGCCACCGCCTCCATCAGCTCGATGGCTGGCGCGTTGATGCTCTCATGCCGTTCCCAGCGATCGTTGCCCGCTATCAGTGCAATGGATGCGGTGACGGTGCGCGATTCAGTGGACTTCGTGGGGTGTGTGTACCGTGCAGTGAAAGCGGCCATGCGCGCCTCCGGGTCCATGTCCCGAAGCCTGGCCGTGTCCTGTGCGGTGAGCTGAGGGGGGAGCGGCACCAGACACGACGCAGCGACCCTGACTCCTGACCGCGTAGGTACCACGAACGCCGCGGGTTCCTCGTCCGTCACAGTGCAGCGGGATTCGCGCACCCGCCCCGGCAGGGTGGCCAGTACGGGCAAGGGACCATAGCCGATTTGGGACAGGCCTTCGGACAGTTGGTTGAGCGCCCGTTGTCCACTTTGGACGAGGTGGTCAAACGCTGAATCGAACGGTTCGTCGCTCACACTCACTTGGTATCTGGTCAGGGCGCGGTAGCTTTTCCGGTCGTTCTGAACGGAGCTGTCCAGAATCAACTGGCCCACGGCCTGCACCGACATGCCACCCATGTCCTCTGGGTGCACGCTGTCGCGGGTCCGGTAGAACGCGGCCTTCTCGATCTGCTCAAACGCTTCCTCGTGCATCACGTCCGCGAAGCGCACAAGCGAGCCGCTGTCAACCTTCCACTTGGCTGTCTCAGGCACTCTGGGTCGATAGAGTTCAATCGAATGCTCGAAGCGGCGAGTTGGCTCTGATGTGACAGCGCGCGCCGCAGCGTCGGCCATCAGGTCGAGGCGCTCGCGCCGGGAGCGCGTGGTCTGTCTGGTTTCTTCGGGAATCGTGATATCGGCGAAACTGCAGGTTACGGTGACCTTACGCCGGGCGACGCCTGTACCTGGCGCGGGAAGGGGTTCACTACCTGACAATTCGCACTCGCCGTTGGCCATGACGGCATCAATGTTGCGGAAGTACCGCGCGCGGACGCTCTCCTGCTTCGACGTTTCCATGGCCGAGTAGAGCCCACGACGCCAGTCGCGGCCTTCGGTGCGCGCTTCCGCCATGGCAGACGCTTCGGCCCGCGACTCACGCTCTGAATGACCGTAGTAGCGATCGAGGGCGCGTGCGCTCTCGGCATCATCGAACAGAAGCCGACGTACTGCATGCACTGCGAGCTGCTCATATCGCGTCTGTTTGGTCTGCGGCGCAGAATCCTCCTCGGCAGCGCTGGCAATCGCGCCGGGGAAAAGTACCGCTGCAATGAGAATGGGGAAGTGGTTCAGGCTGATCATTGAGACCTCGGGGTCATGACTGTTGAGGTTCAAGGTGCCGACGGCAGTGAGGACGCTGCGCAGGGTGGGCCAGCCTGGATGAACTCAGCCGGGGAGCTTGCAGCAGTCACGCCGTGGCGGCTATGCAACAAATCGGAAAAAGCGGCTACGGCCGATGCGGCGTACGAGGACGCCTCTCGGCTATCGCAGCGCAAGCATGACGCTATTGCCACCTTTATTCGCTGGAGTTCAATGCCGAGCGCACTACTGAATTCAAAAGATGGTCACATTCCGCGCAGGCCAGCGGCATGGGCTTATAGGCCAATGATGGAAGCGGGGCGCCGTTTGCGTCACGGCCCGCTATCAAACTGCACAACGTTGCATTGACACGCCATCAGCAGTCGCTAGACTGCCGCGCCTCATGCGTGCCCATCGCGGGCGCAACGTCGACCTGAGGATGTGGGATACCATCCAGCATGCCATGCCCGGCCGCACGGATTTTCATGACGCGAGGGGCAGGCCAGATAAAATCATAGTTCTTCGTGTGCTTGAGAGAGCGGCCAATGCAGCTAGGGTTGAGTTTTCATCCGCGTACGGAAAAGGCATTTCGTTTCTGTGCGGCTCGGAGCGGGAAGAGGGTGACGAGTGTGATGTGGAGCTGGAGATCAACGATGAGCTGACGTGGGGTGTGAATATTGCAAGCTCCCCGGAATCAAAGCCGTCAATCTTCTCCACTTCTAACGCGATGCACCTGGCTGCGGAGCTGGTGGCATGTGGACGCGAAGGAGGAATTCTGAAGCTGGGAGAGGCCGTCATACTCATCAGCACAGACCTTTGCGTCGATAAGGTGCCGATGTCTGTGGACATCATTTCAACAGAAAACTGTCTGCACCCGACCAACCTGTAAAGAGAGAGTTTTTTGGACGAGCCCTGCGCGATGCGCCGATCGTGCTGTCTTGGTGCAGGTTTCGATGCCTACCCCGCCTGTTTCAATAGCTCCAGCGCCATAGAGCTACCTCGACCACGCGAGCTCCAGTTCATGCGGAACCTACAATCGACTGAAATACGGAATTAAGAATGTCAACACCAAGTCCGCACCGCAGATCAATCGCAAAATATGAACTGGAGATCTTTGGCGGCAAACCGGTGGTCCGGGAGTACCTCGATGAGGCGGGAACTACGTCAATCGACATCCTGACATGCCTGGACCCTATCGACCGGGATATTATTTCGATCGGAACAGTTGGTGTGTCTGAGGTCCCGTTGACCACTGGATCTGGCGAGGAGCTCTGCACAAGAGTTGAGCTATGTGCCGCAGCGCTCGCCTCTGAGAGCTATTGGGTGAATGCCGTTGCGTCAGTCGCGTTCCACATCGTAAAGGCCCAGAACGCAGTGCTGCCAGGGTGTGTTGTGGAAAACATATTCCGTGATTACCTTCCAAATCCAAGGATGCCTCACGTCTATCTGAGCGTTCCCTTCTTCTGGAACAATGATCATTTCCCGCAGCTGGATCTCCCGCCGCTACGCGTCAATTGGCTGCAATGCATCTCGATCTACGAGGATGAGCGCTTGTTCATCCAGAATTTTGGCAACGACGCCTTTGAGGATCGCCTTGTCGATCAGGGCGTGAACATACTGGACGTGGCAAGGCCTCAAACAGTACTCGAGTGAGGCGCTCACGCCCGGGTCGAGTCGGCCGGGCGAGAAGGGGCGGCCTGATGCCGCCCATCACCTCGAAAGACCGACAGACCAGACAAGCAGCCCGACCCAGGCAGGCGAGAGGGTCAGCGCCATCACCCGGTGCCATCGTCGTACAGCGCTTCGGCACAGCAGCACGATTGCGGTGTACACGGGAAGCATCAGCCCCAGCTCGATGACCAGGTTCCTCCACAGATAGTAGTTGCCGATCTTCAGCGCACCCGCACTTGGAAGTACGCCGATCGGCATCTGGGTCTCTGCAGGGAGCGGCCATAGCAGCGGCACGGCGTGCGCACCAACCAGCAGATCAAGTATTCCGTGCGAGGCCGCCGCAGCAATGAGCCAGATCGCCGGGAATCTGGCCGTCGTGCTGCTACGCGTGGCAGCGTGCACTGCCACGGCGGCAGCCAGGGCGAAAAGCAGGCTATGCGTGAATCTCGAATGGGGGACGTAGTTGAACTGCCAGACGGCCACGTAGTCGAGGTCCGGGCAGATGGCCAGGAACACGAAGGGCATCAGTGCCCAGCGGGACCGTCTATCCGCCCATGTGTTGCTGCACAGGTAGGCGGTGATGCCGGCGGCCGTGTGAGCAAGGATGGAGGACATTGGATGGCCCAGAGCGTTTCGAACGTAGAGCATGGGCCCGGCCCATGGGGCGAATGTGGTGCGACTGTGTCGCGAAGGTGAAGCGTCCCGGGTACTGCGTGAGTGCCATCATCCGCCCGCTGCACTCACGTTGCCGATCCCGTCCCGATTCAGCGCTTCCACCAGTGCCCAGATCTCCGCATCGGCGGGATTGCCGTTGATGGCATGCGCTTTCAGGCACAACTGCAGCTCACACAGCACCCCCACCGCCTCTGCATCGGCAACCATGGAGGCCGCCCCCTGCATGCGATGGGCCATCGCCAGGGCGCCCCGCCAGTTCTGGACGCGTAGTGACACCTCCAGTCCGGCCTGGTCGAGACGCATCTGCTGGCGATAGGTCTCCATCATGCTCAATCCTTCCTCCATCGCCATGGTAGGGGGCGGGGCATCGCGCCTGGCCCCCCCACTCGCCGCGTCGAAGGCAGGCCAGTCGATTGGCTTCCCCAGGTAGATATTCACACCGGCGCGCGCATAGGCGTTCCGGTCGATGCTGTCCGGGGAGGCTGATATGGAAAGAATGCGGGCTGGAGGCCAGTCCCGACGGCGCTCAATGGCGCGGATTTCCAGTGCGACGTCGCTCCCGTCGGCATCCAGGAGGTCGCCATCCACGGTGATGATGCCAAACGGACCGTGCTGGTTCATGGTCCGCACGGCTGCAGCGCCCGAGCTGGCGATCAGGGCATCCAGGCCGAGGCCACAGAGACGACGGACCATGACCCGCGCGATGGTTGGCTGATCCTCGATCACCAGCGCGTGCGCGACGGATGGAGCGGCGGCCGGTTCGGCTTGTTCATCGATAACGGTCTCGGCTCCGGCGAGCTCGGCACGCAGGACAGCCACGAACGTGGCGCCCATCCGCGGCATGCTGGTGACCGTGACATCTCCGCCATGGGCACGGGCGATCCGCCGGCACAGCGACAGCCCTATCCCCGCCCCGTGCTTGAGACGGCCGATGCGGGTCGCGCTGAACGGTTCGAAGATGTGGGGGAGGTCCTCCTGTGGAATACCCGGCCCGACGTCGGTGACCCTGAGCACAAGGGAGCCGGCCTGGCCCACGCCGGTGATGAAGCGCAGGGTGATGGTCACATCGCCATGGTCGCTGAACTTGATCGCGTTCGAGATCAGATTGCTCGCGATGTGATGCAGGGCACGCGCGTCGCACAACGCCTGCGTGGTCCGCGGGCCCTCTATCTGCAACAGCAGGCGCAACCCCTTGCAACGCGCCAAGGGGCGCATGGCGCACAGGCATTCCTCCACGACTTCACTGGCGTTCTTGAGGAACGCGGCGTCGGCCTGGTCCGGTTCGTTGCGGAACATGAACTCCAGCGCATTGGTGAGCGTGTGCTTGAGCGCATCGGCAGCGGAGCGCGCCGAGCGTAGCAGTCGCTCGCGCTCGGCCGCGTCCGCTTCGGCCTCGAGCAGGTCGATGGCGGAAATGACCGACGCCGCGCCATTGCGGACTTCATGGTTGACCAGGGTGAGAATCCGCGCCGCGCTGGCTTGGCGCGAGACCAGTGCCCGTGCCCTGCGCTGGGCGCGGGCGACGGCAAGAAGGAACCCGAGCACGGCAAGACAGAGAACGGTGATGTGGAGGCGGTAATGGCTCAGCACCGCACGCAGGCTCGGGGGAGAGCGGTACAGGGCATTCAACCACCGTTGGAGAATGTCCTGCCGGGTATCCAGTGGCAGCGACAGGAACGTCTGGTGGGCGAGGTCAATGTCGGCCGCGCGGTGCGGCAATGACGCGACGCGCATCTCCACCGGGGGTGCGTCGGGCGCGGCCTGCACGGCCAATTGTGCGGCGAAGCGCTTGCGCGTCAGGGGGGCCAGCACGGCGTCCACCCCCAGCGCGGCATCGATCGCGCCCCGGTCCACGGCGTCCAGCATCTCTTCCACATTGGCCATCTGGTAGATGTCGATGTCCGGGAAGTTCCGGGCCAGGAAGGCGCGGTACTCGCCATTGCCGATCACCCCGACCCGCATGCCGCCCATCGACGAGAGCGCCCGTGGTGCCGCCGTCCGGCGCGTGACCATCACGGTGCTCCCACTGTAGAACGAGGGCGACAGGGTTGCCGTGGCAGGCAGCATCGCTGCCGTGGAGGGCAGGGAGAAGGCAAGGCCATCCACTTCTTCGTTCTTGAGCAGCAGCGCGGCGCGCTCGATCGAGGGGGCGCGCACCAGCTCCAGCTTCAGCCCTGACAAGGCTTGCACCGCCTCCAGATAGGCGCTGGCGCCGCCCTTGGCGGGATCCCCGGACAGCCCGTGCTGGGTCGCCAGCTGGGGGCCGATCGCCAGGGTGAACGGCACGCGCTGCGCCGTGCTCGGCGCCAGTACAAGCCAAAGCAGGGTGCCGCCGCTGACGAGCATGGCAGCAAGCCACGCCATGCGTCGCGCACGCTGTCGTCCATCGATAGCAGAGGTCACAAGGTCATCCATGAGGGTTGGGGCGGCGCCGGCGGCGGTCATTCGGTCGGGGATCGGTACGGGCTTGCACGACAGAAATACACGCGGCATCGCGAGGGCGGTATGCAACAAGTACGAAATATGTGGCGGCGATCGAGAAGTGAGGCACCGGACAGCTTCGTTCCCAGGTCAGCGCGAGAAAACGACGTGCTCTGACAGGACGCGGATCCGTCCGGTGTGGGGCCGGGACCGCGGCGTACTCTCGCGTTCGTCACGGTGGTTGCACGCCTTGCTGCGTGGGGGGACTCTAAGCTGGAGCTCCCATCGCGACGTTGTTCTCCCCATGACCACAGCACTGCATGATCTCGACGCACTTGAGCCCATCGATATCGACGGACTGAAAGCGCAGGGCGTGCCTCCGGTCGCCCAGTATCTCGTCGACCAGGAAAAGTTCGTCCTGCTCGGCGGCAAGCGCGGCATCTATCGCCTCGCCGGGACGGATACCGTGTGCTACTTCACCAGCCTGGATCAGATCCGGCTGCATCTGCTGGGGCAATCTTTGACCCGGCTGACGGTCGAGTTGGCGTAAGGCACGCGCAGTTGATCGTTGCTGATGAATCCGCACGTGATTTTCGTACTTGTTGTATGGCCCTGACGGGACGACCTGCATAGGGCGGAGGGTCGGCACAGGCGGTGATCACGATGATCCCGTACCTGCCGCTCCTTCTCTGGCAGGACATCGCGATGCATCTGGCAAGGCGTTATTCCTGTGGCGTGATCGGCGTGGGTGCGCTCCTCTGCACGGCTTCCGCCCAGGCGGCTTCGGCGGCTGCCGCCACGCCGATGGTGCCCGATGGGCTTGCGTGGGTGCTGGCCATGGCATTGCTGGGCGGGGTCGTGCTGAACCTGATGCCCTGCGTTCTTCCGGTCTTGTCGTTGAAGGTGCTGTCCGTGCTGGGCGCGGGCGCGGACCTGGTGCAGTTGCGGCGGCACGCGCTGTCGTACACCGCCGGCGTCCTGCTCTCGTTCCTCGCCATCGGCGCGTTGATTCTGGTCCTGCGTTCCACCGGCAGCGTGCTGGGCTGGGGCTTCCAGCTGCAGCAGCCCGCGTTCGTCGCTGTGCTGGCCTGGGTGATGGTGCTGGTCGGCCTCAGCCTGGCAGGCATGTTCACGCTGGGCGGCGCGGTAGGCAACACGGGCCAGAAGCTGCTGGGCAGGCAGGGCTACGCGGGTGACTTCTGGGCCGGTGTGCTGGCCTGCGTGGTGGCGAGCCCTTGCGTAGCCCCTTTCATGGGGCCTGCATTGGCGTATGCATTCAGCGCCTCATGGGTGGCTGCGTTGCTCGTCTTCGTGATGCTGGGCCTTGGCCTGGCATTGCCCTTCCTGTTGATCGGGTTCTTTCCGATACTGGGACGGATGATCGGCGCGACGGCCTATTCTGCGCGTGACCTCGCCCATGCCCGCAACGAAGGCCGCCAGGTCCTGCTGACGGTGACCGCCGACTGGTGCATCACCTGCATCGCCAACGAGCAGACGGTGCTGGCCACGGACCGCTTCCAGTCGCTGTTGCTGAGCACGGAAACGCTGTACATGAAAGCGGACTGGATCCACAGCGATCCGCTGGTCGGCGCGTTGCTGAAGGAGCGGGGCGCCCCCGGTGTGCCGCTGTATGTGCTCTATCGACCGAATCAGGAGGGTGACGTGCTGCCGCAGGTTCTCACCCAGGAGACGATGCGCGAGGCGCTGAGTCCAGCACGGCCTGAGTAGTCAGATGCCGCCGTGCCGCGGCAATGGCGCGGGCACGTTCAACTGCCCACCCGCCGCCACGTAGGCGGCCAAGGCTTCGCCCTGGCTGAGCAGATGCCGGTTCATCATCTGCTCGGCGGCTTCGGCATCGCGGTTGCGGATGCACTCCATCAGGGCGCGATGCTCGGTCAGTGACTGCGCCATGCGGCCCGGGGTCAGCAGCTGACGGCCGCGATGCATCTTAAGGATGCGGTGCAGGTCATGGGTGACGCGGATCAGCCACGGGTTGCCGGCATGTGTCTGCAGACTCTCGTGGATCAGGTAGTTGTTACGGTAGTACTCTGTGGGATATCGGAGCTTCCGATCGAGGTTTGCGTTGGGTGCCGCGTGCATTACACGCAACGTGGAGGCGAAGTGGTAAAGACAATAGCCCCGAATGGTTCGGAGTAAAGGTGCCATGGCAATGAACAAGAAAACGCGCTTGGAGACCTTCGATGTGGCCGAGCACCTGCGTACACCCCACGAAATGGCGGCGTATCTCGATGCTTGCCTCATTGAGAGCGACGGCGATGCGGCTTTCATCGCCAAGGCGCTGGGCGATATCGCGCGCGCAAAAGGCATAAGTAACGTGCCGCGTGACGCTGCATGCCAGCGCGGCGTGATGTTGAATCCATGAGACCTACGGGCGCCAGCGTGGAGACGATTAGCTAGCCGCCTTCCCCGCACGCGGCCGCCGCGGCTTCGCCCCCCGCGGCACGACCTTCGGCGTCGCCACCAGCACGCCCCACTGATGCAGGTGCTCCATGCCCGACAGCGCATCCAGGTACGCCATGAAATGCGTCAGGTAGCCGGGCGAGGTCTCTTTCATCAGCGTCAGCGCGCGATGGACCAGTACACCGGAGTTCAACGGCCCACCATTGGTGGGCATCTGGGCCAGCGATTGCTTGAGCTGGCTGGCATTGCGAAGCCTGGCCCACGTCGCCCGGACCTCGCCCAGCACCGGCAATTCCGGATACGCAGCACTGTGCTGCCCGGTTAATTCCGTGACCAGCGCCCGCAGGCCGATGCGACCCGATGACAGGCCCGGCGCGGTCACTACCGATGCCGACGCATCGGCAACCCGCTCAGCGTAACCCGCGACCAACGCGTCCAGCTTCCGTTGCAACAGCGCCCGCACCTCCCCGTCATGCATCTGTGCGCGGGCATGCAGTGCCTCGATCACCGCAAAGCGCGTGCGGTCCAGCCCGTCGAGCTTGTCCGCTCGCCAGTTCTCGAGAATCTCAGCGGTTGCAACAGGGTTACGGGGCATCCGCGGCCTTGCTCGCCTTGGGTTTCGGGATCGGGGCGATTTCGACGCGGCGGTTCTTGGCGCGGCCATCCTCGTCGGCGTTGGAACTCACCGGCTGCTCGGAGCCAAACGCCGCGGCAAACACCGCATCCGACGGCACGCCCTCGGCGATCAGGGTGCGGGTAACGGTCAACGCACGCTCGGCAGAGAGTTCCCAGTTGTCGGCGAAGCGCCAGTTGCCATCGCGCACCTGCTGGTCGTCGGTGAAGCCGCTGACCATGAGGATTTCCTCGCGCGAGGCCAGGTAGCCCTTCAGCGGCCCGGCCAGGCTCTTGAGGACGTCGACGCCCTCGGGCTGCAGCGTGTCGGAGTTCAAGGCAAACAGCACATTGCCGCGGATGCCGATGCGGCCATCCACCAGCGTCACGCGCCCGGCCGCGAGCGGGCCGGCGAGTGCCTGCTCCAGCGTCTGGCGACGCTGCACTTCGGCCTGGCGCTGCTTGACCTCCTCATCCAGCCGGTTGGTCAGCTCCAACTGCAGCGCGACGACGCCGACCAGGATCAGTACGAACGCACCGAGCAGCACCGACATCAGGTCGCCGAAGGCGGCCCAGATCGGCGCCCCTCCGTCGGCCTCGACTTCGATCTCGTCGCTCATGCCGAGGCGGCTCCGGCCTTGCTGCTGCGGCGGCCGGCCAGCTGCTGCAGCTCATCGATGATCTGCTTCTGCGAGAGCACGCTGAGGTCGATGACCTCGCGCGCCTGGGCCACGTAATAGGCAAGCTGCTCATCACTGCGTGCCAGCGAGCCGTCCAGCGAGGCGGCGATCTGGGCCAACCGCTCGTTGAGGCCGTCGCTGGCGGTCCCGAAGGACTGCACGGCGCTGCCCAGCGCATCGGCCAGGCTCGCGACTTCGACCGCGCTGCCGGTGACCTGCGCGGCCACGCTGCCGAGCTTGCCGGTCTCGGCTTCGATGTGATCGGTGAAGCGGGTGCCGACCCGGTCCAGCAGCTCGGCCGAGGTCGATACCAGTGCATCGACGGCGACGCGCTGTTCGTTGGCGGCGTGGTTGACCGCATCCAGCAGAGTCTCCACGGTCGCCAGCAGGCGGCTGCGTTCTTCCAGCGTGGCGGTGTCGCGGACCAGGCTGTCGGACAGTTTGCTGCGCAGCTCGGCAACGACATCGGCCGCGGCCTTGGGCGCTTCCGAAGCCGCCTGGACCAGGCGCGAGATCTCGCTGATCGTCTCGCTGGCGTGGGCCTGTGCCTGCTGGGTGATGTCGTTGGCGGTGCGGGCGAGGGTGTCGCAGATGTCCTGCTGGCGGCGGGCCACGCTGTCGCCGGTCTGCTCCCAGCGCTCGCCGAGGCTGGCACTCATGCCGGTGAAGGCCTCGGTCCACGCGCTCAGACGTTGCTGATCGCGTGCTTCCAGCGCGTCCTGCAGCTGGGCATGGGACTGCTGCATCGCATCGCCGAGTGACACCGCCTGTGCCTGCAGCGTCGCGGCGGCGGCGTCCAGCGCCTGTTGGTGACGCTCGCTCAGTGCCGTTGCGGCCGCATCCTGGCGGGCCAGGGCCTGCTGCCATGCCTCGGCGATCTGCGCCGTGGTGGCGTCCATGCGGCTGCCGACCGAGTCGATCAGACCGGTGGCCCGGGCGTCATGCGTTTCGGTGAAGCTGGACAGCGCGCTGCGCAGGTCGGCAGTCAGCGCGGTATGGGTCTGCTGCTGCGCGGCCTGGGCATCCTGCCAGCGCGTCGCGGTCGTGCTGAGCTCGGCCGAGACCGCCTCAAGCAAGGCGGTGGAGCGCTCGCCATGCTGCTCGGCGAACTTGGCCAGCGCACTGCGCAGCTCGGTCGCCATGGCTTCATTCGTCTGCTGCTGTGCGGACTGGGCCGCCTGCCAACCGTCAGCGGTGCTGACCAGCTTCGCGGAGACCGCGTCGAGCAGGCCAAGCGCGCGTTGATCGTGCTGTGCGGCAAATCCGTCCAGCGCGGCGCGCAGGTCGGCGGTCAATGCGGTATTGGTCTGCTGCTGGCTGTCCAGCGCGGCCTGCCAGGACGCGGCGGTCGCGACGCGGCTGGCGTCGAAGCCCTCGGTCAGACCGGCCAGCTGGCGCTGTACAGCCTCGGTCACCGTCTCGTGCATGGCGGCGTTGGCGCGGGCGATGCCGGCCAGGGTGGTGTCCATTACCGGCTGCAACGCCGCACCTACCGCGCGTGCGCTTTCGGCGACGCTGTCCTTGAGTGACTGCTCGATCGCGGCGGTCAGGCGTGCGTACTCTTCGTCGGCCTTGGCATGGAAGTTCTGCTGGTTGGCCAGCAGCCGCTCGCCCGAGGCGCTGCTCTGCTGCTCGACCGCGGCCGTCATAGCCTGCAGCCGATCCACCAGCGCGGGCATGAGCTCGGCCTGCTGCTGCAGCAGCCGGAAGGCTTCATTACGCTGCCAGGACTGCGAGTGGGTGTGCAGGGTGGTCGCGATCTCCACGTCCAGCCGCTGCACCACCTCCAGGCGCTCACGCCGGCACAGGGCCGAGAGCAGGCCGAGCATGGCGGAGGTGGCGACACCGGCGATCGAGGTGCCGAACGCCACCGCGAGACCTTCCACCGGCGCGCCCAGCGAACCACGGATGGCCTGCAGGTCGGTCGCCCTCTCCAGTGCCAGGCCGGTGCCACGCAGGGTGGCCATCATGCCGAGCAGGGTGCCGAGCATGCCCAGCAGCACCAGCAGGCCGACCAGGTACGGCGTCAGCACCGGACCGGGCAGGGCGACCCGTTCGCCTTCCACGCGCAGGCGCACCGCGTTGCGCAGGCTGGGATGCAGCTGGCCGAGCCAGGCGGCGAGCCCTGCGCCTGCCGTACCCGCACTAGCGCTGGCCGACGCAAGCGAGGCGGTCGCCTGCCGGTAGCGATACAGCTCGAGGCCACCGGCGAGGTAGCAGACGGCGATCAGCAGGGCGACCGCGAAGCCGACCGGATTGGTGCTGGCATACCCCGCCCCGATCCAGCACACCGCCACAAGGCCAAGCAGGAAAACAACGTAGTGAAGACTGGTTCTGAACATGACGTCCCGGTTAGTGGGTGCGAAGCGCTGCAAGCAGGCCTTCGATCGGTTGAAAACGGATATCCAGCTCGGCCAGCAGCAGGCTCTGCATGTCGCGACGGAACACTTCGCGCCAGGCATCGTCGCTGCCGGCCTCGCGCAGGCGTTCGAAATGCACCCCGAGCAGCACCGGCACCTTGGCCAGCAGGCTGTGCTCGCGCGCACTCAGGGTCTGCTCCATCAGCGCATCGACTTCGGCGAGCCTGGCCATCTCGGGCGAGGTGCGGGTCAGCATGTCGCGCAGACGGCCACGCAGACGGCTGGTGGCACCGAGCATCGAGCGCTGCAGGGTGATGTAGCGCTCACGGAACGCGGTGTAGTCGGTGGGCGCTTCGGCACCGCCGGCGCCTGCCACCGGGCGAGGTGGTTTCGCAGGCTCAGGTTCCTGAACAATGCTGGCCTCCAACGCCGCGCGGATGCGCTGGCACTCGGCGTCCTCGCCGGCGTCGAAATCCGGACCCTCCACCGCAGGCGGGAGCCGGCCATCGAGCGCCTTGGACAAGGTGACCGCCCGCGTCCAGTCCACCCACTCGCTGAGCCGGTCGGACAGGGCAGGGCCCGCCGAGGACAGGTTGCTTTCGGCGAGCCGGGCCAGCAGCCGGATGAAGGCCGGGCCCGGGACAGGCGTCCGTTGCGCGGTTTTGGCCATTGTTCCGGTTAAAACGACGAATTTTACACCGTAATGACCGCCCACCGCCCGGGCGCCGGGTTCAGCCTGGGCCGGACGGCCCCGTCGCCGGGGCGACTGGCGCATCGGATCGGTCGATAGGTCCCGGCCCGGCTGCGTAGCGTCTGCGGTGAGGCAACGATTATTCTGTGACCCGATCTCACAGGGGAGTGCAGAAGATGGGTTGGACCGGGAAGATCGCGCCGATGGCGCTGTGGTTGGCCGCCAGCGGGACCGCCATGGCGGCCACGCCCGCACCTTCAGCCACGGAAGGCGTGCGGAACGTCCCCGGGTTTGCCTTACCGCTCTCGCCCTATCTGAGCCCTGAAGCTCAGGCGGCGATGCGCAGCGCGGTGGCCAACGGTGATCCCGTCGCAAAGATGGACAACGCCACCGTGCTCAAGGAATTGTCGGCGATCCGCAAGGGCGCGGACGCGTGGGCCTACGGAGAAATCCAGGCGCTGCGCGAGCGCTATCCGGTGGAGCTGCACCACGAGCGCTGGAACGGCGTACCGGTGGTGCGGGTCGAGCCGCGCAGTGCACCCGCCGACCCGGCGCAGCGCCGCCTGCTGATCGAACTGCATGGCGGCGCCTTCGTGTTCGGGCGTGCCGACAGCCTCGGCCTGCTCGAGGCGATCCCGGTGGCGGCAATGACCGGTGCCACGGTGGTGGCGGTGGAATATCGACAGGGGCCCGAGCACCACTTTCCGGCCGCCAGCGAGGATGTCGCGGCGGTGTATCGCGCCGCGTTGGAGAAAATGCCCGCGCAGCAGATCGGCCTGTTCGGCTGCTCGGCCGGCGGTGTGCTGACCGGCGAATCGCTGGCGTGGTTCGACAAGGAGAAACTGCCGATGCCGGCCGCGGCCGGGTTGTTCTGCGCCGGCGGCGATGCCCGTTACGGCGGCGACTCGCGCTATGTGGCCGCGGCGGTGACCGATGCCCTGCTGCCGCATGCCGATGGCACGCTGCCGATCATGGAAGACCTGTACTACGGCAAGGTCGATTTCCGGGATCCACTGGTGTCGCCGGTGTTTTCCGATGCGGTACTGGCCCGGTTTCCGCCCACGCTGTTCATCACGGCCACCCGCGCGGCCGAAATGAGCAACGTCGCCTACACCCATTCCCGGCTGGTGGACCTCGGCCGCGAGTCGGACCTGCATGTCTGGGACGGCCTGGGCCACGCCTTCCACCTGGACGCGCGCTTGCCGGAAAGCCAGCAGGCCTACCGGGTGATGGCGCGCTTCTTCGCCAGGCACCTGCAGATGCCGCTGCCGGCATCCCCGGGAGAGTAAGGCGCACAGGGCCTGCATACGCTGTGCATACATCCGTATGCACGGTGCTTACATGCCGTTGCCTACGGTGGAACCCGAGTGCACCCGCGCTCGGTTTTCCCCATAAGGAGTAGATGATGAGTCAGCAGATTCCCGAAGGTACCCTGGTCGTTGTAGCCGATGGCGGCTCGGCCCGCGTGTTCACCAACGTCGGCACCGCGCACAAGCTGCAACTCAAGCAGGAGGGGGAACTGCAGCTGCAGGCCGTCAGCGATACCGGCGCGTCCGGGCAGGGGCCGTCCGGCTCGGTGCCGCAGGAGATGAGCATCTCCCAGCTCAACGAAGCGACGTTCGCCAAACAGGTGGCCGCCCAGTTGAACGAAGATGCGCTGAAGAACCGCTACGCACACCTGATCCTGGTCGCCGATCCGCAGACCCTGGGCCGCATCCGTCCGCTGCTGCACAAGGAAACCCAGGAGCGCCTGATCAAGGATCTGGCCAAGGACTTCACCAACGCGCCGCTGGAGGACATCCAGCGCGCTCTGTCCTGAGAACACTGCCCATGGCCTTCGTTCGTGAGTACACGCCTGCCGACATCACCCGCGCCGAGCTCGATGCGGGAAGCGGCTGGGTGCTGCTGGAATTCGGCACGGGCTGGTGTGGCCACTGCAGCGCCGCGCAGCCGCTGCTGCAGAAGTTCCTCGGTGGCTACGACACCACGCATCTGAAGGTGGAAGACGGGAAGGGGCGGCCACTCGGCCGCTCCTTCGCGGTGAAGCTGTGGCCGACCGTGATCCTGCTGCGGGACGGTCAGGAAATCGCGCGGGCCGTACGGCCGCAGGAGAGGGAAGATCTTGCGCCCTTGATCGATGCGCTGGAGCGCGATCCGTAAGGCATTGCATGTATTGAAACAGCTTGAAACACGCTGTTCCATGCCGTTCGCAGGCAGGGTGGGAGGATCGAGAGCGCCGTTTGTAGTAACATTGCTCGCTTGAACACCCCCGGGCCATTGCCCGCTTCCTGGTCATCCATCCCGCAGCGTCGCTGAGTCCACGCGGCCGTCCGGGATCGTCTGTTGCAACCCCTCGTCGCGCATCGCGCTGTGTCATCAGAGGCGGTATTTCCTGTGCCGTGCGCGGGACCTCGGGCGCCGCGATGGCCTGCTTCCAGGAGAAAGCAGATGCAGGACCTGCATGCCGCACATGCCCATTTCGGCTGGTTCAAACGCCGCCGCCAGATGCACGTCGACGAAGTCACCGTCGTTGACCGTCCGATGTTGAAGAAGGCCGTCGGCGCCGCCGCGCTCGGCAACGCGATGGAATGGTTCGATTTCGGTGTCTACGGTTATCTGGCCGTGACCCTCGGTCAGGTGTTCTTCCCCGACAGCAGCCCGACCGCGCAGCTGATCGCGACCTTCGCGACCTTTACCGTCGCCTTCCTGGTGCGCCCGCTGGGCGGTCTGGTATTCGGGCCGCTGGGCGACAAGTACGGCCGTCAGAAAGTGCTGGCCTTCACCATGATCCTGATGGCCGCCGGTACCTTCAGCATCGGCCTGATCCCCTCCTATGACCGGATCGGGATATGGGCGCCGGCACTGCTGCTGCTCGCCCGCATCGTGCAGGGCTTCTCCACCGGCGGTGAGTACGGCGGCGCGGCAACCTTCATCGCCGAGTACTCGACCGACCGCAACCGCGGCCTGATGGGCAGCTGGCTGGAGTTCGGCACGCTGGGTGGCTACATCGCCGGTGCCGGCACCGTCACCGCGCTGCACATGGCGCTGAGCGGCACCCAGATGCTGGATTGGGGCTGGCGTATTCCGTTCCTCGTGGCGGGCCCGCTGGGTCTGCTCGGCCTGTACATGCGCATGAAGCTGGAAGAAACCCCGGCCTTCCGCGCCTATGCTGAAGAAGCCGAAAAGCGCGACCACGAACGCCCCGGCCTGGGCGCATTGTTCCGCGTGCATTGGGCGCAGCTGCTGATCTGCGTCGGCTTGGTCCTCGTGTTCAACGTCACCGATTACATGCTGCTCACCTACATGCCCAGCTATCTGAGCGTCACGATGGGCTACGCCGAGAGCAAGGGCCTGCTGCTGATCATCATCGTGATGCTGGTGATGATGCCGCTCAATGTGCTGGGCGGGTTGTTCAGTGATCGCCTGGGCCGCCGCCCGATGATCATCGGTGCCTGCATCGCGCTGTTCCTGCTGGCGATCCCGTGCCTGAAACTGGTTGGCAGTGACAATGACTGGCTGATCTTCCTCGGGCTGATGCTGCTCGGCGTGGCGCTGGTGTGCTTCACCAGCTCGATGCCGTCCACGCTGCCGGCGCTGTTCTATACGCCGGTGCGCTACAGCGCGCTGTCGATCGCCTTCAATGTCTCGGTGTCGCTGTTCGGTGGCACCACGCCGCTGGTGACCGCCTGGCTGGTGGAGCGCACCGGCGATCCGCTGGTGCCGGCGTACTACCTGATGGGCGCGGCGGTGATCGGCGTGATCACCATGCTGTTCGTGCGTGAGACGGCCGGGATGCCGCTGCGTGGTTCGCCGCCGGCGGTGGCCAGCGAAGCCGAAGCCCGTGCGCTGATGCGCAGCGACGACCCGGTCACGGTGGATGCGACCCAGCCGACGCTGCCGGTGGCCGCCGTGCCGGAGGACGCGCGTCCGGCGTGACGCCGGTCGGCGTCGATCATCAACGGCGCACCAATTGCGCCGGGCGATCGGCCCGGCGCCGGCAACACCCGCACCGCAACATGTCAGCCCGGTCGGCCAGTGCTAGGATCGACCTCACCTGAATCGATCTAAATTCAACGCCATGACAAAAACGGGGACGGTGCGGTGGTTGGGGCTCGCTGTAGGGGCGATGTTGGTGGCCGGCACGGCCACGGCGGCACCGGCGAAGCTCGGCGAACGCGCCTATGCGGCGGTCGATCCGTTCATCGGCACGGCCGGGGAGGGGCACACCTATCCCGGCGCGACCGTTCCGTTCGGGATGGTGCAGCTCAGCCCGGACACCCGCATCCAGCCACGCGAGAAGGCGTATGGCTGGGCGGCGGGCTACCGGCACGACGACACCAGCATCGTCGGCTTCTCGCACACGCACTTCTCCGGCAGCGGCCATTCCGATCTGGGCGATGTGCTGCTGATGCCGGTGCGCACCGATGCCAGCCTCGAGCGTGGCGATCCGGACAAACCCGGCAGCGGCTACACCTCGCGCTTCCGCCACGACGACGAGCGCGCCGAGCCGGGCTACTACGCCGTCACCTTGGATGATCCGAAGGTGCGCGCCGAGCTGACCACCAGCACCCGCGTCGGCGTGCATCGCTATACCTATCCGGCCAACCAGCCCGCACGCGTGCTGCTGGACCTGCGCACCAGCCTCTACGACTACCCGGGCAAGATCATGTGGTCACGCCTGCGCGCCCGCGAGGACGGCACCATCACCGGCTTCCGCGAGACCCGCGGCTGGGCACCGGGCCGGCAACTGTATTTCGCGATGCGCTTCTCGCGGCCGCTGACCGGTCACGCATTCCACAACACCGAGACTGACATCGCCTACAAGGGTTTCCCGCCGCCGGGTCACCAGAGCCCGGCCCAGCGTGCGCAGATTGAAGGGCGCCAGCTGGTCGGCACCTTCGATTTCGGCACGCTGGACAAGCCGCTGGTGGTAACCGTGGCGATTTCGTCGGTCAGCGAGGCCGGTGCGATCGCCAACCTGGAGAGTGAAGTACCGGGCTTCGATTTCGACCGTGTCCGTGCCGAGGCTAAAACGCAGTGGACGCAGGCGCTGTCGGTGCTGGATATCGACGGCCCCGAGCAAGACCGTCGCAGCGCCTACACCGCGCTGTACCACAGCCTGCTCGGGCCGACCGTGTTCATGGACAGCGATGGCCAGTACCGCGGCTCGGACAATGCCGTGCACCGCGCCGAGGGCTATACCAACTACTCGACGTTCTCGCTGTGGGACACCTACCGCGCCCTGCATCCGCTGCTGACCCTGGTGCAGCCGGAGAAGCGCAACAGCGATTTCATCAATTCGCTGCTCGCGCACCAGCACAACAGCGCCTACGGGATGCTGCCGGTATGGGCGTTCCACGGCCAGGAGACCTGGTGCATGATCGGCTACCACGCCGTGCCGGTGATCGCCGATGCCTACCTCAAGGGCATTCGCGGGTTCGATGAGAACAAGGCGCTGGCGGCGATGGTGGCCACCGCGAACTACGGCCCGTACGACGGCATCGCGCAGTACCGCGAACTGGGCTGGGTGCCGATCGATGAAGAAGGCGAGGCCGCCAGCAAGACGCTGGAATATGCGTTCGACGACTGGACCATCGCGCGCATGGCCAAGGCGATGGGCAACACCCAGGTCGCCGGTGAGTTCGAGAAGCGCGCCACGAACTGGCGCAATGCCTATGACAAGGACACCGGTTTCATGCGGGCGCGCAAGCGCGACGGCAGCTTCCGCACGCCGTTCGACCCGAGCGCCAGCGGCTACGGCACGGATTACACCGAAGGCAACGCCTGGCAGTACTCCTGGTATGTGCCGCACGACGTAGCCGGCCTGGCTGCCGCGCACGGTGGCAGCGACGCGCTGCTGGCCCGTCTGGACCAGGTGTTCGAGGCCAAGGTCGACCCCTCGATCTTCGAGCACATGGAAGACATCACCGGCCTGATCGGCTGGTACGCGCACGGCAACGAGCCCAGCCACCACGTGGCCTACCTGTATGCCCACGCCGGCCAGCCGTGGCGCACCCAGGCCCGCCTGAAACAGATCATGGACACCCAGTACGCCGACCGTCCCGATGGCCTGGCCGGCAATGACGACCTGGGCCAGATGTCGGCGTGGTACGTGTTCACCGCGCTGGGCTTCTATCCGGTGGCACCGGGCAGTGGCGAATACATCATCGGCCGCCCGTTCCTGCCCAAGGCGGCGCTGCACCTGCCCAACGGCAAGACCTTCACCATCGTCACCGACGGGCTGGGCAAGGGCCACGACTACGTCGGCTCGGTGACGCTCAATGGCCAGCCGCTGCAGCGCACCTTCCTGCGCCACGAGGAAATACTGGCCGGTGGCGAGCTGCGCTTCACCCTCCAGGCCGAGCCGAACAAGGCCTGGCCGGGGCAGGGCGCGGAACAGCCGTACTCGATGTCCCGCTGACCGGCTGCAGGGGCGCCCTTCTGGCCAAAATGGGATTTATGTCCAATTTGGCCAGAAGGGGTATAGTAGGGCCATCCCGTCCTGGAGCGTGCCATGACCCTGCCACTGGATCTGCCCGGCCTTGAAAAGGCCACGGCGTCGTCGGTGAAAACCCGCGGCTGGCCCAGCCTGATGCGGACCGTCCGCGAGAAACAGGCCCTGGTGATCACCAACCACAATCACCCCGAGGCGGTGATCGTGGACATCAAGACCTACCAGGAGCTGCTGGCCAAGGCCGCCGGTGGCGACGCCGATGAGCGGCTGGGCGAGCTGGAACGCCTGCGCGCCGCGTTCGATACCACGCTGGCCAGCCTGGGCCGCGATGGCGGGCTGGGCAAGGTGCTGGGTCAGCCGATCCGCCGTGGCCGCAAGGTCGCCCTCGGCAGCCCCCTCTGACCGATGGGGCGCATTCTGGTACTGGCTGGCGTCAATGGCGCCGGCAAGAGTTCGCTGCTGGGCATGTGGCTGGAAGAAGAAGGCCTGACCTGGTTCAACCCGGATACGTTCACCCGCCGCCTGGTGGAGACGGGGTGGTCGTTGGGCGAGGCCAACGCTGCGGCCTGGAATGAAGGCGCGCGCCGGCTGCGGCAGGCGATCGACGAGGGCACCGACTTCGCGTTCGAAACCACGCTGGGCGGCAACACCATCCCGCGTCTGCTGCGTGAGGCGTGCGAACAGCACGACGTAGCGATCTGGTTCTGCGGCCTGCACAGCGTGGAGCTGCACATGGAACGCGTCGCCGCGCGGGTCAGTCGCGGTGGGCACGATATTCCTGCCGACAAGATCCGCGCCCGCTACGACTCCTCCCGCGAGAACCTGCTGGCCCTGTTGCCGCACCTGGCGGAACTGCACGTCTACGACAACAGCGCCCCGGCTGACGCCGACGGCGCCGAACCGCTGCCGGTGCTGCAGCTGGATCGCAACGGGCTGCACTATCCGGCCTCGGCGATCGAGTTGCTGCAGACCCCGGACTGGGCCAAACCCATCGTGATGCGGGCCATGGAGCTGCATACCCCGGTGTAAGCGTTACTGCAGGGGCCTGAGCAGCAACAGCACGCTCAGCGTCAGCATGAACACCGCGATGCCCGCGTCCAGCCAGCGCCATGCCCTGGCATGCGCGAACCACGGTTGCAGCCAGCGCGCCCCGACGCCCAGCAGGGTGAACCACGACACGCTGGCCAGGCACGCGCCTGCCGCGAACAGCCACCGGGCATCGCCCGGGTAGCGGGTCGAGAGGCTGCCGAGCAGCACCATCGTGTCCAGGTAGACGTGCGGATTGAGGAAGGTGAATGCCAGGCACACCAGCAGCGTGCGCTGCCATCCCGCCTGCATGTCAGCGGCTGCATCGAGCCCGCCACCGCCGGACCAGGCCCGGCGCGCTGCCATAAGGCCGTATACCGCGAGAAAGGCCGCCCCACCGAAGCGCAGGACCTCGAGCAGCAATGGGAAACGCGCCACGGCTGCGCCGATGCCGGCCACCCCCAGCAGTATCAGGGCGATGTCGCCGGCTGCGCAGACCGCGACCACCAGCGCGACGTGCTGCTGTTTCAGACCCTGGCGGAGCACGAAAGCATTCTGGGCGCCGATGGCGATGATGAGACCGGCACCGGTGAGAAATCCGGCGAGGGCGGCAGCTGGCTGCATGGGGAAATCCACGGAAGGGGCGTGCAGGGTGGCCGTAGGAGGCGAATAAGCCCAGCTACATTTCCTGTGGCACGATAAGCACTCCTGATGCGGAGATCGCCATGAGCCTGCTCCATCCCCAACTCGCCGCGTTCTCGGCCGTCCTGGAGGAGGGCAGCTTCGAAGCCGCCGCGCGGCGGCTCAACCTCACCCAGTCCGCGATCTCTCAGCGGATCAAGGCGCTGGAGGACCGTCTCGGCCAGGTCCTGATCGTGCGCCAGGCACCCTGCTGCCCCACACCTGCCGGTGAGCAGCTGCTGCGCCGGGTACGTCCGATGCAGACCCTGGAAGAAGAGGTGCTCGCCGACTTCCTGCCGGATGCGGAGGTGCAGCATCGCAACGTCTGCCTGGCGGTCAACGACGACTCGCTGGAAACCTGGTTTCTTCCCGCGCTGGCCGCGTTGCATGCTGCGCATGGCTATACCTTCGACCTGCGCGTGGACGACCAGGACCACACGTTGGATCTGCTGCGGGACGGCTCGGCACTGGGCGCGGTGACGGCGGATGCCAAGGCCCTGCAGGGCTGCAATGTCCACCCGCTGGGCACGATGCGCTATGTGGCGATCGCGGCGCCGGCATTCAAAGCGACGCATTTTGGCGCAGGCGTGAGCGCGGCCTCCCTGGCCACTGCCCCGATGATCGTCTTCAACCGCAAGGACCGCCTGCAGGCGCGGTATCTACGCACTGTCACGCGCGCCACGCTGGCCCCGCCGGTGCACTACCTGCCTACATCGACAGGTTTTGTCGAGGCCGCCGCACTTGGGTTGGGCTGGTGCCTGGTGCCCGAGTCACTCGCCACCACGGCGCTGAAGACAAATGCGGTGGTCGAGCTTGATCCAGCGCGCTGGATCGACGTGCCGCTGTACTGGCAGCACGCCGCGATCCGCTCGACCACGCTTCAGCGCATCACGGCTGCCATGCGGGACGCGGCAAGCAAGGTGCTCCGCGATCCGTAACGGGGCCGACGCGTTTCAGCCGACGGGCTCGTGGATCGGGCATCCATTGAATCGAGAGCGGAACTGACGCGAGGCGGCCATCACCACGCGGCGTGCACGATTCAGGCCGCCGAGCGGACGATGCTCGGCCAGCGCGTGCCACGGCGCGAACGCGAGCGCATCCTCGACGCCCGGCGAGGTGTGAGGCTGCCACGCCTCCTGCTGCGCCACGCTCAGGCGTGCGACCGGCAGGAACGGGCTGTCCGCCTCGGGCCAGGCAACCGACGCATCTTCGATCGGCATGCGCTCCACATCGCGGCACAGCTGCACGCGCAGCTCCCATTCGACTGGATTGGGCAGGTCGGTGAAGAAGGCCACCACCGCGTCACGCTGCGCATGTTCGTCCGAACCGATTTTGTCGCCGGTCAGTGCGAGCAGGGCAGGTGAGACCGGCGCCAACGAAAACTTGGCCATGTACGGACCGTAGAGAAACGGCACCTGGCTGAAGAAGGTCTCCCCCAGCGGATGGTGCTGCGGCTCGCCGCCCATGCCTTTGAGCAGGGCGCTCTGGCCACCGACCGCCTCCAGTGCCGCCTCCGCTCCCCGCAGCGTGGCCGAGATCATCCGCTTGGTGCGCGGCATCCGCTCGGTGGTCGCGGCAAGCAGCTTGGCCGAGCGCAGGAAGCCGGCCACGCCGGGCGTGTTGAACGCGGGGCCGTTGACCATGAGGAAGTCCTGCGTGTGCTGCTCCTCGGCGCCTTCCGCACGTGGGCCCTGCACGCCGATCACCTTGAGCGCCATCGCGCGCGGGGTGGAGACCGAATCGGGGAGCTGCTCGGCCGGCGGCGAGGACAATCGCACCCGCGCGTCGTAGCTGCCGGGCCGCGCAAACAGGCCGTGGCGCAGCTCCGCCGGCAGTTCATCCAGCACGCGCAGCCGACCTTTCAACAAGCCCTGGCCCTTGGCGTGGACCGCGCGGTGCGCGTGGCCTTCCTGTTCGGCCACCGTCAGTGCCATGCGTGCGAACACTTCGGTCAGCTCACGGATGTGGGTGGCCTCGTCCGCATCGGCGTGCTCGAGCGAGGCGTGGTAGAGAACGGGCGGGCGCAAGGCCATGGAGGCTCCGATGGGGTCATGGTGGATGGGAGGCGCCGCGAGAACATTCTGGCCGGCACCACAGGCTTCGACCCTAGGCGAGCCGGCGTTAGCCTGGCGCGGAGTAGCGTGAAGAGGGCCTGCACGCGCGCTCAGGGCGCGTCCGGCCATGCCTTGAGCAGGGGCAGCGGATCGTAAGCGCCGTCGGCACCGTAGATGCCCCAGTGCAGATGCGGTGGCGTGCCCTTGGCATTGCCGGTATCGCCGACGTAGCCCAGCACGGCGCCCTGCTCGATGACATCACCGCGCGCCAGACCGTCGCGCCAGTCGTCCAGATGCGCGTAGTAGTAGCGCTCACGCGCCGGGCCCATCACCCACACCTGGCGGCCACCCAGGCCGCTCTCACGGATATCCGCGACGATGCCGGGCGTCGCGCTGCGCACTTCGGTGCCACGTTTGGCGAAGATGTCCACACCGGCATGGGTACGATCGCGTCCGCGCGGTGCGCCGAAGGTATCGGCCACCTGGCGTGCCGAAACACCGGCCACGGGAACGGGCAGGGCGGTTGGGGCTGGCATCTGCGACAGGCGCCAGAGCGCGCGGGGCGATTCCGCGATCGGGCTGTTCCAGAGCACGCCGGCCACTACGATGCAGACGACAAGGACGAGCAACCGGAGCAGCCAGCGCCGCAGCCGGCGTGCAGGCGAGGAGCGCACGGGCGGCGTCGCGGGACTCACGAGACGGGCTCCCGTGACTTTTTCGCAGCGGTGCGTCCCGACACATGCAGATGCTCCGGCACATGCCAACGCCACGGAAACTCGATCGCCTTGCTGATGCCGATCCGAGGCCCGACCACCGGCGCTTCTGGCGGCGCCATCCCATCGGACACAATGCGGATGCCACGGTCATTGCGCACCAGATCCGCGCCATCCAGCGCCTTGGTGATGCCCATCGCCTGTGACAACCGCCCCGGGCCACTGGCGAGATCGCGATCACGCTGGATGGCCGGACGCGCTTCGCGGATCAGCTCCAGCCCCGCCACCGGCTCGAGCGCCCGCAGCAGCACGCCCCAGCCCTGGCCGACCTCACCGCACACGGCATTCGACCCCCAGTGCATGCCGTAGCTGAAATACACGTAGAGGTGCCCGGCCTCACCGAACATCGTGGCGGTGCGCGCGGTCATCCCGCGGTACGAATGTGCCGCAGGATCCTGGTCACCGGCGTACGCCTCCACCTCGACGATGCGGCCGGCCCGACCGTCATCGCGCACCAGCAGCTTGTTCAGCAGCTCGGGCGCCACGTCGGTCGGGTGCCGCTGGTAGAAGCGTCGCGGCAGAACGGTCCACTTCTTCATGCCAATCCGCGCAATGGAGATACCTTTGCCAGTCCGAACGAGCCCTTACTGTGACGCGCCGGCGGTCAATGCGCGATCAACACGCCGCCATCGTCACGCCATGCTCGCCCGACATTCGCGGCAGGTTGATCGATACAGGGCAATCCTCGGCTACGTATCCGCCGCCACGAAGCACGCGCCATGCCCGCCAGAAAACGCCTGAAGATCGCGACCTTCAACGTCAACGGCGTGCTGACCCGGCTGCCGCATCTTCTTGCTTGGCTGGAGCGCGAACAACCGGACATCGTCGCCCTGCAGGAACTCAAGGCCACCCAGGAGGCATTCCCGGAGGCCGCCATCCGCGATGCAGGCTACGGGTGCATCTGGCAAGGACAGCGCGCATGGAACGGTGTCGCGCTGCTGGCTCGCGGCCAGGACCCGATCGAAAGCCGGCGTGGTTTGCCCGGCGATCCGAAAGATGACCAGAGCCGCTATCTGGAAGGCGCCGCGCATGGCGTGATCGTGGGCGGCCTGTACCTGCCCAATGGCAACCCGCAGCCCGGTCCGAAGTTCGATTACAAGCTGAAGTGGATGCAGCGCCTGCACAAGCACGCCAAGAGCCTGGTCGCGCTGCCGCATCCCGTCGCACTGATCGGCGATTTCAACGTCGTGCCCACCGATGCGGACATCTACGATCCCAAGTCGTGGCGCAAGGACGCGCTGCTGCAGCCCGAGGTGCGCGAGGCATACCAGGCGCTGCTCGGGCAAGGCTGGACCGACAGCCTGCGCGCGGTCCACGGCGACGCGCAGATCTTCACTTTCTGGGACTACTTCCGTGAGCACTTCGCCCGCGACCGCGGACTGCGGATCGACCATCTGCTGCTCAATCCCGTGCTCGCGCCCAATCTGAAAGACGCGGGCGTGGACAGGTGGGTGCGCGCCTTGGAAAAGCCCAGCGACCACGCGCCCACCTGGATCGAGGTGCTGGCGCCCACCAAACCCCGATAGCTGGCCGGCGCCGATACCGAAAATGCGCCTGAGGCGGTACAGTCGCCTGGCAGGTTGTTTTGAAGGGTATTGCCATGCCATATCGAAGAAGGGACATCGCCCCGGGCGTCGGCGAGGGCAAGCGACTGCCGGCCGGCCCGGAGACCCCGGTGTTCTGCCGGGCGCGTGAGTATCCGGCGGGCACGATCATCGCGCTGCATCACCACCCGGACCGCCATCAACTGGTCTACGCCGAATCCGGTGTGCTGGTGGTGCAGGCCGGGGCAGGGCGCTGGGTGGTACCCAGCACGCGCGCGATCTGGATTCCGGCCGGCATGGGGCACAAGGTCAGCTGCATCGGCGCGGTCGGCATGCGCAGCCTGTACATCCTGCCGCAGGCGATCGCCCAGCCGCCGGCCAGCGCATCGACGGTCTCGGTGACGCCGTTGCTGGCCGCATTGATCCACGCCGCCATGGATGTACCGACGCCCTATCAGGCCCAGTCGCGCAACGGGCGGCTGATGCAGTTGATCCTGGATGAGCTGCAGATGCTGCCGGTGCTGCCGCTGCACCTGCCGCAGCCGACCGACCCGCGCCTGCGGGTGATCGGACAGCAACTGGAATCCACTCCGGAGGATCCGTCCACGCTGCAGGACTGGGCCATCCGCTTGGGCGTGGACGTGAAAACCATCCAGCGCCTGTGTGCGCGCGAACTGGGCATGACCTTCGGGCAATGGCGCCAACAGGCGCGCCTGCTGCGTGCGCTGGAGCAGCTGGCGCACGGTGACAAGGTGATCGACGTGGCGCTCTCGCTGGGCTATGCCAGTCCGAGCGCGTTTACTGCGATGTTCAAGAAGCGCTTCGGGCAGCTGCCGAGTCAGTTTTTTCACTGAAGGCGGCCGCAGGAATCCTCTCCAGGAACAGCTGGAGACCTTGCTGGAAGGCGGCGGACTCCATCGCCTCGGACCGCTTCGGAATCCAGTAGGCCTTGCCACGGCGATGCAGCGTGGCGCAGGCGATGCGATGGAAGTGCTCGGTTTCGGCCGCGTGCACGATCTCGGTCCAAGCCAACGTCACCGGATGCTGAGGGTCGCGGCCCAGGCGGAAGCCGTGGTCATCGAAGCGGAGCACGTAGTTGCCTTCCTGCGACGCCAGACGTGTGCGCAATGTGACCCCGGCCAAGCGCAGGCTGAGCGCACCCAGACGGCCGGCGCGCCTGCCTGCGCGCATCTCGATGCGCCGGTGGAGGGGCGCGAGGAGGCGATCGGCAAGACGCCACAGCGGCAGCGTGAGCAGTGCAAGCACGACCGCAGTGACCATCGTGGTGGATGTCGCATCGCGTTGCAGCAGCAGATACGCGCTGGCCACAGGAAACGGCAGCAACAGCAGAACCTTGAGTGCACCGGGCTGCCCGCGCGCGACCGCATCCAGCAACGCCGCGTCCTTTCGGGCCTCGTGCGCCAAGGCCTCGGCCACGCGCAGCCGGGTCATCGCCGGGGTGAGGGTGTAGTGCAGTTCGACAGGGGTCACGGCAGTCTGGTCTTCGGCAGGAACGCGGTCGCCAGCCCGAGCAGTGGCAGGTACGAGGTGAAGTGGTAGACCCACACCAGGCCGTGCACGTCGGCCAGATTGCCCAGCCCCGCGGCACCGATGCCGCCGATGCCGAACATCAGGCCGAACATCAGCCCCGAGACCATGCCCACGCGCCCCGGCACGGCTTCCTGCGCATACACCACGAGCGCCGCGAACGCCGAGGACATCACCAGCCCGATCACCACCGCCAGCACGGCCGTGCCCATCAGGTTGGCATAGGGAAGGGCGATCGCGAACGGGGCCACGCCCAGGAAGGAAATCCAGATCACCGCTTTGCGCCCGATCCGGTCCCCGACCGGACCCCCGATGAAGGTGCCGAGCGCGACCGAGGCCAGGAAGATGAACAGGTAGATCTGGCTCTGCTGCACGCTCAGGCCGAAGCGCTCGATCAGGTAGAAGGTGAAGTAGTTGGTGAACGAGGCGATGTAGACGAACTTGGCGAACATCAGCACCGCGATGACCGCGATCGCCTGGATGACCTTGCCGCGACTCAAGCCGATGCCGTGGCTTTTGGCCAGGCCCTTCATCTTGGCCTGGCCGTGCTGGATGGTCCAACCCGTGAGGCGGAACAGCACGGTGATGGCCAGCGCGGCGGCGAGCATGAACCAGGCGATCGCCCGCTGCCCGTGCGGAATCACGATCGCCGCCGCCAGCAGCGGGCCGATCGCCGAGCCGGTGTTGCCACCCACCTGGAAGGTGGACTGCGCCGTACCGAAGCGACCGCCCGAGGCCATCCGCGCCAAGCGCGAGGCCTCCGGATGGAAGGTGGCCGACCCGATGCCGACCACCGCCGCGGCGACAAGCAGCATTTCGTAACGGGTCGCCGTGGCCATCAGGGCGATGCCGACGAAGGTCGCGATCATGCCGGACGGCAGCAGATAGGGCAGCGGCCGTTTGTCGGTGTACATGCCCACCCAAGGCTGCAGCAGCGAGGCGGTGACCTGGTAGACCAGGGCGATGATGCCGATCTGCCCGAAGGTCAGCGAGAACTGGGCCTTGAACATCGGATAGACCGCCGGCAGCACCGCCTGGATCATGTCGTTGAGCAGGTGCGCGAAGGCGGCGGCGCCGACGATGCGGATCGCGAAGCCCTGGTTCGGCGCGGGGCTGAGCGGTTCGGCGGGAATGACGGGGGCGGCAGCGTTTTCAGGGGTCATGGGAGCACGATCGGGAACGTGGGTTAGCCACGGGGTTGGGCCAGAAAGCGTGCCCCGTGGCGCGAAACAGGACGCCAAGCGTAGGCCGGAGGGGATGCCCCGTCTCTCGCGAATTGGGCGGTGCTCGTCGCGATTAGGACATGGGCGTTGCGGCTCCCCCGGCTACCCGGCTGCGGGCGCCCGGAACGATGGGGCGTCCAATGGCAGGTTTTCCTCGATCACCCTCAGCGCGCCCAGCAGCAGCGTGTGCATGCCCCACCCGAACTCCGCCTCGATTTCGGCTTCATCCGCAGCACGTTCCTCGGCCGACAGGCCGGCGTACAGGGTGTCCGCCACCGCGATGCAATGGAAGGCAAGCGTGGACAGCAACCAACGCGCGCGGTCCGTGGGCAGGCCGTACGCCGCGGCGACCTGGTTCTGATGGTCGGCAATCTTCGCCCGCATCGGCGCAGTGGCGGCGGAGCGACGGATCAGATGTGGCGCGAGCCCGGGGTGCGCACGCACGAGATCGCGCAGCGAGGCGATGAAGTGCACCAGGTAGTCGGCCAACGGCTGCGGCGGCTGCGCATCCGCGCGGGGCAGGGGCCAGCGGCCGAAGATCTCCTCGGCCACCAGCTGCTTGAGCGCTTCCAGGCTCGGCACGTGTTTGTACAGCGCCATATGAGTGACGCCCAGGGCACCCGCCACCCCGACGAAGGTCAGGGCGGGCAGCCCGAGCGCGATGCCGGCGTCAGCGATGCGTTCCCGCGTGATCGTTCGGGGGCGGCCCCGGGAGGGCGGCACTGCGGAAGTACTCATCCATCTGTCCTCGAAATACGGCGTGCGTTCGCACGAAGCGGCGCACTTGCACAGTTAGTTTATACCGATGATACTAATAACGTGACGCGGCCTTGCGTACTGCGCAGGATGCCATCGCGGGCGAGGCTTTCGCCGCCCGTGCGCGTTTCCCCACAGCCAGGTTTCCACCCAGCCAGACACCCCTCTGATCGTCTTGATCGGCACTCGCCCTCGTCCCTGTTGGACAGCGGTGTGTGGCTGCGCATTTCCTCTGAAAGGACCTGGCATGACCCCGCGTGATCCCCGTCGTACCTTCCCCGTTGCCGCCCACATCGGCAATGCCCGGCCTGTCCATCAGCCGCGTCGCCCCAACGCTTCGCCACTGACGCTGCTCCTTGGCCTGGCCGGCTGTGTCCTGGCACCGATGCCCTCCGCGCTCGCCCAGGCGCTCGCCGATGGTGCGCGAAGTGATGGTGCCAGCAGCGTCTCGACGCTGCCCTCGATCACCGTGCGGGAGGAACGCGCGGCAGCTACGGATACCTACGCCGGGGGGCAGGTCGCTACCGGCGGGCGGGTCGGGCTGCTGGGCGACAAGGACTTCATGGACACGCCCTTCAGCACCATCAGCTACACCGATGCGTTCATCGAGGACCGGCAGGCGCGGGACATCACGGATGTCATCGCCGCGACCGACCCGACC
The DNA here is from genome assembly GCF_039673645.1 of Stenotrophomonas sp. TWI700. NCBI lineage: Bacteria > Pseudomonadati > Pseudomonadota > Gammaproteobacteria > Lysobacterales > Lysobacteraceae > Stenotrophomonas > Stenotrophomonas sp. TWI700. The sequence continues at coordinate 308,205 of NZ_JBDJMB010000001.1, read as the reverse complement.
GTCTTCAGCAATGGCGTCACCGGTGCATGGAGCGAGAATTACTCGATCCGCGGGTATGCCTCCAGCACCAGCGACATGACCATCAACGGGCTGTTCGGCATGGCGCCGTACTACCGCACCTCGCCGGAGATGTTCGAGCGGATCGAAGTGCTGAAGGGGCCGTCCGCACTGCTCAATGGCATGCCGCCAGGTGGTTCCGTCGGTGGCGCGGTGAATCTCATTCCCAAGCGGGCCGGGAGCCAACCGCTCACGCGCATCAGCGCCAACTACGCCTCCGACGCACAGTTCGGCGGGCACCTCGATGCAGGCCGACGGCTGGGCAGCGACCAGCAGTTCGGCATCCGTTTCAATGCGGCCTACCGGGATGGCGAGGGCGCGGTACGCAGGCAGGACAAGACGGTTCAGCTGGGCGCGCTGGGGCTGGATTGGCGCGGCGAGCGCACGCGGCTGTTCGCCGACCTGTACCGCGCCGACGACACGGTGCACGGCCCGGCGCGAGGCGTGGGTCTGGCCGCGGGCCTGGCCGTGCCACGCCCACCACGCAATGACGTGCTGATCAACCCGGACTGGGCGATCGTTGAATCCCGGGACAAGGGCGCGATCGTGCGCGGCGAGGTCGATCTCAATGACCGGATCATGGCCTATGCCGCGTACGGCATCAGCGAAACGAACTACCAGTACAACGGTTCGATTTCGGCCCTGATCCTCAACGAGGCCGGCGACTTCCGGACCACCATCGGTCAACTCGCCTTCGATCTGAAGAAGCAGTCGGCGGCGATCGGGGTACAAGGCAAGCACACCACCGGCAGTGTCGGTCACCAGTGGGCGGTGAACGCCACGCACTACGTGCACGAGCAGGATGACTATGGCCGTCGTAGCGTGCCCGGTGCCGATTGGGTGACCAATCTCTACCATCCGGCCTGGGGGCCGGCCGCCCCGTTCGTGGCGCCGCACATCTCACACACCGAGCTGCGCCTGGACAGCATCGGCATCGCCGATACGATGTCGTTCGCGGCGGACCGCCTGCAGGTGACGCTCGGGGTGCGCCGCCAGCAGGTGGTCAGCGATACCTTCAGCGTGGCCACGGGCGCACGCACATCGCGCTATGACGAGAGCGCCACCACGCCCGCTGCTGCAATCCTGCTGAAGTTCAGCAGCACGGTGGCCGGCTATGCCAACTACATCGAAGGCCTGAGCCAGGGCACCACCGCGCCGATGACCGCGGCCAATGCCGGGGATGTGTTCGAGCCCTACAAAACGCGGCAGAAGGAACTGGGTCTCAAGGTGGACCTGGGGCGGTTCGCCCATACCTTCAGCCTGTTCGAGATCACCCGTCCGAGCAGCTACACCGATCCGGTGACCAACGTGTTCTCGTTCGGAGGCGAGCAGCGCAACCGTGGGCTGGAATGGGGCTTCTTCGGCGCACCGGTGGACAGCGTGCGCCTGATGGGCGGCGTGTCGGTGGTGGATCCGAAGGTGACGCGCACTCTGGATGCCCGCAACCAGGGCAAGGCCGCGACGGGTGTGCCGAAGCAGCAGGGCAAGGTGGGGGCGGAGTGGGACGTGCCAGGCGTGCAGGGCGTGACCGTCACCGCGAACGCCACGGCCGTGTCGAAACAGTACATCAGTGCCGACAACACGTTGTGGGCAGCCGGGCGGACGCTGTATGACGTGGGCGCGCGGTACACCACCACGGTCGCGGACACATCCGTGACCCTGCGCGCGGCCGTCAACAACCTGACCAACAAGGCGTACTGGGGCATGCCGCTGCTCTCGAGCCTGGCCCTGGGGGCGCCGCGCACGTATCTGCTCTCGGCGACAGTGGACTTCTGAGTCACGGATCGTCCTGCCATTGCATAATCAACCGGCCGCCGGAGGGCGGTCACTCGATTGCAGGAGGCAGGACAGGATGGTGCCGATCAGAACACTCGTTGTGGCGCTGCTGCTCTTCAGTGCCACCACCTGGGCGAAAGCACCGGACGAACCCGTGCTGGCCGAACAGATCTTCACCCGCTGGCTGGCCGCTTACAACGCAGGTGACAGCCAGGAATTGCAGGCGGTGTTGTCGACCTACGGGATCGACCACGCCGCGCAGCGGTATCTGGACATCCGCGAGACTTTCGGCCCGTTCGATGTGCTGACCAGAACGCTGGACACGCCCGATGCCATTGCGGCCATCGTGCGTGGCACATCGAGCGATCGTGGTGTACTGATCACCGTGGCTATTGACCCGGCGAACAGGCCGCGGCTCAAGACACTGCAGCTGGAGGGGGTTGAGATAGCCGACGCGTTCAAGCCGAAGCGCCTTGAGATGCCTGCGCTTCTCGCGCAGAGCCGCGCGCGACTGGACGCCCTGCAGGCACAGGGCAAGCTATCCGGCAGTTTCCTGCTGGCGAAGGACGGCACGGTGCTGATGGCATGGCAGGGGGGCATGGCCGATCGCGAGCAGGGTGTGCCGGTCGATGCCGCCACGAAGTTCAGACTGGCCTCGTTGAACAAGATGTTCACCGCGGTGGCGATCCTGCAGCTGGCGGAGGCGGGCAAACTCTCGCTGGACGACACCATCGCACGGCACCTCAAGGGCTACCCGAATCAGGCCGTTGCCACTGCCGTTACCATCAGGCAGTTGCTCAACCACACCAGTGGCCTGGGCGAGATCTTCGACGAGGCCTTCGAAACACGGAAAGCGTCGCTCAAGACGCTGTCCGATTATTGGGGCGTCTATGGCACCGCGGCACCGGCCTTCACGCCCGGAACGCAGGACCAGTACTCCAACTACGGCTACATCCTGCTCGGCTCGATCATCGAGGCTGCATCGGGGCACTCCTACGACGCCTATGTTGAACAGCACATCTTTGATCCAGCGGGCATGGCATCGACGGGATCGGCGCCCGAGGCGACCCTGGTTCGAGGCCGCGCGGTGCCCTACACGCTGAGTGACGGCCAGTGGGTGCGGGAGACCAAGACGCTGCCGTTGCGTGGCACCTCGGCGGGCGGGGGTTACAGCACGGCCGACGATCTGCTCCGGTTCGCCGAGGCACTGCGCAGTGGCCGGTTGATCCCGCCCGCGGCATTGCAGGCTGCCACTTCGCCGCAGAATACCAAAGGCTGGTACGGCTATGGATTCATGGTGAGCGGCAAGGGCGGGCAACGCCAGTACGGCCACGAGGGCGGGGCGCCGGGTGCGAATGCCGCACTCATCGTGCTGCCCAGCCAGGGCTACGTAGTGATCGGATTGAGCAATGTCGATCCGGATGCGATGGAGAACGTGGTCAATTTCGTCGGCAACCGTCTGCCGCTGTAACGCGGTCGCCTCAGCGCCAGCCCAGCAGCACCGGCAGCGACGACGCCAGCAACGCAACCCCCGAGACCGTCAGCAGACTCAGCACGATCTGCCGGAACCGCACGTCACTGATGCCGATGTACAGGCGCGTGCCCAGAAGCGTAGGAATCAACATGGCCGGCGCGACGATGGCGAACATCGGCAGCATCTCGCGGGTGACGATGCCGCTGCCGACATAGGTGCCCATGGTGACCAGCAGCATCGACAGATTGAAGTTCTGCACGATGGAGCGCTGCACATCGCGCTCGTAGCCGCGCAGCGTGCACCACAGTGTCGGCAGCGTGCCGGTGAAACCGCCCAGCCCACCCATGATGCCGCCGGCAAACCCGACCACGCCATCCGCTGCGCGCCCGCCCGCGGTGACACGTGGCAGCTGGCGGGACAGCAGCATGGCCGGGCACCACAGCACCAGCAGGGTGCCAAGGATGGCCTTGAGCCAGTTCATGTCGAGCATCGGCAGCAGGTAGACGCCCAGCGGAATCCCGGCCAGTCCGCCCAGAACGAAGGGCAGCAGGGTCTTCAGATTGAAGCCGCGGCGCACAGTGAACGCCGCCAGCAGCTGGCCGGTCAGGGCGCCAAACACCGAGAGGGTAGCGGCGAGCTTCGGGTCCAGCACCCACGCCCAGAAAGAGAGCGCCACCAGCCCGAACGCGAAGCCCGAGAGTCCCTGCACAAAGCCCGCCACGATGGCGCCCAGCGCCACCACCAGGTAGATCGAATCCACTACGTCTCCTTACTGGCGGTCTGCGAACGCATCCGTCGCGCGCACCAGGGCATCGGCGGTCGCCGGTTCCATCGCGCTGTGGCCGGACAGCACCATCTGCAGCGAGGCCTCCGGCCAGGCACAGGCCAGGTCCCACGCGCTGCGTGCCGGGCAGATGATGTCGTAGCGGCCCTGCACGATCACGCCCGGCAGATGCCGGATGCGGTCGACATCACGCAGCAGCTGCCCATGATCGAGGAAGGCGTGGTTGCGGAAGTAGTGTGCCTCGATGCGCGCCTTGGCCAGCGTGTGCAGCGGGTCATCCCCGGACACCGCATCGACGTCGTGCGCCAGGGTCGCGGCATGATCTTCCCAGCCGAGCCAGGCCTGCGCCGCGGCGATGCGCGTCGCCTGGTCGGGGCTGTCCAGCCGTCGCCAGTACGCCTCGATCATTTCGCCGCGCTCGTCTTCGGGGATATGCGCCTCGTAGCGCGCCCAACGTTCCGGGAACACCCAGCGTGCACCGCCATCGGCCTCGGCGAACCAGCGGTTTTCCTCGGCACGGCCGAGATACACGCCCCGCACGATCACGCCCGTCGCGCGGTCCGGATGGGCCTGCGCATAGGCCAGCGCCAACGTGGACCCCCACGAGCCACCAAACACCAGCCAGCGCTCGATGCCGAGCAGGGTGCGGATGATCTCGACGTCGGCCACCAGGTGCTGGGTAGTGTTGTCACGCAGCTCACCGAACGGCGTGGAGCGGCCGCTGCCGCGCTGGTCGATCAGCACGATGCGGTAGCGCGCCGGATCGAAGAAGCGCCGATGGACCGGCGATACGCCTGCGCCCGGGCCGCCGTGCAGGAACACCACCGGGATGCCGTCCGGGTTGCCGCACTCCTCGACGAACAGGATATGCAGGGCATCGACCGGCACCTGATGCGTGCGGAAGGGCGTGATCGCGGGGTAGAGCGTGCGCATGGGGGCGTCCTACGGAAAACTGACGCCACATGATACCGCCCGGGTTCGTCGAGACGCGCCCGTGACGCGTCACAAGGGTGGCGGGCTGTCCCTGTCGCGCTGCACCCGTGTCCGATAGGCACCCACATTGTCACCCCGGATGCGTCTCTCCTGCGTCCCTGTCACGGTATCGACCTTGCGGTCCGCGCCCGTCACCGGCTTGGCTTCGATGGTCGTTTCATGCTCGAACGCATGCGACTTGTCGGTGTTGCGGTAGTACCGGTACAACGCCCAGTACAACGCCGTCGCACCGGCCGGGCCGGCGGCAAGCAACCAGAGTCCACTGTCATCGCTCATGAGGCAGCTACCAGGAAGAAGAGAACGAGGGCTTCAATGATCGTGCCGGTGGTGAGCGCCGCCAGCAGCAGCTTCCACTGCTGCACGGGCACGCTGCCCATGGTTTCACCGGTGCGGCCATTCACCGCGATGTAGTGTAGCATGCCGCCGTTGCGGCCAGGCTGGTGATACGAGTAAAGCCACACGGGCAGGTACATCGACACCCAGCGGGTACCGTGCACATCCACGCGCTCGCGCTCCCAGCGCACACCGCGATCGTAGCGGCGCACCGAGCCCTCGACCTGTGCACGGGCGATCGACAACAGCTGGTCTTCCAGGCGCGGCCGCAGCTTCTCCACGTCGAGGTTGCGCTTTTCCGAGGTGAATCCCGCCAGATACGAGGCGTTCCACTTCAGCGCGTTCTTGGTATCGAACGGGAGGATCGCGTTGATGATGTTGTTGGTGTTGGCCTGCGTATCCAGGTTGCCGCGTTCGGCCGAAGATTCCATGGTGAGATCGTCCACGGTGAAATCCACCTGGCGATCCACCTGGTAGACGTCCGCGTCGTAGTAGGTCTGCTTGTTCTTCTCGGTGCCGCGCGTGTACTGCCGGGTCTGGATCTCGCCCTTGCCGGACACGCTGGCGCTGACGTTGCTGTCCACGATCATGTAGGGCAGGTAGACGCCGGTGACGTTCTCCGGCGTGAACTGGTCCTTGAACGCCTTGAGCGCGAACAGGCGGCGCTTGTCCACGAACTGGCGGATCCGCGCGACGGCATCGTCCTTGCTGATATGGAACGGCAGCACCGCATCGGGCACCGCACCATTGGAAATCTGCTCGTTGACCCCGAACACATGGCGGCACCAGTGGCAGCGCGCCGTCATCGTGCTCTCGGTGTTGATGGTGACTTCGGCACCGCAGCCGGTGCATTTGAAGCTCATCAGGCTGGCGGTATCGGCCTCGATGTCGCGCGCACCCGAGGCGACGACCGTGCCGCGCAATTCGCCGATGCCTTCGCCGAACCCGAAGGCCTCCTCCACGCGGTCGCCATGCCATTCGTGACGGCAGAACTGGCAGACCAGCACGTCGCTGCCCAGCTTGAGACGGATATCGCTGGAGCCGCATTTCGGGCAGCGGTTGAGGCCGTCCTTGAGCTCGACCGCCGAGGTGTCCAGCGCGACCGGGTCGGGCGCCTGCACCTCATCGCGGATGGGCTGGGGCAGTGTCTCCGGGTCCAGTGGAAAACCGCCGGGCAGGGGTGGCACGTCCCGGGGCGAGCCCGGGCCGGTGACCGGTGCTGCCGGGGAAGGCGGCAACGGCGGCGGAACCGCCGGGATCGGCGGTGGGATCTTGGGGTCGGACATGGTGTCGGTGCGCTCGGTGTCTTACAGCCCCAGCGCCTTGGCCTTGAGCGTGTCGTAGTCGTCCTGGGTGATCAGGCCGAGGTCCAGCATCTCCTTGGCCTTCTTCAGCTTGGCGACCGGATCGTCCGCTGCCGGAGCGACCGGCTGCTGCATGCCACCGACCCCGAGCATGCCCGAGGCCATGCCCACGCCGACCAGGCCCGCCGCGCCGCCGTTCTCACCGGCCGACTGGATGCCCTGGGCCACGCTGGCCTGCAGGTTGGAATTGCCGCGCGAGCCGGCCAGGGCATCGGCGCGCTGCACGGTCTTGAGCAGTTCGCGGGTGTTGGCGTCGTACTCGATCGAGACGATGGCGGTCTTGACGATGGCCAGGCCACGATCGGACTTCCACTGGTAGCCCTGCTCGACGGCAGCGGACAGGCTCTGCGCGAAGCCCAGCGAATCCTGCTGCAGCTTGGTGATGCGGTTGCCCTTGCCGGGATCGTTCGTATACAGGCTGAAGGCCGGGGCCAGCGAGCCGACCACTTCATTGAACAGCTGGCTGGCGGCGGCGTTGTCCAGATCGGTGAAATCGAACACCTGGCCCGGCTGCAGGTAGCTGGCCGGCACGAAATTCTTCACGAACAGGATCGGATCGACGATCTTCAGCGTGTACGAGCCGCGCGTGACCGCGCCGACCTGGGTGCCGAGGAAGCCGTCGTCCCAGTAGATTTCGGACTGCGTACCGAAGCGGTTGTCCGGCAGTTCCTTCAGCGAGACGAAGAAGGCCGCCTGCTGCGAGCCCGGCTGGCCGCCGAACTTGAAGCGCTCCCAGCTCTGCTTGATCAGGGGGCTGACGAAGCCGTCGCCGGCGAAGATCGACTGCGAATTGGCATCGTCCGAGCGCCACTCGTAGCCGCCCGGTTCGGCGACGAAGCCGGTGATCGCGCCGTCCTGGAACAGCAGCAGGCCATAGCCTTCCGGAACGACGATCTTCGAGCCGTTGGTGATGATGTTCGAGGAGGCGCTGGTGTTCGACCCGCGGCCGGCATTGGTGCCGCGCGGCACGGCCGCGAACAGCGCTGCCGTGGAGGGCAGGCCCGTCGGCACGGTGTAGAAGTCCTTCCACTGGTCGGCCAGAACGCCACCGACTGCCCCTGCCACTGCCTGACGAAGACCCATGACCCGCTCCCTGTAATTCGTGGCCGGACACCGTGCCCGCCATGCTCGGCTGACTATATCAGCAGCCAGGGCACCGGCAGGAGGCGCCTGCATCCAATCCGCCCCGTTGCCCGTACAACCGGCCATGAACCCCAAGTCGCCGATCGCCCGGAAGTGGCCTACGATGGACGCCGACCCCTCTGCTGCAAGGTTGACGCCTTTCGAGGCGGCCCGGATGAGTGCCATTCCCGCGCAACACACTGCGGAGCTGAAGACCTGGGCTGCGGATGTGGCCGCGGTGGCGGGCGCGCGTGACCGTGAGTGTTTCATGCGCATCTACGACCACTTCATGCCGCGCCTGTGCCGGTACCTCAGTGGACTGGGAGCGCCTCAGACGGTGGCGGAGGACCTCGCCCAGGAGGTGCTGCTGAAACTGTGGAACCGCGCCGATCTCTACGACCCGTCCCGGAGCGGCCTGGGCACCTGGCTGTACCGGATCGCCCGCAACCTGCATATCGACCGCGTGCGGCGGGAACACATCTGGGTGCATGCCCACGAGGTGGTCGAGCAGGCTGCCGAGCAGGATGACGGCAGAGGCTCCCTTGCCGAGCTGCACACCGAGCACGTCCGGCTCAAGCAACGGCTGGACGAGCTTTCCGCCACACAGGCACGGCTGATCCGGATGTCGTACTTCGAAGCAAAGACCCATTCCGAGATCGCCGAGGAATTGAACATGCCCCTGGGAACGGTCAAATCACACATCCGGCGGGCGTTCCTGCAACTGCAGTCGCTGATGGGAGAGAAGCGGTGAATCCTCGCCACCACCTGGATCCGGCCACCGTGCTCGCGTTTGCGACCGGCACGCTGGCAGCGGAGATGTCCGTGGTTGCTGCCGCGCACCTGGAGTCCTGCCCCCAGTGCCGGGAGCAGCTGCGCTCGGCCGAGCGCCTGGGCGGGATGCTGCTTGAGCAGCAAGGGTCGCCACCAGCGGAAGAAGATCGGCAGGCGGCGCTGCGGGAGGCAATGCTGGGCAGGCTGGATGCGCCGACGCCGCCCGCGGTGGCGCCGGTTGAGGTCGAGCGCAGCCGGGTGGGCACGCACGATCCGGATCGGCTGCCTTCCGCGCTTGCACCGCATTTCGGGACGTCTTACCGCTCGCTCAAATGGCGGTGGATGGCGCCGGGTGTGCACTGCATCCGCGCCCCGGACCTGCCGTCGCTGATCATGCTGAAGATCGCGCCCGGTAAATGCCTGCCCATGCACAGCCATGGCAACAGCGAGCTGACCCAGATCCTCCGTGGTGCCTATGACGATTCACTGGGGCACTTCGCACCGGGCGATGTGGCCGATCTGGACAGTGAGGTCGAACATCAGCCGGTGACCACCCCCGGGGTGGCGTGCATCTGCGTTTCAGCGCTGGATGCGCCTCTGGTCTTCAGTGGCTGGTTCGCCCGCAAGCTGCAGCAGGTGTTCAAGCTCTGACGTCCGCGCCCTGTTCGAACACCTGCCTCACCGCAGCCGGGGACATGGGCCGCGCAAGCAGGTAGCCTTGGATTTCGTCGATCCCCATGTCGGCCAGAACGTCCATCTGCGCTTCCTGCTCGACGCCTTCGGCCACCGTCAGATAGCCCAGCTCATGGGCCAGATGATGGATGGCGGACACCTTGGCGCGTGCGCGCCGATTGTCGGCGATGCCATCGATCAGCGACTTGTCCAGCTTTACGGTGTGGATCGGGAGGTCTGACAGGTAGCTGAAGTTGCTGTAGCCACTGCCAAAGTCATCAATCGCCACCTTGATGCCGGCCTCCGCCATCGCCGCGATGTGGTCGATCGCCGGTGACCCCGGACGCAGCCATTCGCCCTCGGTGATCTCCAGTTCGATCATCGAGAACGGCAGCGCCCTTTGCTCGAGCTTGCTGCGGATGTCATGCCATGCCGAGGCGTTGGACAGATAACTGCTGGACAGATTGATCGAGACCGGAATGTCCTGTCCCTGAGCGCGCCACGCTTGGACTTGATCCAGCGCAGTGTCCAGCACCCAGGTGGTCACCTCGTCCATCAATGCGGTCCGCTCGAAGACCGGAATGAACTCGCCCGGGTTGATCGGCCCCAGGGTGGGGTGGCTCCAGCGGATCAAGGCTTCTGCCGAGACGGGGCGCCGACCGTCGAGGGTGAAACGGGGCTGGTAGTCGAGATGGAAGTCACCGTTCTGCAGCCCGCGCTCGGCATCCGAGGCCAGCCGGTAGGCGCGGTGCATCCGTTCGTCGCGTTGTTCGGAGTACCAGCAAAGCGCCTGGCGAGCGTCGAACGCGCCCTGCATGCTGACCAGCAGTCGTCGCAGCACGTCGTGACTGTCGTGCTCATCCGCATCGACGGCACAGATGCCGGCATGGAAGCGGGGGGACATCGGTACCGCGGCAGCCATCAGCGGGCGCAGCATTCGCGTCCTCAGCTCCAGGACCAGGCTCTCGACATGGCCTGCCGTCGGCATGTCGACCACGAACGCGAACCGGGTCACCCCGACGTGGTACACCGTTGCAACGTCCTCCAGCGCGGTGCGCAGACGGACGCCGGCACGCCGGATCAGTGCTTCCAACGGGCGCAGCCCCAGCACTTGGCCCACCTGGTTGGCGCGCGGAATATCCAGCACGTCCACCGCGACGGCGTAAGCCCTTCCATCCGCACAGCGGGAGAGAATGCCCGGCAGATCCGCATGAAACTGGTGCCGGCTGGGCAGGCCACTGACCGGATCGAGGTTGCCGGAGAGGTTGCGCAGCTCCAGTTGTGCGATCACCAGCTCCGCCAAGGTGGCCAACTGTTCCTGATCGCGCGGGTCAAAGGTGCGCGGACGAGTGTCCATGACGCACAGCGCACCGATGGCGACGCCATTCTTGGCTACCAGCGGGGCGCCCGCATAGAAACGCAGGTGGGGACTGTGGGTCACCAGCGGGTTGTCCCGGAAACGAGCGTCCTGCTCGAGATCCGGGACGACCAGGACACCGTCGGAGGTGACGGCGTGGGCGCAGATCGACGAACGGATATCGGTCTGCGCCATGGGCAGACCGATCCGGGAAAGGAAGCGCTGCTTCACATCCCCCAGGACCGAGACGAACGCCACCGGCGCGTTGAAGGTGTAGCCAACAAGCGCGGTGAGCCGGTCCAGCGCAGGCAGCGACGCCACGCTGTCGACCTGCATGGCGCTCAGCACCGCGCGTCTTTCATCCAGGGGGGAGGGTGGGGGACTCATGTCGTATCGGAGGGGGGCGGGGGCCAGCGGCCTTCTGTCCACTCCATACGCGTCAAACGCCGTTCCGGATGCAGTTACCAGTCCGTGGGCGCGTAATCCTTCAGGAACTGACCCCAGACATGCTCGCCGGTGTTGATGCCGTGGATGATCGGATCGACGATGCGCGCAGCGCCATCGACGATATCCAGCGGCGGGTGGAAGCGCTCTTCCTTGACCTTCTTGGCCGCGATATCCGCCGGATCCTCGTCGGTCACCCAGCCGGTGTCGACGCTGTTCATGTGGATGCCGTCGTTCTGGTAATCGGCCGCCGAGGTGCGCGTCATCATGTTCAGCGCGGCCTTGGCCATGTTGGTATGCGGGTGGCGGGTGGTCTTGAAGTTGCGGTAGAACTGCCCCTCCATCGCCGAGACGTTGACGATGTGCTTGTCGCGTCCCGGCGTGCGCAGCATCAGCGGCTTCAGGCGCGCATTGATGATGAACGGCGCGATGGCGTTGACCAGCTGGGTTTCCAGCAGTTCCACCGAGGGCACTTCGGCCATCAGCATGCGCCAGGAGTTGCGGCCGCGCAGATCGACCTGCTGCAGATCCTGATCCAGGCGCCCATCCGGGAACAGGTGCTGCTGGGCCACCAGCTCATCGTCCAGCAGCGGCACCTGGGACAGCTCGGCCGCACGGGTCAGGCCATTGGCGGCGTTGAAGTCGCGGCCCTGGACCACCGGTAGCGCGGCCGATCCGGTCGTGCCAAGCAGCTCGGCGCTGCGCAGCCCCTCGTAATCGCCGATCAGTCTGCGCTGCGTATCGGGCACTTCATGCAGCGGGGCCGTCTCGCCGGCCATCATGTGGGCGTAGAACTGCGGCGGGCGGCGCACAGTCTGGCAGGCGTTGTTGATGATGAAATCCAGCCGCGACCGCGTGGCCAGCAGTTCGTTGCAGAAGGCTTCCACGCTCGGCGTGTGGCGCAGGTCCAGGCCGTAGACCTGCAGGCGGTGAGCCCATTCGGCGAAATCCGGCTCTTCGGCGTACCGCGCGGCCGAGTCACGCGGAAAGCGCGTGGTCACGATCAGCTCCGCACCGGCACGCAGCAACTTCAGGCCGGCCTGGTAGCCGATCTTGACCCGCCCACCGGTCAGCAGCGCGACGCGACCGGTGAGGTCGGCGGTCTCGGTGCGTTTGAAGAAGTTCAGCTCGGCGCAGGCCGGGCACATCTGGTCGTAGAAGTGATGCAGCTGGGTGAACTTCTGCTTGCAGACATAGCAGTGGCGCAGCTCGGGCGAATGCACCGGCTCCGGCGTGGCCGCGGCGTTCTCGCCGTTGGAGGCGTCGTGCAGGCCCGCGGCGTGCGGCGGGAAATAGTTCGGGGTGCTGAACACCGGCTTGCGGCGCAGGGCGCGGATGCCGGTCTGCTCCAGCAGTGCCTCCGCCTTGGCCACCTTCTCCTGATGACGCGCCTTGGCCTGCTGCTTCAGCTTCGCCCGGCGGGCCTTCGGCTCGGGGTGGTAGACCTTGGCGACGACCTGGTGAAGGCGGACGCGGTCAGCCTCCGGCAGCGTATCGAGCACGCTGCGGTCGGCTTCGATGGCCTCCAGCAGGTCCAGCGCGGTGCGCAGGCGGTCGGTCAGGGGCAGGTCGTCATCGGCAAGGGGCAGGGCGGTGGTGTTCAATTCGGATCCGGAAAAGCGGCAGGAAGGCAGGCATGGACGGCCGCGCAATGGCCGCCTGGGCGGGCATTCGCCGGCAGGCCGGGGCAGACGGTGGGCGGGTATTGTCCCTGATCCTGGGATTTGATGCCGGATCGGATGTTCAGCGGCCGAAAACGCAGGCGCGCCCTGACCGGCCCATGGCCGGCGCACTCAACCGGCCGACAGCGAGGCCTGCAGCGCGGTGGCAAGGGCCGCGTCACCGTTCACCAGGTCCGTCCATTTCAGGCTCAGACCGTTCCGCTTGCCCTTGGGCACCAGCTTCATGCCCTCCGGGTCGATCGTGAGCGTGTAGCTCTCTTCGCCAATAAGGACTTCCCGGCGCAATGGTTTATCGAGCGGCGTCATGACGGGTCAGGGCGTCGGCGGCGACGCGTGTTTCGGCTCCGCGGAGGTCTCGGTGCCATGGCCGGAGTCCTGCTCTTCGGAAGCCGCCGTGCCACTGCCGCCCCCAGGCACGTTGCGGGCGGACGCGTCGTCCGCGGGCGCGGTGGCCGCTGCAGGCTGCTCGATCGCATCGGCATGCTTGCCTTGCTCGGTACGCTCGCCCTGGCTGCAGGCCGAGAGCGCGAGCGCCGCGACGGCACTCAACAACACGATTCGCATGGCGATTCTCCGGCGGTGATGACGAACCCGGGTTGTAGCGCCGACCCTGTTGGCGATGCGTGATCACCCCGATGATCACTCTGTGATGACAAGCGCATGGAGTACCCTTGCCGCCGTCGATGCTTAGCTGTTCCGTGGTCTACGGGCGGGGAGCCGGCGTGTTACGGAGCAGAGTTCACATCATGAGTATTCCCGAGGGATTGGACGAGAATCGGCGGGCGCAGGGCCTCACACGAAGAGGCTTCCTGCTTGCGGTTGGTTCGGCTTCCCTGCTCGCGGCCTGCGGTGACAAAGCGCCCCCAGTGGCCACCGCTGCTGCGACGCCCCCTGCGGCCAAGGCCGATACCGCCTTCCTCGACCTCTCCCATGCCCTCACCGGCAAGACCGATCTGGATCCGGCCACGGCCGACCGGATCGAAAAGGCGTTCGCCCAACTTCAGCCCGAGCTGCATGCGCACTTCCCCGCCCTCGCCACGCTGGCAGGGCAGGTGAGTGGTGCCACTGCGCTGGTCGCCGCCGCGGGCGAGGCCAGGCCCGCAGCGCTGGCGATCATTACCGCGTGGTACACCGGCACCGTGGGCAAGGGCGTGCATGCCGTGACCGTGTCCTATCGCGATGCGCTCATGCAGCGCTGCGTGGACGACGGCCTCTCCCCCCCGACCTACGTCCAGGGCGGACCCGCCTGGTGGACCGCCGCGCCGCCGGCCCCGATTCGAGCCCACGCATAAGCCTGCGCGGTCCTCTTACACTTTTCACAGCTCTGGAATCCCTCTCATGAAAGCTCCGGTTTTCCGTGATGGCGACGCCGATGCCGACGTCGTGATCGTCGGTTCGGGCGTCGTCGGTGCGTTGATCGCCCACCAGCTGGTGCGTGCCGGCAAATCCGTCCTGGTCCTGGAGGCCGGCCCGCGCTTGAACCGTTCCGATGTGGTCGAGAACTGGCGCAACGCCAGCTTCGAACGGCGCATCGGCAGCGACTTCCAGGGGCCGTATCCGCAATCGAAGTTCGCGACGGCACCCCTGTATTTTCCCGCCAACGATTACGTCGGCCTGACCGGCCCCGATGCCAGCAGCTTCCACCAGGGCTTCATCAAGGCGGTGGGCGGCACCACCTGGCACTGGGCGGCCTCCTGCTGGCGCCATCTGCCCGTCGACTTCAAGATGCAGTCCGCGTACGGCGTCGGCCGCGATTGGCCGATCAGCTACGAGGACATCGAGCCGTATTACTGCCGCGCCGAAGAAGCCATGGGTGTCTCCGGGCCGAACGATCCGGCGCAGCAGAGCCCATCGGAACGCTCCAAGCCCTACCTGGCCGACATGATTCCCTGGGGCAACGGTGACAAGGTATTCGCCGAGGTGGTCAATCCGCACGGCTACAACCTGGTGCCGATCCCGCAGGGGCGCATGATCAAGCCCTGGAACGATCGCCCCGCCTGCTGTGGCAACAACAACTGCCAGCCGATCTGCCCGATCGGGGCGATGTACAACGGCGTGCATACCGTCGAGGCCGCCGAGGCACTGGGCGCCAAGGTGCTGGCCGAAGCCGTGGCGTACAGAATCGACACCGACGCGCAGAACCGGGTCACCGCCATCCACTGGTATGACAGCGACAAGGTCAGCCACAAGGCCACCGGCCGCAGTTTCGTGATCGCCTGCAATGCGCTGGAGACGCCGCGCCTGCTGCTGCTCGCGGCCAACGAACAGAACCCGAACGGCATCGCCAATTCGTCCGACCAGGTCGGGCGCAACATGCTGGACCACTCCGGCTTCCACTGCTCGTTCATTGCCGATCGGCCGATCTGGCTGGGGCGCGGGCCGGCGCAGTCCAGCTGCATGGTCGGGCCGCGCGACGGCGCGTTCCGCTCGGAGTACTCGGCCACCAAGATCATCCTCAACAACATCAGCCGCGTGGCGATCGCCACCGACCAGGCGCTGAAGATGGGGCTGGCCGGTGAGGCGCTGGACGCGGAAATCCGCCGCCGCGCGATCTACGGGGTGGACCTGTCGATCAGCCTCGAGCCGCTGCCCGACCCGACCAACCGGCTGACGCTGTCCAAGACCCGGGTCGACGGCCACGGCCTGGCCTGCCCGGACATCCATTACTCGCTGGGCGATTACGCGCGCAAGGGGTACGACAGATCGTGCGAGCAGCTGCGGCACATCGGCACGCTGTTCAATGCGGAAGAGTTCGTGATCACCACGGCGCTCAACGCAAACAACCACATCATGGGCTCGACCATCATGGGCGCCGATCCGCGTGACTCGGTGGTCGACGGCGATTGCCGCGCGCATGATCACCCGAACCTGTGGCTGCCGGGCGGCAGCGCGATGGTCTCGGCCAGTGTGGTCAACAGCACCCTGACCATGGCCGCGCTGGCCCTGCGCGCGGCCGATGCCATCGAGCGTGCGGCATGAAGACCCTCCTGCTCATCACGATGACTTTGCTGGGTGGCATCAGCCAGGCCGTGCGCGCCGACGATACGGTGGAGCGCGGGCGCTACCTGTCCGTGGCGGCGGATTGCGTGGCCTGCCATACCAGCCCGAAGCAGGGCAAGCCGTATGCGGGCGGCTACGCGATCGCCTCGCCGCTGGGCGAGATCTGGGCCAGCAACATCACCCCCTCCAAGAGCCACGGCATCGGCACTTACAGCGAGGCCGATTTTGCCAAGGCGGTCCGCGAGGGCGTGCGCAAGGACGGTGCCCATCTGTATCCGGCGATGCCGTACACCTCGTATGCCAAG
The DNA here is from genome assembly GCF_039673645.1 of Stenotrophomonas sp. TWI700. Classification (NCBI taxonomy): domain Bacteria; kingdom Pseudomonadati; phylum Pseudomonadota; class Gammaproteobacteria; order Lysobacterales; family Lysobacteraceae; genus Stenotrophomonas; species Stenotrophomonas sp. TWI700. Next base: position 292,071 of record NZ_JBDJMB010000001.1, on the reverse strand, counting down.
CTGACCGACGAGGACATCCACGCGCTCTACGTGTATTTCATGCAGGCGGTGGCGCCGGTCGACGAGGAGGCCCACGCGACCGAACTGCCATTCCCCTTCAGCGTCCGCTCGTCCATGGCGGTGTGGAATCTGCTGTTCCTGGACAAGAAACCCTTCCAGCCCGATCCAGCAAAAGACGCGCAGTGGAATCGCGGCGCGTATCTGGTGGAAGGGCTGGCGCACTGCTCGAGCTGCCACAGTCCGCGCGGATTGATGATGCAGGAAGTGGGCGGCAAGGCGTTCGCTGGCGGCTCGCTGGGCGACTGGTACGCGCCGAACATCACCTCGCATCCGATCAGTGGCATCGGCGGCTGGACCGATGACGAGCTCGCCCAGTACCTGAAAACCGGCCGTGTGGCCGGCAAGGGACAGGCGGGCGGTGGCATGGCCGAGGCGGTGACCAACAGCCTCTCCAGACTGCGCGATGAGGACATCCGTGCCATCGTGACCTACCTGCGCACCGTGCCGGCGGTGGCGGACAAGGACGCCACCCGTGCTGCCTTCGCCTGGGGCGATGCCGCCAGGACACCGGGCGAGCAGGCGGTTCGTGGCACGGACGCCCCCCTCGCGTCCGGTGCGGTGCTGTACTCCGGCCTCTGCGCAAGCTGCCACGGTTCGCGAGGCGAGGGCAGCCAGGACGGCTACTACCCGTCGCTGATCCACAACAGCACCGTGGGCATGGCCCGTCCACAGAATCTCGTGGCCACCATCATCGGCGGCATCGACCGCGAAGTGGATGGCGAGCACGTGCTGATGCCGCATTTCTCGGAAGGCTCGTTCGTCCAGGCCCTGAGCGATGCCGACGTCGCGGCCGTCGCGAGCTACGTGCGGACGAGCTTCGGCCCCGGCGACCAGGTTACGGAAGCCCAGGTCGCGCTGATCCGCGACGGCGGCGAAAAGCCGCTACTGGCCAAGATCGCACGCCTGTGGCTGCCGCTGCTCATCCTGGGGCTTGCGGCCTTGATAGGCGTGATCCTGCTGCTGCGACGCGCCTGGAAGAAACGCACGCAGCGGAGGGCCTCGGCATGAAGCGCACGTCTCTCCTGGCCAGCCTCGCGCTGGCGGCAGTCGCGGCCAGCGTGCCGGCGTGGGCAGCCGACCCGGACGCCCCGAAACCCAAACCCGTCGACACCATTGCCCAGACGCCGCTCAGTGCTGAGTGGGCGGCCCGGATCTGGCTGCAGGACCGTGGCGTGACGCCGAGCGCCCGCATCGTGATCGCCACGGGTGTCAACAGCGATGGCTACAAAGGGACCGGCTGGTCCACCGCCGAGCACGTCGATGTTGGCGCCCTGATCGATACCGGCAAGGCCTTCGGCTTCGACGGCACGATGCGCGTGGTGCTCTCCGACCGGTTCGGCAATGCGGTCAATGACCGTTCGACCGGCTCCTATGTGCAGAACCAGGCCTTCTATGGCCAGGGGCAGAACCTGCGCTTCAACGAGCTCTCCTACGAGCGGTGGCTGCTGGACAAGCGGCTGAGCCTGAAGGGTGGGTTCTACTCGATGGGCAACGACTTCGGTGGCTTGCCGTACACCTGCAATTTCAACAACAACGGCCAATGCGGCCATCCGCTGGGACCGATCTACAGTTCCGGCTGGCTGGACAATCCGACCGGCCAGTGGGGCCTGCGGGTGAAGTGGGCCGATCCCTCGGGCTGGTACGCGCAGACCGGCATCTACGATGTCGTTCCGATGCGCAAGCAGGCCAACAGCGGGTTCCGCGTTTCCGATCGTGGCAAGACCGGCCTGTTCCTGCCCGTGGAAGTGGGCTACAGCCACGGCAACACCGGGGAGCACTACGGCGGCACCTACAAGATCGGCTATTACCTGGATACGTCCAACGCGGATGACATCGGCAATCCGGCCGCACCGCGCGCGTCCCATCGCAGCGGCTCGTACATCCAGCTGGCGCAGCGCGTCCTGAAGCCCGAGGGCGACACGGTGCGCGGGCTGTCGGTGTTCGGGGTGGCGACACGTGCGGATGCCAGGACCGGCCTGATACGGTACTCGTGGGAAGCCGGACTGAGCTGGCGCGGCGTGGTGGCATCGCGCGAGGATGATGTCCTCAGCCTGGCGTGGACCCGCCTGGATATTTCCGATCGGCTCGCCCAGTACCAGCGCATCACCGGCAAGGACGTGCAGAGCAACGAGCAGTTCGTTGAACTGAACTACGGCGTGCAGGTCACGCCGTGGCTGATCCTGCGGCCCGCGGTGCAGTACGTCGCGCGCCCCGGGGCGTATGAGAGCCGGCCGGACAGCTGGGTGTTCACGCTGCAGGCGCAGGCGACGCTGTGAGGGTCCAAGGCAGGGCGTCCGTCTTGCGGGCGCTCTGCCTCGCGGCAGTGCAGCTTGCCACCTTCGCGGCGTGCAAAACCGGCGGTGAGTGAGGGTCGCTACACTATGCGCCCACAGACAGGACCCTCCCCGTTGAATCCCCGCACTCTGACCTCCGCGCTGCTTCTGGCAGTCATCGGACTCGCTTACGCGCCGATGGCGCTGGCCTCGAACCCCGCCCGCACCTCGGTCCCCACCCGGTCGCAGATCAATCAGGCGCTGAAGCTGGTCAACTGCAAGGCTGATCGCAAGGCCTTCAGGACGCTGGCGTTCGCCATGCGCGACGTTCAAGACAGCGGGGAAGCGAAGGCGGGCTGGCAACCGATCGCCACGGAAGGTGAGGCCGATGGCATGCCGCCGGGCAACATGATGGGTGTCATCGCGGAAATGCGGCTGCCGGCCCCTGTGCGCGTCTTCGGTCATGAGACCACCCGGTTGATCCTGTCGCGCATGTCCATCGTCGCGGCCTTCGATGATCCGGGCGTTGCCAGGGAACTCACCGGGACGCTGGAACTGGAGGGCCGGGGAGCAGAGGCATCGCCGGGCGGGATGCGAGTGGTCCAAACCGCGCCCGAGGAGCACGGTGATGGCATCGAGGTCATCGCGCTGGTAGCGGATCGGATCGAGAGCGACCCGTCGCCGATCTCAGTCGCCGGCTGCCTTTACACCACCCGATGACGCCGGCCGCCTCGCCAGTGCCTCCTCGACGCGCTGCTGCAGCACCTTGACGTCGAAGGGCTTGCTCACGAACGGCACCAGTTGATGCGCGCGTGGCACGACCTGGTAATACACCGCCGAGGCGAACAGGAAGGGCGTTCCCAGGGCCGCGAGGCGGTCTGCCACGGGGAACACCGGCCCGTCCCGGAGCTCGACATCCAGAATGGCGGCATCGAAGCGCTGGTGGGCGATGACGCTGAGCGCATCGCTCACGGAATAGGCGGGAATCGCCGTATGACCCGACTCGTTCAGCACTTCGATGAACAGCCGGGAGAGCTCGATCTCGTCTTCGACGACCAGTACGGTACGACCAGCAGAGGCAACAGCAGAACGGTTCATGGGGGCGGGGGCGGAAAAAGAGACAGGCATGGTCTGCCTTCGGGTGTCAACGACGGGCCAAGGCCGTTTTCCTGTTTGTTGACACGGGTCCGGCCGGTGCCTGATGCGTCCCCCGGGCGCTACGGTTGTAAAATGACCTCCCGTTGATGCCGCCGAGGCCCATCCCGATGCCCTACACCAACCGCGACGCGATACAGCGGTTGCGCGAGCAGATTCCCTCGTTCCGCTGCGTGGTGGGATGCCACGACTGCTGTGGCCCGGTCACCGCCTCCAGCGAGGAAGTGGCGCGCCTGCCGGTCAAGAGCGATGCCGAGCATGCCGCCGCGCTGGCCGAGCTGAGCTGCCCGTATCTGGGCAAGAACGGCTGCGAGGTCTACGAAGAGCGGCCGTTGATCTGCCGCATGTTCGGCACCACGCCGACGCTTCGCTGCCCCAATGGCCAGCGGCCGGTGTACATGCTGGACGAGGCGGTCGAGAAGGAGATCCATCAGTTCCTGCGCAGTACCCGGCAGGTGCTGATCTAGCCGGCAGCGGACCCCGGCGCGGCTCCCATCAGTTTGACCGGCGTGCGCCGAGGCGCCACACCGCCAGGCCGCCATACAGGACCAGCAGCGCCATCAGCGTCCACAGTTCGTGACTGACTTCGCCCAGGCTCGCGTCCATCTGGTTCAGGCGGACCATCAGGTTGATGCCGGGCGTGGTGGGCAGCAGGTGGGCCAGTGCCACCAGCGCAGGCGGCGAGGTGACCGCCGGCCAGGACAGGTTGGCCAGGAAGAACAGCGGGATCGAGCAGGCGATGACCACCTGGAACGCACGCTCGCGGGTGGCGAAGAAGCTGCCGACGAACAGCCCGAACGCCACGGTGGCGGCGATGAACAACGTGCCGCCCAGCAACTGGCCGATGGGATTGCCGCCGCGCGGATAGTCCTGCACCCAGGCGGTGAATCCCGCGTAGTAGAGCAGCCCGAGCAGGCCGATCGTGCCGAAGCCCACCGCCATGCCGGCCAGCGTCGGCAGGTCGAAGCGCAGGCGGCGGCCCAGCGCCAGCCGACGGGCGCCAAGCAGCACGCCGATGCCCATGAGCAGGGTCTGATGCACGATCAGCTCGGCCACGCCGGGCACGATGGCACTGCCGTAGCCCTCCTGGGTGTTGAACAGCGGGCGCTGCACCAGGGTGATCGGCGGGGCCTGTGGCGCGCCCATGAACGCCGCCTGGGACACCGCCGCCTCGCGGGCGAAGGCGGTCAGGGCATCGGCCACGCCGCCCAGCACCCAACTGGCGCGGCCCAGGTATGCCCCGTTGCCCATCAGCAGCAGGTAGCCATGGCCGCCGCGCAGGATGTCGCGCTCGAGGTTGGCCGGGATCAGCAGGATGCCCTCGGCCCGGCCGGCCTCCATCTCTTCGCGCGCCTGGTCGACGCTGGCCGGCTGGTCGACGATGCGGACCGTGCGCAGGGCATCGACCCGGCGCAGCAGTTCCCGGTTGGTGGCGCTCTGGTCATGGTCGACCACCACGATGGGCAGATTGCTGGCCACCTGGTGGCGGTAGGCGGCGGGGTAGAAGAACGAGTAGAGCACCACCGCGCCCACCATCAGCACCACCGCATAGCGGTCGGTGAGTACCGTGCGCAGGGTCAAGCGCAGGCTGGTGGTGAAACGTTTCATGCGCCGGCCTCGTTCTGCGCAGCCGGGGGTAGCGGATCGGGGCTGCGGGCGGCGGCGATCAAGCGCCAGCCACCGATGCCGCCGGCCACGATCACCATCAACAGCAAGGTGCCCAACGGCCACAGCGAGACGCTCCAGGGCGCGCCGACGAATTGTTGCTGGGTCTGCACCTTCACGTAAGCGGTGAGCGGCAGCAGCACGTTCCAGATCCGGGTGAACAACGGCGCGTCCACCACCGGGAAGGTGGCGCCCGAGAATGCCAAGGCCGTGCCGATGCTCAGGCCGATCGCGGAGAGGGACGTGCCCATGTCGCGGGTGAGCCCGACAAACAGCAGCGCCACCGCCGCACAGGCCAGATAGAACAGCGGCTGGGCCAGCATCAGCAGCAGCGCACTGCCGGCGATGCCGTCGCCGCGGAGCAGGGCCAGGTAGAGCACGCCCAGCGCACCGTAGAGCGAGAACAGCGCGACATACGGCGCGATCTTGCCGGCGATGGCCGCCCACGGCGCGGCGCCCAGCCAGTTGCGCAGGTGACCATCACGGACTTCACGGCCGAGGCTGGCCGCCACGGCAAGCGCGAGCCCCAGCGAGAGGACCGCAGGGAACAGCAACGGCAGCAGGAACAGCTCGTAGCTGCGTGCCGGGTTGTGCAGGATGTCCGATTGCACCGCGATCGGCGGCGCGCGCAGCGTGGCCGGACCCACCTGTTTGGCGATGCGCTCGCCCAGCAGCCGCGCATTCCAGGCGCTGACCGCTTCAACGATATCGCGCACGGCCGACTGACCGGTGGTGAGGTAGGTGGCGTTGTAGTACGCAAACACCGTGCCCTGGCGGCCGCGCAGCGCATTGCGTGTCGCATCGCGCGGTACCAGGACCACTGCGAATACCTCCAGCCGGCGTATCTGTGATTGCGCATCGGCCAGGCTGGACGGCTGGCTGGCCACGCGCACGCCGGGGCTGGCATCGAGCATCCGCGTCAGCTGGCGGCTCTCGGCACTGCGATCGAGGTCGACCACCGCGATCGGAATATCACGCATCACCGAGGCGGCGAACAGCCAAGCCATCACGCCCAGCATCAGCGCCGGGAGCAGGGTGACCAGCAGCAGATCGGCGCGGTCCCGTCGCAGGTGGTGCAGTTCCCGCTGCAGCGAGGCGGTCATGCCCGCCCACACCGGACGGTTCATCCCTGCGGCCACGCGAACAGCACGCTCATCCCCGGTCGGAAGCCTTCGATACGGGCGACCGGGCGCAGCCGGATCTCGAAGCTGCGCACGTCATAGCCGGAGGATTGTCGGGTGGCGCGCCAGGTGGCGTAGTCGCCGGCCGGATTGATGAAATACACCTCGAACTCGGCATCGCGATCCAGCGCGGGCACGCTGCCGCGCAGCCGGCTGCCCACCTTCAGGCCGCGCATCTGCGACTCACGCAGATTCACCGAGACCCACATGTGATCGATGTCGACCAGGGTGAACACCGGGTAGCCGGCCGGCACCAGCTCACCGATGTCGGACATGCGTTTGTTGATCTCGCCCGCCACCGGTGCGCGGCCGTTGACCTCGTCGCGGGCGGCGTTGACTTCGGCCACCGCGCCTTGTGCCTGGCGCACCTGGCCCTGCGCGGCGCGCTTGTCCTGGTCGCGGGCACCCGCCAGCGCCTGGTCGTACTGCGCACGCGCCGCATTGGACAGCTCGCGCGAACTGCGCGCCTGGGCCAGGGCTTCGTCACGTTTCTGCCGCGTCATCACCCCTTCGTTGAACAGGTTCTGTACCCGCTGATAGGTGGCGTCGGCGAGGGTGGCACCGGCCTCGGCGCGTTTCCAGTTGGCCTGCGCGGCGCGGATGTCCTCGCTGCGGGCGCCTTCGTCGGCCTTGTCGGCCACTGCGCGCGCCGCGTCCAGCGCGCCATGCGCCTGTTCTTCCTTGGCGGCGACTTCCGGGCTGTCCAGCACGAACAGCACCTGGCCGGCCTTGACCCGGTCGCCCTCGCGCACCTTCAGCTCGGCCAGCCGCGCGGTGATCTTGGCGGCGACGTTGACAGTGTCGGCGTCGGCCATGCCCTGCAACTGTTCGGCCGGGGTACGCCAGGCCAGCCACAGGCCGACCACCACCACGATCGCCAGCACCAGCACGATGAGGATGCCGATCTTGCGCTTCTTCGGCGGCGGCGCGTCGGCCGGTGCCTGCAATGTGTCATTCATGCGCGATCACCTCGTCGCCGCGGCGGCGGAATTCTTCATATCGATCCATCTGTCCACTGATCTCCAGCAGCTGTGCCAATGCCACGTCATACTGATAGGCCGCCTGCGCGCGTTCGACCTGCGCGCCGCCCAGCCTCAGGCGTGCATCGATCACGTCCAGCGAGGTCGCCTGGCCTTCGCGGAACGCCAGCTCCTGCAGGCGCAGGTTCTCACGGTTCTGTTCGATGCTGCTGTCCAGCAGCAGGTACTGCTGCCGGGCGGTATCCAGTTCGTACCAGGCCTTGCGCACGCCCAGCGTCACCTGGTTCTCTGCCTCGCGCAGGCCTGCTTCGGCCTGTTCCTGCTGCGCGCGGGCGGCGCTGATCTGCGCGGGACGCGAACTGGGCGAGAGGAAGGTGTACTTGAGGCCGATGCCGAACGCCCAGTCCGGATCCGTCAGCATTTCATCGCGACGACGGAAATCGTACTGGCCGAACAGGAAGACGGTGGGCTTGAGCTTGGCCTGCTGCACCCGCACGCCTTGCTCGGCCTGCGCAACCAGGGCGCGCAGCCGCGCGATCTGTGGCTGCCGGGCCTGCGCATCGCGTTCGAACGTGGGCAGCGCTCCGATCGGCGCCCGGTGCACGAACAGGGGCGACAGCGGCCGGACTTCGCCACCACTGCGGAGCAGGGTGGCCAGCGCCGCCTTCAGGGTCTGGAGATCATTGAGCGATTTCTGGTACTCGCGCTCGGCCTTGTCGCGGGCCACGTTGGCCTGCAGGCGCTGGGCGCGGGTGGCAAAGCCTTCGCGCTCCAGTTTCAGCGCATCGTCGAGGTGACGCTGCAGGCCGTCGCGCACGTCACGGCGCACGTCGACCGCCTGTTCCGCCAGGCGCTGGCCGAAATAGGCCTGGGCCAACTGCACGCTCAAGGATTGCCGTTGCGATTCGCGCTCGGCGCTGGCCTGGTCGGTGGCGCCGCCCGCAGCCTGCTGCGCGGCCGGGATCAGGCCGCCCGTGTACAGCGGCAGCACCGCGGTCACCACCGGACGGGTCCGCCAATCGCGCTCGGTGAACTGCAGGGGCGAGTCGATACCGAAGGCCTCAGCGACGGGGGCCAGCGAGCCGAGGGGCAGGGTCAGGGTCTTCTGGAACTGCAGGCGACGCACTTCCCCGGTGATCTCCGGCAGCCGCAGCAGGCGGGTGGCGTCCTGGAGGTCCTGCTTGTTGCGCACCGAGGCATCCGCAGCGGCGAGGGCATCGGACACCTGTTCCAGGCGTTGCTGGGATTGCTGCCAGTCCAGGGCGGGGACCGCGGCGCCGTCCGGTGCGGGCTGGGCGATGGCAGCGCCACTCAACAGAAGCAGGGAAAAACAGGTAACTCCTTTTAACGCGCGCGTTGGCGGCCAATGCCGGCTCACGAGGGGCAGCTCCATGGGGTGTGACGGCAAGAGGGTAGTGTGCGCCGCGTGAAGCACGAGTCTTCACGCGGGCACCTCCTGCGGGTCACACCACCTTGCAGCGCCCGGCCAATCCGGAGAGCGCGATGCCACTGATCATCGCGGTCGGCGCAGCGCAGCCCGCACCAATGATCGTGACGTCAACGCCCGCCGCTTCCGGCGACAGTGCCGTATGCGTGATGCAGTGCTGGGTCATCATCCCGACCAGTCGAATGGCCGAGACGTTCCGGGCGGCGAGTGTTTCGCCCAGCGCAGTGCCGAGGAAGCTGTCGGCCTGATGCTTCTCGATCACTGGACAGCCCTCCAGCGCCTCGGCAATGGCCGGATGCAGTTCCGCGCCCTGGGTTCCTGCGGCCATGAACGAACCATCGCTCGGTGCGATGTGCTGGATGCCCACGACCAGCTCACCGGCCTGCCTGGCCTGCGCGATCACGTCCAACGCTGCAGCCAAGGCCTGTTCGCTGTTTTCCAGCGGGAAGCGGCCGCCTGCGAAGTAGTCGTTCTGGATGTCGACCACGATCAGTGCAGTTTTCATGTTGTGCTCCTTCAGAAGTTCAGGGTTTCGCCATCTTCAGGAATCAGCACGCTGTCCTGGAGTGCTTTCTCACGGACGTAGCGGCGCAGGTCCGCACGGGAGACGGCCATGTGATTCACCGCATCCATGTGGACGGCGACGATCTTCGCCGTCGGCGCCAACGCATGGACACGCGAGGTGTCCTCCACCCCCATGATGATGCCGGTATCGAAGCCCTTGACCCGTGCATCGCCCGTGTTGAGCACGATGACATCGGGGGCATACCGCTTGATCGCGTCCCGTACGTCGCCGGTCCACACGGTGTCGCTAGCAAGGTAGATGGTGGCCTCACCGGTCTTCTGGAACACGAAGCCGGTCACACTGCCGAGCATCGTCGCCATCGGCTCCACCTGGAACATGGCCGCCGAACCGTGCTGTGCGGTGACGCGCGAAATCGTCACGCCGTCGAAAGTGACGTGCGCGGGCAGGATGCGGACGTCAGCGAACCCCTTGCCGCGAAGCAGGGCCGCGTCCGCTTCATGCTGGACGAACATCGGCATCTGCCTCGGGATCAGCGTCTCAGCGGCGGGGTCCCAGTGGTCGAGGTGGGTGTGGGTCAGCAGGACGGCATCCACGTCCTTGAGCACCTGGCCCACATCGAAGGGGAGTTCGACGGTGGGGTTGCGCAGCTCGCTGCGATACGTGTCCGGGAAGCCTGGATAGGCACCCTTGGCGGCCAGCATCGGGTCCACCAGCAGCACGGTATCGCCGTAGGTGATCTTGGCCGTGGCATTGCGGATCTGCTGGATCGAGGTGGTCGTGGATGCCGGGCCTGCGGCGTGTGAGCTGGCCTGGATACCCAGGGCCAACACCGTGGCAAGTGCGAGGGACAGGAGTTTCATGCGTTTCTCTGAGGGTGAGCTAATGGCACCCAGATTGACGCGCGCGCGAACCTATGAATACTGGCCTGAGAGACCAACATCGATGGAATCGGGCCATGGCTAGCGACCGTTCATACCCCCCTGCGGTCACGCCGCTGCAGGTCGTTGTGCTGGCGCCCGAGGGCGTCAGCGCGTTCCATCTGTCCGTGCCGCTGATGATCTTCGACATCCAGCCGGAGGGTCAGACCTTGTTCCACCTGCGCATCGCCGCAGAACGCACGGACGTCATTTTATCGGGCGGGCAGGTAGGTGTAACGCCCCACGGGGGGCTGGAACTGCTTGACCAGGCAGATGTAGTGATCGTCCCGGGGTGGGCGGATCTGCACCTCGCCCCGAGCGCGGGCCTGACCGACCGGCTGATCGCAGCACATCGCCGGGGTGCGCATGTCGTCGGTCTCTGCTATGGCGCCTATGCGCTGGCCTATGCAGGATTGCTGGACGGGCACGTGGCCGCAACGCACTGGCTGGCCGAGGCCGATTTCCACGGGCGTTTCCCAGAAGTCAGCCTGGACATGAATGCCCTGTACGTCGATGAAGACCGAATTGTGACGTCGGCCGGCACCGGTGCGGCATTGGACTGCTGCATGTATCTGGTTCGCAAACTCTGTGGCGCGCGCCACGCCAACAGAATCGCCCGCATCATGGTGCTGCCTCCCCATCGCGAGGGCGGCCAGTCCCAATACATCGACCAGCCGATGCCGGCATCGCCGCAGGATGCACTGTTGAGCCGGTTGCTCGACTACATGCGCGAAGACCTGCAGCGGGATCAGTCATTGGATGAACTCGCCGAAAAGGTGGCCATGAGCCGGCGGACGTTTACCCGGCGCTTCCACAAAGCGACCGGCATGACGGTCGGCGGCTGGCTGGATGCCGAACGCCTCCGCAGGGCCAAGGACCTGCTTGAATCCACCTCGCTATCGATCGATCAGGTAGCGGAGCAATCCGGCTTCCGCTCGGCGGTATCGTTCCGCCAGAGCTTCAACCGGGCGTTCCAGGTGAGCCCGCGCGAGTGGCGGCGGGCATTCACGCTCACCGAGTAAGGCAGGCGCTGGCAACGGTTGATTCATGTCGCGCGCCAGCCACGGGTGGCGAGGTAATCCAGAACACCCACGACCAACAGCGACAGGCCCACCAGCGGGAACACCACGCCACCGATGCACAGCAGCACGAAGACACCCGCCACGCTTCGCCCGTGCTTCGGCAGTGGCGGCACGCCGATCCCACCGATGGGCCGCCGCTTCCACCACATCACCGCACCGCTGAGGCAGAGCAGGAGGATCGCTGCGCACGCGACGATCAGCACCACACGGTTGACCGTGCCGTACTCGTTGCCGAGATGGACATTGATGCCCCATTCCAGTCCACGCCCAAGTGCACCGTAATCGGCGTAGCCCATGTCCAGCAGAACCCGGCCGCTGTACTGGTCCAGATGCACCACCCGCTGGCGCGAAAGATCCTCCGGATAGACCGAGGCGGTGTAGACCCCCATGGGCCCACGCGGCAGCGCGATGCTGTAGCCCGGCGCAAGGCCCAGCGCGTTGAACCGGCGCATGGCCGCGTCGATGCCGAGCGCGCCGGGCTGTGTCGACAGGTCGCCGAGTGGGCCGCCACCATGTGCGGCATGCCCGTCATCGGCAGCGGCGTGCTGGACATGCGGCACCGCTGAGACCGGCAGTTGTGCCTGCTCCATCGACCACGCTGGCGTGGTGGTGTCGGCAAGCCGATGCGCGGACATCGGCACGTCCACCCGTACTCCCGTCGGGTAACCATAGTCGTGACCGTTCGCCCAGGCATTGACCTGATGGCCCCAGACCACCGACCACGGCATGCCGGTGACGGCCAGGAACACGAGCACACCGCCCACCCAGACGCCGGTCACCGCGTGCAGGTCGCGCCAGAACAGCCGCTGTCGCGGCTGCCCGCGAACAGTGGTGATCCCACCGGTCTGTCCGCGCGGCCACCACAGGTACACGCCGGTCGCCACCAGCAGGATGGCCCAGCCGGCGGCGATCTCGATCAGTGCACTGGCGTAATCACCGAGCAGATCGAGGCTGTGCAGCTGCCGCACCACGCCCGAGAACGTTCCCTTGTCCGGCAGGTGCCCGAGCACCTGCGCGGTGCCCGGGTCGACGTAGTAGACCTGCCGTCGACCGTCGGCCTCCTGTACGCCGATCTCGATGCTGCCGTCGGCGTACTCCGGAGTGGTGTAACGGAAGATCTCCCCGTGACTGACGGCGTTGACGGCCGCCAGCTGGGCGCTGGCAGGCGAGGGTGGCACCGCTGCGTTCTGCACTACCTTCAGATCGTGATGGATCCAGCGATCGATCGGCTTCTGGTAGACGTATACCGCGCCGGTCAGCGCCAGCCAGGCGATGAAGGGCAGCACGAACAGGCCGGCATAGAAGTGCCACCGCCACACCGCGCGGTAGAAACGCCAGCGATCCGATGCACGCGGGGTAGCAGGGGTTGGCATGTCAGAGCTCCCGGGTCCAGCTCAGGTACAGTGCCCGCCCGTCACCCGGTGAGTAACCCGAGGAACCGCTGTCGTACCAGGCATACACGTAGAAACGATCTGTCGCATTTTTCAACTGCAGGGCCAGGCTGTTGCGCGCGTCCAGCCGATACGTGGCGCTCAGGTTCAACAGTGCATAGCCGCCGTAGCGTCCCAGCGTGTTGGTCCTTTCCACGAAGTAGTCGCCCTGGCCATTGCCCCAGGCGCTGAAGGCCCAGTCGGCCGTCGGGGCGTAGTCCACACCTGCGCTGGCCAGCCAGTTCGGCACGTTCTCGATCTGCCGCCCGCGGGTCTGCGGCGCACTGGGGTCGGGCACCTCGATCACCGCCTTCTGCCGCGAGTACGCGGCCCAGGCGCGCCACTGTGCGCTGGCCTGCCACGTCAGCTGGGCGTCCCAACCGCGGCGCAGCGTCTGGCCCACGTTGCCGACCTCATTGGCCCCGACCACGGCATTGACGCCCAGGACGGTGGCGACCTCATCGCTGGCCCGCTGCTCCCAGTACGCGATGCGGGTCTGCAGCCCCTGCACGGGCGCCCATTTCATCCCGGCCTCCCAGCCTTCGTTGAGGGACGGAGCAAGATCGTTCAGCTGCGTTCGATACGCGCCATTGCCGCTGCCGATCTGGAACGTTCGCCCCCAGTTGGCGTACGCAACCGTGGTCGGGCTGAGATCGTAGGACACACTCAGCTTGGGTTGTTTGATCAGGCCATAGTCGTACACCGGTGCGCGCAGGCCGGTCGCCCCATTGTGGAAGTCGCCATACATGCGATCGACCCGGTAGGCGGGCACGATCTTCAGCGCGTCCATCGGCCGGATCACCGCCTGCACGTAGGCACCCCGGGTATCGAGGGTGTAGTCCCAATCGCGCAGGGTCGCCTGGCGCTCGCGCGCGACGGTCCTGTAGCGGCGGGCCGTGTTGTCCTGCCACTGCCCATCCACGCCGGCATCGAGGACGAACTCGGCCAGCCGCGAGTCCGGGCGCCAGGTGGTGTTCAAGAGCAGGCCGCGATGGGTCTCATCGTTGAAACGTTCCTGTTGAGCGCCTCCCGCGGTGAACGTCACCCAGCGCTGGTTGCGATAGTCGTTCTGGTAGGCCTTGGCGTTCCAGCTCCAGTCGCTGCCCAGTGCGCCATCGATGTGCACGGCGGTCTGAACCGTCTCGCGCTCACTGCGGTCATCGCGTGCGTAGGCCGGCGATTGCGTCGGATTGGCCTGCACCTCCGGATAGCTGAGGTAGCCGGCTTCCAGTGCGGCATTCTTGTAGTAGCGGCTGGTCAGCCCTGCGCGCCACCGGCCCTCAGGGTCGGTGTAGAACCACTTGCCGGCGAAGCTGCGCTGCGTGCCATTGGCATGGTCGCGCTCGCCGTCGGACGTGCGCCAGCCGACGAAATAGTTCTGTGACCAGGGGCCGCGCTCGAACCCTTTGGCCAACTGCACATCCTGCGTGCCAAAGCTGCCGGCGGTGATGCTCAGCTGGCCGTCATTGCCGCCCTGGCGGGTCAACACATTCACGTCACCGGCAATCGCATGCAGCCCGTAGCGGGCATCGTTGGTGCCGCGCACGATCTCGAGCGCGGCGATGTCCAGCGGAAACACCGCATCCAGGTAGGGCATGCCGCCCGAATTGTCATTGCTCGGAATACCGTCGATCAGCAGCTTGACCGCGTTGATGCGGCCCTCGCCGTTGAAACCCCGGAAGGAAAAGCGGCCGGCGTCGGTGCCCATCTTGAACTGGGTGACCTGCACGCCCGGGGCATTCATCAGCAGCTCCCAGCTATGGTCGACCTTCTGCGGTTGAAGGACATCGCCGCCGATGAGATCCACCGAGGTGAATACCGAGCGGGCCGACAGCTCGCGCTCGGCGGCCGAACGCGCCTGCACGGTGCCCAGGGTCAGCACGGTACCGTTCTGGGCAGCGACGGTGGCGGGAAGAAGAAGGGCAGCGGCAAGCACGGCCGTGATGGCCTTGGCCAAAGGTCGATACGAAAAAGAAGTTGTCATGGTCCACAGCATTCGATGCCGCGGTCAGCGTGACCGGGGCAGGGACAAGGTCCGGCCGACGGGCCGGATGGCGCAGAGCGTTGGGCACGAGCGGGCAGGGCGCAGCAAGACTGCACCGGATACTTGCCGGATCAGCAGACCAGAACAGGTGGGCCGCGGGCGCCGAGGGTGCCTTGAGCGGGAGCGCGACGACGCTCGACCAGACCTGACAGCGATCGAAACACGGCCGGCCACTGCGTCAGCAGCAGGAGCAGCGCCACGAGCAGGCTGATGAGACGGGCCGCGATCAGGCAATACTCGCACTCCACGCCCATGTCATGGTTGGCGTGCGGATCGGCAGGCGCTTCGGCAGCGGGGCGGGCCTCGCCCTGATCCTTATCGTGATGCGCGTGATGGCCCGCGTGCGCGTCGGCATCCGTCATGGCGTGATGCGCCGCATGGGGATGGGGTGCAGGCGAGGCTTCAATGACGGGCGCGGTCACCGGCGCCAATGCCCGGCTGACCATGGGCGCGACGATCACCAGCGCAATCGCCAGGAAGGCCCAGGCATGAAGCCAGCGGTGGAGGAGGGACGCATGCACCGGCCCGATGGTAAGGCATGGTTGTCGGGATTCCCGGCGAAAATGCACCTTTTTTGCTCGATTGCGACGGTTTGTCGCAGTCTGGCGCTGGGCGGCGTGAACTCTGGAGCGGCTCATGGACCGGCCCCGTGCCCGCACTGCACATTGACAATTCTCCAAATAGGACGCTTATATCCTATATGGGCCTGAATCCCTCCCCGGTCGTTTGCGTTGGCAGGGCAGGCAGGTCACAGGATTCTCAACCGCTTGCGTCCCAACGCAGGCTTCAGTACGCCATTCAAGAGAGCACGACATGACAGCAGTAAAGGGTTGGCGGCGGTTTTGGCGATGGGTGAAGTGGATCCTGCTGGGTCTGCTCGCGCTCGTGATCCTTCTCACCCTGATCGGGGTGGTGTACGAGGCGCTCGCGCGCCGCAGCGCGGCGACCGACCATCCGCTGCGTGGGCAGATGGTCGATATCGGCGGGCGCCAGATGCATATCGAGTGCCGCGGCAGCGGCTCGCCGACCGTGATCTTCGAATCCGGGCTGGGCACGGGCGGGACGATGGATTGGACGCGCGTACACGACCGGATCGCCGGCTTCACCCGTGCCTGCGCCTACGATCGCGCCGGCATCATGCGCAGCGACGCCAAGGACACCCCGCAGCGTGCGTCGGCCGTGGCCGATGACCTGCATGCCCTGTTGAAAGGCGCCGGCATCACCGATCCCCTGGTGCTGGTCGGTCACTCCATCGGCGGGCCGTACATCCGGACCTATGTCGGGCGTTACGGCGGGCAGGTGGCCGGCCTGGTGATGGTCGACCCCTCGCACCCCGACCAGATCGCCCGGCTCGGCAGCGTGGTGAGCATCGATGTCCATCCGAAGAAGGTGTCGCTGTTGATGCACACCGCGACGGCGCTGTCGCGGACCGGCCTGGTGCGCTTTCTGTTCTCGCGCGCCGATCATGGCCCGCGACCCAAGGATGAGGCCGCGGAGATCACCGCCTTCTCCAGCGCCTCGGTCACCGGCGCGACCGCCGAACTCGACGGCTTCGACAGCACCATGGACGATGCCCGCGCGGTCACGTCGTTTGGCGACCGCCCGGTGATCGTGTTGACCGCGTTGAAACCGTTCAAGCCCGATGAGCTGGAGACGATGGGTCTGTCGGCAGAGGAGGGCGCCCGGTTCAAGCAGGAATGGCGCACGCTGCATGCCGAGCAGGCCGCCCTGTCCAGCCGCGGGCAGCAACAGATCGTGAGCGACTCGGGCCACTACATCCAGATCGACCAGCCGGATCGCGTGGTCGCTGCGGTCCGCGAGGTGGTGGATGACGTTCGCGCTGACGGGCGTACCGACAAGGAGATGAAATGATGAAGCGCACCCTGCTCTGGGCGGGCCTGTCCATGCTGCTGGCCACCCACGTGGCGGCCGCCGACCATGACCTGGTGATCCGTGGTGGCCGCGTGCTCGACGGCGCCGGCAATCCGTGGGTCCGCGCCGACGTGGCGATCAAGGACGGCCGGGTGGTCCAGGTCGGCCAGGTTCCCGGACACGGCACCCGCGAGATCGACGCCACCGGGCGCTATGTATCGCCCGGCTTCATCGACATGATGGACCAGTCCGGTGCGGCGCTGCTCAAGGACGGCGCCGCGGAAAACAAACTGCGCATGGGCGTGACCACGCTGATCGGCGGCGAGGGTGGCCCGCCGGTCCCTGCATCCGGGATGCCCGGCTACTTCAAGCAGCTGGAAACGCAGGGTATTGCCGTCAACTTCGGCACCTACTACTCCTCGACCCAGGCCCGCGTGCATGTGATGGGTGATGCCGCGGGCGCGCCCACGCGCAAGCAGCTCGATGCCATGGGCGAGCAGGTCAAGATCGCGATGGAGGCCGGCGCGTTCGGCATCTCCAGTGCGCTGATCTATGCGCCCAGCAGCTTCCAGAGCACCTCGGACCTGATCTCGCTGGCCAAGGTCGCCGCCCAATGCGATGGCTTCTATGCAACGCATATGCGTGACGAGAGCGAGGGCGTGGTCAAGGCGATCGAGGAAGCCATCGAGATCGGCGAGAAGGGCGGGGTCAAGGTGGAGATCTTCCACCTCAAGGCGGCCTACGCGCCGGAGTGGGGCAAGCTGATGCCGCAGGCGCTGGCGACGATCAATGCCGCACGCGACCGTGGCGTCGATGTCGCCGCCGATCTGTATCCCTACACCGCCGGTGGCACCGGCCTGGAAATCATCGCGCCCAGCTGGGTCTGGGCCGACGGTCTCGAGAAAGGCATTGAACGCGTGCGTGACCCCAAGGTGCGCGAGCGGATGAAGAAAGAGGTCGCGGCGGGGTCGATGCCCGGCTGGTCGAACCTGGTGCATGCCTCGGGCGGCTTCGAGAATGTGCGTCTGGCCAACAGCTTCAGCGACAAATATCGGCGGTTCCACGGCAGGACGCTGGCCGAGATCGGCAAGGAACTGAATCTCGATCCCGCGGACGCGGCCTGGGACATCGCGCTCGAAGGGTTGCCCAATCGCGCGGTTGCACTGTACTTCATGATCAGCGAACAGGACGTGCAGCTCGCGCTGCGCCAACCGTGGGTCAGCATCGGTAGTGATGCCGCGGCGGCGGTGAACTACGGCAGCGACGGCGCCATCGGCCTGCCGCACCCGCGGGCCTATGGCACCTTCCCGCGCATCCTCGCCGAGTATGTGAAGCGACAGCACGTGCTGACGTTGGAGGATGCGGTGCGCAAGATGACCAGCTGGCCGGCGCAGCGGATGGGACTGAGCGATCGCGGGTTGATCCGCGAGGGCATGCGCGCGGACATCGTGCTGTTCGATCTGGACACACTGGATGATGTAGCGAGCTGGGATGCACCTGCTGGCGCGCCGACCGGCATCGAGACCGTGATCGTCAACGGCGTGGTCAGCTTCGAGGGCGGCAAGCACACCGGCGCCAGGGCCGGCTCGGCGCTGCGCCATCAATGCCGCACGCGCTGAAAGACGTGCGCGCACCAACATACACAGGACACACCTCATGATCCGACATTCCACCGGTGGGAGCCTTCTCGCCCTGGCGCTCGCCACGTCTGCGCCAGCATTTGCTGCCGCGCCCCCGATCGCCAGCGCGGATGACCTGGGCACGGCTGTCTCGGCGCAGATCGCCTGCGCGGGCATTTTCGTGGCCAACCGCGCCGAGGCCGACGTACTGCGTGATGACATCCACGCGTTGGCGCCCTTCACCAAGACGGTGACGCTGTCGGTGGACCGCAGGGCGGGTACCGTCACCGCCTCCGCGCCTGGCACGCCCACCCGCACGGCGCTGCATCGTCCGGCAGTCGGCTGCACGCTGACCACCGGCGACGTGCCGCTCACCGCACTCAAGGCCCAGACGGCCCGGCTCAAACCGCTGTCGCCGCTGTCGTCACGCCCGTGGCCGCAGGGGGACCAGCCCGTGCCGGCACTGCAGGCCGCCGCTGAAACGCACCTCGACCGGGCCGCACTCGATGCAGCGGTGCAGGCCGCCTTCGATGAGCAGAACGTGGATGGTTATCCGGACACCCGCGCAATCCTGGTCGTGCAGGGTGGCGCGATCGTCGCCGAACGCTATGCGCCCGGCTTCAACCAGAACACCCGCATGCTCGGCTGGTCGGCGACCAAGAGCTTCATGGGCACGCTGGTCGGCCTGCTGGTCGATGATGGCGTGCTCAAGCTGGATGAGCCTGCGCCGGTGCCGGAGTGGAAGGGTGCGGGCGATCCGCGTGGCGCCATCACGCTGCGCCAGCTGCTGACGATGTCGAGCGGGCTGGCGTTCGTCGAAAGTTACAAGCCCGGCAATGACTCGATCAAGATGCTCTTCGAGGCAGGCGACATGGGCGCACTGGCGGCTGCTTCGCCGCTGGAGCACGCCCCGGGGACGTTCTGGAGCTATTCGTCGGGCACGACCAACCTGCTGTCGCGGATCGTCTTCGAGGCGACCGGCGGCACCCTGGAAGGCATGACCCGTTTCGCGCAGCAGCGGCTGTTCGAGCCCGCCGGCATGCGCAGCGCGCTGATCGAACCGGACGAATCCGGTGTGCTGGTCGGCAGTTCCTATGGCTATGCGACGGCGCGCGACTGGGCACGCTACGGGCTGCTGCACCTGAACCACGGTCAGGCCGGTGGCAAGCGGCTGCTGTCGCAGGAATGGCTCGACTTCGCGCTGACGCCGACCCCTGCATCGCCGCGCCCCTCCTACGGCGCGCAGCTGTGGTTGAACCGCGCAGAAGCCACGGAAGCGGGCCGCAAGGTGCTGCAGGATGTGCCACCCGATGCGTTCATGGCGATGGGCCACAACCACCAGATCGTGGCGGTGATCCCCTCGCAGGATGCCGTGATCGTGCGTCTGGGCTGGACCCCGGAAGGGCAGAAGTTCGACTGGAACAAGCATCTGTCGCGGATCGCGGCGGCGCTCGCCCCGGCCGTCGCACCGACGAAGTAGCCGGAAGCGAAGAGAAGAAGGAGGGCGCCCACAGCGGCGCCCATTGACAGTTCTCTCGATAGAGAACTACTGTCTCAATGTGAGAATTACTCACCTTCAGGCAGAGAAACGAGATGTGCTCGATCAAGCTGTTGGCGACGCCCCCGATCACGCGTGACCGTGCCGCCGACGGGGTGAACGTCTGATGGCCCGCCTGAAACTCGGTATCGCGGTTGACGCCCTGCGTCTCGCAGCCCCCTTCCGTATCGCCAGTCACGTATTCGACTCCCGGCTGGCCTGCCTGGTCACCCTGGATGACGGCACCCATGTCGGCCGCGGTGAGGCGACCGGGGTCTATTACCTCGGCGAAGACATCGAGACCATGCGCGCCCAGCTGGAAGCGGCGCGCGATGCGATCGAAGCCCATCCGACACGCGAGGAGCTGCGTGCGATCCTGCCCGCTGGCGGCGCACGCAACGCGGTCGATGCCGCGCTGTGGGAGCTGGAATCCAAGCAGACCGGCACACCCGTCTGGGCGCTGGCCGGGCTCGCTGCGCCACGGCCGCTGCCGACGACATTCACGGTGGGTGCCGACGACCCCGCAGCCATGGCGGCGGCCGCGGTTGCGTATCGGCAGGCGCGCTCCATCAAGGTCAAATTGACCGGTGACCTGGACCTCGACATCGCGCGCGTCGCCGCCATCCGTGCGGTGCGCCCGGATGTCTGGCTGGGCGTGGACGCCAACCAGGGCTATCTGATCGGCGATCTCGACCGCCTGGTGACGGCCATGCTTGCAGCCAATGTGTCGCTGATCGAACAGCCACTGGCGCGCGGGCGCGAAGCCGATCTCGATGGATTCGTGTCGCCCATCCCGCTCGCCGCGGACGAGAGCGCGCTCACCCTCGCGGACGTGGAAGGACTGAAGGGCCGCTTCAAGGTATTCAACATCAAGCTCGATAAATGCGGCGGCCTGACCGAAGCCCTGTTGATCGCGGCCGCGGCGCGCGAGTCGGATCTGGGCGTGATGGTCGGTTGCATGGTGTGCAGCAGCCTGGGGGCCGCGCCGGGCTTCGTGGTCGGGCAGCTCTGTGACCTCGTCGACCTGGACGGTCCGACCTTCCTCAAGCAGGACCGTAGCCCGGGGGTCGTTTATCGCGACGGCACGATCTGGTGCGACGACGCGGTCTGGGGCGCCCGGAGCTGAGTCACGGGGCGCGCCTGGCGCACGAAATGATGTCAATGCTGCGACGCAGGATTGACAGTTCTCTGAACAGGATTATTGTGTCCTACATGGGCTTGTAAGTAGCCATTCATCCCAGGAGCGTCATTGCCAGGCCGGCACCACCCCAGCACGACGGGGTGCCCTGACTGCCGCATTCCGTGCCCATTGCCGTGGGCGTCCAGCTTCGCTACCGAGGTCTCATCACATGAGTCACTGTTCGCTCCGAATGAACGCGTTGTCGCTGGCCTGCACTGCAGGCATCCTGGCCTTGGGCTGCAGCGCCACGGCACTGGCACAGGTCGCCGCCGAGAACCCCAACCGCGACGAGGTACATACCCTGGGCACCGTGACCGCGACCGCGCAGAAACGCGTGGAAGTGGTGACCGATATCCCGATGTCCATCAGCGTCATCAGCGAAGAGCAGCTCGACCGCCTCCAGGTCAACAACATGAACGACCTGGCCGGACTGGTCCCCGGCCTGCAGATCACCAGCCTCGGCGCGCCGGGCCGCTCGACGATCTCGATCCGCGGCATCACCCCGATGGGCAACACCGCCTCGACCTCGATCTATGTCGACGATGTGCCGCTGACCGCCAACGGCTCGCTGTCGGGTGCGACCTCCGGCATGTTCGATCTGCTGCCTTACGACGTGCAGAACGTGGAAGTGCTGCGCGGGCCGCAGGGCACGCTGTACGGTGCCAGCGCCCTGGGCGGCGTGGTCAAGTACGTGACCAAGCGGCCGGACCTCGAGGACTTCTCGGGCCGCGTCGGCGCCACGATGCGCGTTGTCGACGATGGCGGCCGGGTCGGCCATTCCGAGCGTGCCGCCGTCAACGTGCCGCTGGTGCAGGGTCAGCTGGCCCTGCGCGCCAGCTACGCCGAGCAGACCAGCCCGGGCTGGATCGACAACAGCGTCCTGCATCGCCGCGACACCAACGATGTGTACCAGAACGCCGGCCGCCTTTCGTTGTTGTGGAAGGCGTCGGACACGGTGGATGTCCTGCTCACCGCGATGCGCCAGGAAAACAAGGGCGACAATTTCGCGACGGTCGCACTGGACCCGGCCACCTTCAAACCGAAGCTGCCCGGCTACGCCAATGAATACCTGTTCCTGCAGCCCAGCACGATCAAGTACGACGTGTACGGCCTGACGGTGGACTGGGATCTCGGCTGGGCCGATTTCACCTCTGCCAGCAGCTGGATGAAATCCAACTCGTGGCGCCTTCAGGACCAGTCGGTGGAGTACATCCCGCTGCTCGGCCAGAAGCCGGGCGTCGGTCCGGTGATGGCCTATGCTGGCCTGGACACGGATATCGAACTGAAGAAGTGGACCCAGGAACTGCGCCTGACCTCCAAGGGCGACAGCCGCCTGGAGTGGCAGCTCGGCGCGTTCTACACCGATGAGGATGCCACCTACACCGAGCGTGGCAGTGCATTGAGCCCGGCGTTCATCCCGGTGCTCGATCTGTTCACCGCCTCGGTGTTGACCACCTATAAAGAAAAGGCCCTGTTCGGCAACGCCACCTGGAAATTCACCGACCGCTTCGATCTGGCCTTGGGCGTGCGCCATGCGCGCAATGACCAGGAGTTCCGCCAGACGCTCGGCGGTCCGCTGGGCGGCGACGGGGTGCAGCGCATCACCGAATCCTCGGAAAGCGTGACCACCTGGAGCGCCAGTCCGCGGCTGTTCCTGGGCGAAGACACCATGGCCTACGTGCGCGTGGCCACCGGCTATCGCGCTGGCAGCCCGAACCCCATCCTGCCGGCCGCCCCCGATGTGCCGCCGCAGGTGAAGTCGGACACGCTGATCAATTACGAAGCCGGCCTCAAGACCCACTTCTGGGATCGGCGTGCGCTGGTGGAAGTGGCGGCGTTCCGGATCGACTGGGATGACATCCGCCTGAACCTGCTCACGCCCCAGGGCATCTCCTATGGCGTCAATGGTGGCGAAGCGCGCAGCCAGGGCGTTGAATTCACCGGCGCACTGATGCCGGTCGACGGCCTGCGCCTGAGCAGCAGCCTGACCTACACCGATGCGAAGTTGACCGCGCCGATTCCGCCGGCCCGCCCGGGGGGCCCCAACCAGGCCGAATCCGGTGCACAGCTGCCGCAGGTGCCCGAATGGGCAGGCAGCCTGCAGGCCGACTACCAGTTCCCGACGAGTGGCGAGTGGGGCTGGAGCGTCGGTGGCGCGCTGCGCTATTACGGCGAGCGCGCGGCCTCGGTGGCGTCGACGCAGTCCTTCGATCTGCCCAGCTACACCACGGTCGACCTGACCGCGGAAGTGAGCAGCCAGAACACGACCGTGCGCTTCTTCATCACCAACCTCACCAACAAGGACATCTACGTGGCGGCAGGCAGGACGATTCCTGCGGCAGGCGCGCAGGAGTACCGGCGCTGGAATGCGGTGATGATGCAGCCGCGCACGGTGGGTGTGTCGCTCGATTACAGCTTCTGATCGAGCGGGGCAGGGCGGCGCGGCACCTTCCGGTGCCGCGCTGGCCGACAACGCCACGAAGGCGCGCTATGCGGGCCGATACGCGTCGCCGAAGCAGATATGCTTGCACGGGTCCGCCCCACACCCGCAGGCCGCAGCGCGATGAGCTTCAGACTGGATTCCCTCCTGCGTTCCGCCGCGCTGCTGGTGTGTGCGGCGCCGCTGTTGACGGGATGTGCCCGGACCCACCGGGAAACCGTGCTGTCCTCGGACACGTTGAAGGTCGTGGCCGTGACCGAAAGCCGACTGGACATCAACGTCAGCCGGTATCAGCACTACACGACGTACGTGCTGTACGTGGACGGCAACAGGCTGTCCGATCAAGGATTCTCGGCGCTCCTGCAGGATCGTGACGCAGCGGGCGATCAGTTCGTGCATACCGATGCCGTGGTGCTGGACGAAGACGCGGTGCTGATCGCCTCGCATAACCGTGACGGCTCACGCTGTTGGACGACGCGGCTTGCCGCACGCAATGGCACGCCGACGCTGGACACGATCATGAAAGGGACGGCCGACTGCAGCATCCGCCCGGCCGCTCCGGGCTGGCGGGCGTTTTACCAGGACCCCGGCGACCTGATCCTGGTCCGTGAACGGCCCTTCCAGGTCCATCCCATCGCGGGGTACTGGTATGCGCTGTGGATCGACGGCGACACCGTCGCCCTGTACCGGAAGGACCGGGACCATGAGCGCCTCGTCGTCAGGCTGGCACGGATTTCTTCGGATACCCCGCTTGCCGAGCAGACCCTGCCGATGCAGACCTATGCGGAGCCCGACCTGCTGCATGCCTCGCCCGAGCAGCGACGGCAATGGCTGTTCGACAACTTCACGGTCTCCACGGGCGCCGCTCCCTCGATCGCGCTGCGTTCCGACCATCGACTCGACACGATCACACCCGAGGTATGGGCGGAGTATCAGGAGATCGAGCGGCAGAACAAGGAACTGGATGCCCAGGCACGTGCCGCCGGCGACGCATGGATCGAGGCCCAGCGCCGGGAGCTGATGGAAGCGGAGACGCCCCGATGATCGAGACCCGCCTGCTCCAGCAGTTCATCGCCGTGGCCGAGGAGCTGCATTTCAATCGCGCGGCCGAGCGGCTGCACATGGCACAGCCGCCGCTGAGCCAGGCCATCCGCCGGCTCGAAGGCCTCGTGGGCGCGCCGTTGTTCGAACGGACCAATCGCAGCGTGGCGCTGACCCCGGCCGGCGCAGCCTTCCTTGAAACCGCCCGCCGCACGGTGCAGTCCCTCGAAGAGGGCGTGGCGCAGACGCGCCGGGTCGCACAGGGCATCGAAGGTCACCTCACCCTGACCTTCATCAACATCGCCCCGTATGTCCCGTTGCTGCGCGTGCTGCGCACGTTTCGACAGGCAAACCCCGGCATCACCTTCACGATGCGGGAGGCCACTACCCAGGAGCAGATCAACGCGCTGGAGCAGGGCAGGGCGGACATCGGCTTCATGCGGGCACCGGGAACGACGACACCGCACCTGCGCTTGGCCGCGGTGTTGAGCGAACCCATCTGCGTGGCGCTGCCCGTTGGCCATCGCCTTGAAGCAAGCCCGACCGTCGACCTGGCTTCCCTCAGGGACGAGGCGTTCGTTGCGTCGCCGAGGACCCTGGGCAAGGGCTTTCATGACCAGCTCATCAGCCTGTGCCAGGGCGCCGGGTTCGTGCCCGACATCGTGCAGCACGGCCGGCAGATGCAGACCTTGATCGCCCTGGTGGCCGCCGGGTTCGGCATCGCGCTGCTGCCCGCCTCGTTGGCGACGGACGCACGGCCGGATGTTGTGTTCCGCCCGCTCCAGGTCGATGCGCCCGAGGCCATGGCACGGTTGGACCTGTTCATGGCATGGAACGAGAACCGCGCCTCCGCGATCCGCGACCGGCTGATCGACGCCGTGCTGCAGGCGCTGCCACCGCCTTGAAGCGATGAGACGCGCCGCATCTTGCCGCGGTATGCAGACGGTCCTTCACCCACATCCCAGCAGGCACTAGTCTTCGGCAGCTCCGCCGTCGAGGATCCGCAATGCCTGCTGCCATCTATGTGTTTTCGCTGTGCGCCTTCGCGTTCGGTTTGTCTGAATTCGTTGTCGCGGGCCTGTTGACCGCCATTGCCGATGATCTCGATGCGCGGATCTCCCTCGTCGGCACGGCCATCGCGGCCTATGCGCTGGGCGCGGCCATCGGTGCACCCTTCATCACCGCCCTGGTCGCCCACTGGCGGGACCGGCAGATCCTGCTGCTGGCCACCGCATTGCTTGGGCTGGGCAGCGTGCTGATGAGTGCGTCACCGAACCTGGTGACCCTGCTGGTGATCCGCTTCGTGGTCGGCCTCGGCCACGGCGTGTTCATGGCGGTGGCCTCGGACGCAGCCACGCGACTGGTCGAGCCGCAGCGGTCCGGCCGGGCGCTGTCGGTGGTCTGGATCGGACTGACACTGGCCCTGGCGTTCGGCGTTCCGATCGGAACCTACCTCGGCAGCGTGTGGTCGTGGCGGGTGGTCTTCCTGACCATCGGGGCGCTCAGCGTGACCGGCATGTTGGGCCTGGCGCTGTGCATGCCGCGGGGTGGGACCGCTGCTCCGTCCGCCCCAGGCGGCGCATGGAAGGGCATCCAGGCCATCACCCACCCGCAGCTGCTGATGACGGCGGGCATCGGCGCGCTGGTCAGCGTCGCCACGTTCTCGTTCTTCACCTTCGTCTCGCCCTATCTGCAGCAGGTCACCGGCGTGGACGTGCAGTGGCTGAGCCTGGGCATGCTGCTGTTCGGTGTCTGCGCCATCGCAGGCAATCTGCTCGGCGGATTCCTCGGCGATGCCATGGATGGGGATCGCAGCCTCCGGCTGGCGCTGGTCGCGTTGGCGGTGAATCTGCTCGTGCTGTACAGCTTCGCAGGTGTGCCGGCCATGATGATGCTCCTGATCGGCACACTGGGCATCTGCTTCTTCTCCATCGTGACGCTGCTGACCCTGCGCCTGCTCAAGCAGGCCCAGCACTTCATTCCCGGCTACAGCTCGGTGGCGGCCGGACTGAACATCGCCTCGTTCAACCTGGGCACCGCGCTGGGCGGCGCCGTGGGCAGCCTGACGATCAGCTACGCGACGCTGGCATCGGTGCCGCTGGCAGGGGCCGTGGCCGCGCTCCTGGCGGGCATCGTGCTGTATCTGCAGCGGCGACGGATGAGCGCCATCATCCACATACGTCCGTGAACAGCCGTGCGTAGTTGCTGCCCAGGATCTTCTCGATGCGGGCGTCACTGTGCCCGCGCCGGGACAGCAGGAACGCCAGGCGGTCGAAGCGATCGGGCTGGTTGAGGTCGGGCAGGAAGGTGACCACATCGCCGCTTTCACCGGGCGCGGAGATGCCGAGTCTGACGCGCTCCTCGACGACGGCGCGCAGCCGCTCGCGGTACTCCGGGGTCAGGTCGATCGAGGAGATCATGCCATCGGTGCCCAGGCAGACGTGTTCCTCGCCACAGACGTTGATGGCGTGTTCGATGTGGCGGATCAGGTCCTCTGCCGTCGGCTGCCCCTGCTGGCGCAGGAACGGCATCAGGTAGATGCCCGCGACTCCGCCCCGTGCCGCAAGCTGGCGCAGTTCCTCATCGCTCTTGTTGCGCGGGTTGTCGGCGAGGGCGGCACAGCCGGTATGACTGATCGTGACCGGGTGCCTGGACGCTGCGATCGCATCCAGCGTGGTGCGCTGGCCAGCATGCGAGAGATCGATCAGCCCTCGGCCGGCATCGATCTTCTCGACCAGCTCGCGACCGAATCGACTCAGCCCTGCATTGGCCGGCTCGAGGCAGCCGTCACCGACCAGATTGCGGCGATTGTAGGTGAGCTGGTAGACGCGTACGCCCAGGCCATGGAAGGTATCGAAGCGTTCACTGTCTTCGCCGAACGGCGTCGCATCCTGGAAGCCGTAGATCATGCCGAGGCGCCCGCTGCGTTTGGCATCGACAAGGTCCGCACCGGTACGCACAAGGCTCAGGGCGTCCTCATGCAGTGCCTGCTGCGCATTCCAGTAGGCGATGTTGCGCATCGTCAACGCGTAGTCGTTGAGGTAGCTGCCGACGCCACTGACGGTAATGGTGCAGGCGGTCAGCCCGGAGGCGCGCGCGTCGGCCAGGGAACGTGCACTCAGCGGCGCGTAGTCGGTGGTGTCCCGTGTATCGAGTGGGCCGCCACTGAGCGCATCGATCACGGTGGCGCGCCGATAGCCCGGCCACTGCGGGCGTGCGGAAGCCGCCGGGGCAGCGGCGCCGGCCTGCGCCGGCAGCAGCAGGGCGCCGGCGGCACCGAGCGCACAGGCGCCCAGAAAACGTCGCCGCGATCGCTCGGCGTCGAAGGCATCGTTCGTCATCGCGTCAATCTCGAGGCTCATCGGGTGTGTACCTGCTGGTGTGGCTGGAGGCCGAGGGATGGCGCGATGGTGGCTGGATCGAAGACTCGGCCACCCGGAAGTACCCTGTCAACCGAGCGGAAGCCGCGCATGCAGGCGCTTCCTGGCCGCCCCCTCACTGCAGTCCGGCTGCCTTGCAGGCATCGACGAAGGTCGCGCCCTGTTTATCCATCGCCGTTTTCACGATCTGATTGGCTTTCACAAGCGCGGCGCTGGGCGTGGCCCATTGCGCTTCCGGCAGTGCCTGGGACCAGGCCACCACTGCTTCCGGCAGCACAGGTCGGTCCCGGCGATGAACCCATTCGGCCAGCAGATAAGGCGCCTTCCAGAACGTCAGTACGCGCCAGAGGTACCAGCGACGAAGCGGCCAGTAGGAGCGCGTGCTGTATCCGTACTTCTCCCGTTGCTCCGGGGTCAGATCGTCGCCGCCATCGTCCAGCGACCCCATCGCGCGAGCATCCTCACGCTCGATCTCGAAGGTGTGCATGCCCTCGTAGGTCTTCAGGCGATCCGCGCTCGGCGTGAGGCCGAGTGCCTTGAACCAGCGGTTCGGCGCATTGAACTGCTGATGGTCTTCCATGTAGTTGCGGATCGCCGTCCACATGCCCAGAGAGTACGAATCACTCGGCTGGGACAACAGGATGAACTGCACCCTGTCCAGCGCTTCATCCTCCAGCCCCATGCCGAAGGTGTACTGGCGGGTCGCGCCGTAAGCGGTCACGCCCTGGGAACTGGATACCCAGGCGACAACGCTTTCCCATGGCACGATCAGGACGCGGCGGGTCTTGCGGTCGATGTAGCAGACTTCGCGGCGCTGGCGGTTGAAGCGCACGGGGTAGGGCTTGTCACGCTTGAATGTGTCACCGAGCAGGCCGTAGGCGAATGCTCCCAAGGGAAGCAGGCCGCCAAGCGACCCCAGCGCAAAGACCTGGATGAACGCTTTCAACTCGCCCCAGGGATCCGGCCAGTTCTGCGGATAGGCAAGCACGCCGTACAGAACCATCAGGGCCGGCACGCCGACGACCATCAGCACCAGCAACGAGATGGCCCCGGCCAGCCATTTGCTTCCCTCGACCGTTCCCCAGTTGCTTCCGCCCATCTCCAGGAACACATCATTCACGTCCGAGAAGTTTCGACGGGATGCCTGGACCTGGCCGGTGTGAACCGGCAACGGCGACAGGAACAGGGTTTCGCTCAGGCCTTCGACCCGGATTTCACCCGCTGAAGGACGTTGACTGCGGACGTCGAGACCTGGTTCGGCCGCAACCTCCTTGTTGCTTCTCTTGAAGAGACGTTTGAACACGCGCTGTTGCCGGATGGACAACGTTGCATGATTTCACACGGGATAACGACTGTCACCGGGCGGGAAAACAACCCGGCGTATAGTGAGCCCATCCTCACCGCAAGGATCAACGCTATGCAGAAGGGCTCGGATCTACTGGTCAAAGCGCTGGAAAACGAAGGCGTGGACCGCATCTTTGGTGTGCCGGGCGAGGAGAACCTGGACTTTCTGGAGTCGCTGCGGAACTCGCGCATCCAGCTCGTCCTCACCCGCCACGAGCAGGCGGCCGCCTTCATGGCCGCTACCCACGGCCGGCTCACCGGCCGGCCCGGCGTGTGCCTGGCCACGCTCGGCCCGGGCGCACTGAACTTCTCGACCGGCGCGGCCTATGCCCACCTTGGTGCGTGGCCGATGATTCTCATCACCGGGCAGAAGGCCGTGATGAGCGCCAAGCAGGCGCGCTTCCAGATCGTGGACATCGTGGCGTCGATGAAGCCACTCACGAAAATGACGCGCCAGATCGTCAGCCCGGCCGCGATTCCCGCCACGGTCCGGGATGCGTTCCGCGTGGCGATGGAAGAACGCCCGGGCCCGGTACACCTGGAGCTCCCGGAGGATGTCGCCGGTGAGGAAGTGGAAGATGTGCCCGTCATTCCCGTGCATCCCCTGGAACGTCCGATCGCGCCTGCTGCCGCGCTGGATAGGGCGGAAGCCGCCATCCTCGCGGCCAAGCGGCCGCTGGTGATGATCGGCGCGGCCGCAAGCCGGCCGTGGCTCACCGAGGCGCTGTCCGCGTTCGTGGCGCGCACCCGGCTGCCGTTCTTCAACACGCAGATGGGCAAGGGTGCGGTGACCGGCGGCTCCAACCTCTACATGGGCACGGCCGCGCTCTCCGAGGGCGACTATGTACATGAGGCCGTCGCCCGCGCGGACCTGATCATCGCCATCGGCCATGACACCGTTGAAAAGCCCCCGTTCCTGATGAAGAGCGGCGGTGGCCCCAAGGTCATCCATATCAGCTTCCAGTCGGCCACGGTCGAGCAGGTCTACCACCCCGACATCGAGGTGCTGGGCGATATCGGCCCCTCGGTGGATGCCCTGGCCGGGCGCCTGGAAGGGCGCCTGACGGCCGATGACGGCATGATCGAGCTGCGCCAGAACATCCTGGCCCGGCTCAACGACCGCGCGGAGGAGGACCGTTTCCCGGTGACGCCGCAGCGGCTGGTGCATGACGTGCGCCAGTCCATGCCGGACGACGGCATCGTCTGCCTCGACAATGGCATGTACAAGATCTGGTTCGCGCGCAACTACCGCACGCATGTCGCCAACACGCTGCTGGTCGACAATGCGCTGGCCACGATGGGGGCCGGCCTGCCGTCCGCCATGATGGCCGCGATGCTGTACCCGCAGCGGCGCGTCATGGCCGTGTGCGGCGATGGCGGCTTCATGATGAACTCGCAGGAGATGGAAACCGCCGTCCGGCTCGGGCTCAACCTGGTCGTGGTGATCCTCAACGACAGTGCCTACGGCATGATCCGCTGGAAGCAGGCGGTGGATGGCTTCGAGGATTTCGGGATGCGCTTTGGCAATCCTGATTTCGTGAAGTATGCCGAGGCCTACGGCGCGAAGGGCAGCCGGGTGACGGCCGTCGACCAGTTGGTGCCGATGATCGAAGCCGCCTTCGCGGGCGGCGGCGTCCACGTGCTGGACGTGCCCATCGACTATTCCGAGAACACCCGCGTGCTGGTGGATGAACTGCGCAACCGCACCCCGAACGTGGTCTGCGCATGATCGCCTCCGATGCCACACCCTCAAGGAGTCCCGCATGTTGACCGTCGTACAGGCCTTCGACCGCGCCCCGATCGCAGAAATCGGCTTCGACACTGCCACCGCGCTGGAGCACAAGCTCAGCGCCGCCGAGCGGGTCTTCAAGGACCGCGACGGCTGGCTTGCGCCGCACGCGCGCATCGCGATCCTGCGCAGGCTTGCCGCCTTGATGGACG
This sequence comes from Stenotrophomonas sp. TWI700, assembly GCF_039673645.1. Taxonomy (NCBI): domain Bacteria; kingdom Pseudomonadati; phylum Pseudomonadota; class Gammaproteobacteria; order Lysobacterales; family Lysobacteraceae; genus Stenotrophomonas; species Stenotrophomonas sp. TWI700. The sequence goes on along the minus strand of NZ_JBDJMB010000001.1, from coordinate 260,957 downwards.
CCAGGCGCGACCACCTCGCCCTGCAGATTGCCCGCGAGGGTGGCAAGCCGCTGCCGGATGCCATCATCGAGACCACGCGCGCCATCGATGGCGTCCACAACGCCGCCGATGAGCTGCGCAACTTTGCCGGCCGCGAAATACCGATGGGGCTGTCGGCAGCGTCGGAGGGACGCTGGGCGTTCACCACCCGCGAGCCGATCGGCGTCGTGGCGGCGATCTCGGCGTTCAACCACCCGCTGAACCTCATCGTCCACCAGGTTGCACCGGCCATCGCGGTCGGTTGCCCGGTCATCATCAAGCCGGCCTCGGCAACGCCGCTGTCCTGCCTGGAATTCGTGGCGATGGTGCATGAAGCCGGACTGCCCGAACCGTGGTGCCAGAGCTTCCTCCCGGAAGGCAACGATCTGGCCGAGGCCTTGGCCACGGACCGCCGTATTGCCTTCCTGAGCTTCATCGGCTCGGCGCGGGTAGGGTGGTCGCTGCATGCCAAGCTGGCACACGGTGCACGTTCGGCGCTGGAGCATGGCGGCGTTGCGCCGGCCATCGTCGACCGCAGTGCCGATCTGGCCAAGGTCATCGAGCCGATCGTCAAGGGTGGCTACTACCATGCGGGCCAGGTGTGCGTCTCCACGCAGCGCATCTTCGTCCACGACGCGGTTGCCGATGACTTCACCCAGGCCCTCATCGCCCGGGTCGAATGCCTGCGCACCGGCGATCCCACGCTGAAGGACACCGAGGTGGGCCCGCTGATCCAGCCACGCGAGGCGGACCGCGTCACCGAATGGATCGAGGACGCCGTGCGCGGCGGCGCGCAGCTCGCCACGGGCGGCAAGCGCCTCTCGGAGACCACGCTGCAGCCCACCGTACTGCTCGATCCGGCCAGCGACGCGCGGGTGACCACGCAGGAGATCTTCGGCCCGGTGGTGGCGGTCTATCGCTACACCGATCTTGACGAGGCGATCGCGCGTGCCAACTCCCTGCCCACTGCATTCCAGGCCAGCGTGTTCGCCCAGGATATCGACGTCGCCCTGCGCGCCGCCAACCGGCTGGATGCCTCGGCCGTGATGATCAACGACCCCACGGCGTTCCGCACCGACTGGATGCCCTTCGCCGGCCGCCGCGAGTCGGGCTACGGCACGGGGGGCATTCCGTACACGATGCGGGACATGTCGCAGGAGAAGATGGTCCTGATGCGCAGGAGCTGAGCGAGGCGTGCCGGCCGGGGACGTCACCCATGAATCCATCCTCCGAGAGGTATCTCCATGTCGTCTCTGCACCACCTGCGCATGACCGCACTCGCTGACCCTGCGCGCCGGGTTGTACCACGGAAGGCAGCGACCGCCCTCATCGTTCTTGGACTTGGGGCCGCGCAAGCGATGCTGGTTTCTCCAGCCGGCGCTGAGCCGCTTGTGGTGACCAGCGACGTCGACCGCTTCTATGCGATCTACGAGGCTTCCGATGGCAAGCCGACAGCGGATCAGCTGCAGCGCGACTATCTGGCGATGGGGTCCGAAGGCTTGAAGCACTTCGCCCGCATCCGCAATATCACCGGGGAGCGCATCGCCAAAGCCATCGCCGATAGACCGGAAATCTATGTCGACGCACGCAAGTGCGCCACGGTGCTCCCTGCCGCCAGGATCCGCGTGGGCCGCGCGTTGAGTCTCTTCTCAGAAATGTACGCTGGCGCCCGGTTTCCGGCGGTGACGGTTTCGGTAGGGCGCGGGCGCCCCGTTGCTGTCGCGGGCCCCAATGACGGCATCAATATCGGACTGGAGGCGCTGTGCGCGACCACCTTCATCAACCCGGATGTCGAAGATCGCTTCGTGCGCGTCATGGTCCATGAATTCGTCCATGTCCAGCAGAATCCCGCGCTGACCGACAAGCCAGACCCCACGGTTCTTGATGTATCGCTTGTCGAAGGCTCAGCCGAATTTTTGACGGAGCTGCTTACCGGTGATGTCGCCTACGCTTACATGGCTGACCTGGTGAAGGGGCGGGAGCTGGAAATCGAGTCAAAATTCCAGGCAGAGATGGGATCAACCGATCTGTCAAACTGGTTGTACAACTCCTCCGCATCCAATCCACAGGACATCGGTTACTGGGTCGGCTATCGCATCGTCAAAGCATACTATTTCAATGCCAAAGACAAGCGTCAGGCGCTCAAGGAGATCATCACGATGGGCGACCCCCACACCATCCTGGCAGGCAGTGGCTGGAAGCCGGGCGTGGTGATCGAGTGATAGTCGTGAGGCCGCGAGACGTTCTCCAGCGATGCTCTGATCATCCTCGCAAGATTGGTCGGATGCGGCAGGCCCGGCGTATTCACGCGGTCGGCAACGACACATGCCCGACTGCATATGCCTGCGCCGCCGCGTCCTCCAGGACAGGAGCCTGCTTCCATAGCTGGAGGCGCAGCTGAGTCCAGCCAGCGGGATCGAACCCATTTACCACCGCCAGCGCGCCGCGTGCGATCGCATCGCGCGCCTCGGCAACGGCCTGGGCGCGCAGTGCCGCCAGATCAGCATCGGCGCTGATCGGGGTGATGGTGCGGCTGGCGTGGCGCGCCTGCGCCAGCCCCGGCGCCAGTTCGGCATGCCACGGCAACCAGGTCTGCACCGCCGGCCGGCCCAGGTCGCGGCACAGCGTGGCAAATGGCGGGCTGGCCAGAAAGTCGGTTTGACCCTGCGGTGTTGCCCACAGATAGAACGGCGCGTACAGATTGACGCTGCCGTGCACACCCGCCTGCCGGCGCGCACTGAGCCAGGCCTTCATGCGCAGTTGCGGGTAACCGTCGAACAGCGGCCCCTTGTCGGTGATGCGACGGTCGATCTGCGCCATGTCATGGGCGTCGTCCAGAACGACGCTGTATTGCATGGCGATCATGGTGCTGTCCCGCTGTCATCGGCCGCCGAAATGCCGCCACCGAACGACCAGTCCTCCCAGCCCGATTCGGCGATCACCACCATCACATCCTGGGCGGGAATGCCCGGCGCCTGTTCCAGCTCATCAACCAATCGCCGGAAGAACGCCGCTTTGGTCGCGGCGCTGCGCGGCTTGCCGGTGGTGATATGGAACAGCACGTACTGGTCCGAGCGCGGGCCGCCACGGTAATGCCGGTCGAACACCAGTTCGCCGGGGGCATGCTGGTGCACGGCCACGAACCGGTCGTGTGGCGGTACCTGGAAGCTTTCGACCAGTGCGCGGTCCAGGGCGTTGGTGAGCGCCCCGAGGTAGGCCGGCGAACGGCCGGCGAGGAGCGAGACGCGGGTAATGGGCACGGAGAGCTCCGAAGCGGGGCGGGGAGGTGTACTCTCGCCTGCCTGGGGCGTCCTGAAAATCGGATTATTCGGGATCGCCAATCCCGGAATATGGAACAGTCATATGCGTCTGACCAATCTCGACATGGATGCGCTGCGCAGTTTCGTGACCGGCCTGGATGCCGGTTCGTACGCGCGCGCCGCCGACCGGCTGGGCCGCTCCACCTCGGCGGTGAGCGCACAGTTGAAGAAACTTGAAGAGCAGGCCGGGGTGCCGCTGCTGCGCCGCTCCGGCCGCGGGCTGGGCCTGACCGGGGAGGGCGAGGTGCTGCTGTCCTACGCGCGGCGCATGCTCGGGCTCAACGACGAGGCGGTCGCGGCGCTGCACCGCGAGCCACTGCAGGGCTGGGTGCGGCTGGGCATCCAGGAGGACTTCGGGCAAAACGTGCTGCCGCAGGTGCTGGGGCAGTTCGCACAGGCCCATCCGCAGGTGCGCATCGAGGGTCGCATCGCACGCAATGCCGAGCTGCTGGACAAGGTGGCCAGCGGCCAGCTCGACCTGGCACTGGCGTGGGACGAGGGCAATGCCGCAGCGGCGCGGATCGCGACGGTACCGCTGTGCTGGCTGAGCGCGGCCGACGGCGGCCCACACTGGCACCGCAACAACGACGAGCCGTTGCCGCTGATCGCACTGGAGGCACCGTGCCTGATGCGTACCCTGGCCTGCGAGGCACTGGACCGGCACGGCATCGCGTGGCGGCTGGCCTTCACCAGCCCCAGTCTGGGTGGCTTGTGGGCAGCCACCGCCGCCGGGCTCGGCGTCGCGCTGCGCACGCCGATCGGACTGCCAACCACGCTGCGCGCACTACCCGCCGGTGCGCATGGGCTGCCGCCGCTGCCGTCGCTGGGCTTGGCACTGCACCGCGCGCCGCAGCAGAACAGCGCACCGGCCGCGCATCTGGCCGACATCATCGAGCAGGCGTTGCACGCGTCGCTGCCTGGCGGTTGGCTGTTGCGGTGAGCAGCTCTCTGGTGGACCTGTAGCCGAGGGCGTCGTAGACCGCGCCCAGTTCATACAGCCTGCACAGGTATGCACAGGTAGCGCGAGAGGACGAGCTACCTGCGTGATAGCCTTGCCGCCAGGTAGGACAGCCTGACGGGGGGCGGCATGCTCCTGTTCCCGCCGCGAGGGCTCGAACATTTTCAACTGTGCTGAAGCTCGTGCAGCCGGCGCGGCACCCGTGCGCCGCGGAGACCCTGGATATGGGCCTCACCTTGACCGCGACAACGATGGCATTGGGTGTGAGCCTTACCGTGGCCGCAAGTAGGGCGCCGCCCACCATGGACATCGCCTTGTTGCAGGGCCCCAGCACCTCTAAGATCGCGCTCTGCCACATCCTCCTCAAGCGCCTACGCATGCACGCGACGTCCATGAGTGTTCCCAGTAGTGCGTGGTTGCGCTGCCTCGTTCTGTCCGCCGCGCTTTTTGCCGCGGGCTGCGCGGGCGGAAAGGGCCCAGCGAAGGATCTCGGGGCGGAGATCGATGAGGTCGCCGCAGCGCTGGTCGAGCAGCCCTTGCTCCACTCAGCCTCGATCGGCGTCGTGTATCGGGGCAAGGCGTTCATCCGGCATCGCGGCGACATGGAAGCCGGGAAGCCGGGCGCGCCGACCGATGCGACCCTCTACGAAATCGGTTCGTTGAGCAAGACCCTGGCCGGCACCCTGATGGCCAATGCCGTGCGGGACGGGAGGGTGGGGCTGGACGACGACGTTCGGATGTATCTGCAGGGTGACTATCCGAATCTGCAGTACGAAGGCGACCCCATCCGCATCCGGCACCTGCTGTCGCACACCAGTGGCTTGCCAAACATGTTGCCGGAACGCGCGAACACGGTGCTCGCCGACTTTACGGATCACCGTACGCCCGACGCGCTCAATGCCGTCTATGCGCACTACGACAAGGCGGACTTCCTCCGGGACCTGCACACGGTCGAGATTCCCCGGGTGCCGGGGAAGGATTACGGCTATTCCAGTGCCGGGACGGAGCTGACGGCACATGTCCTGGAAGTGGTCTACAAGAAGGATTACGAGTCGCTGTTGCGCGCATACCTCGGCGACGCTGCGGCGATGACGGGCCTCAGGATCAGGCTGAGCGATGAGGAGGCGCCCCGTCTTGCGGTCGGCTATCACAGCGACAACCCAGTACCGACCACGCCGATGCCACAGTTGCCGTGGGGTGCATCCGGGAACGCAAAGGCGACGCTTCCCGACATGGTGAAGTACCTGAAGTTCCAGCTGGCCGACGGGCCCGTGGCAAAGGAATCGCATCGTACCCTGGTCACCTTTGATGCCGAGTCCAGCATCGGCTACTTCTGGAACATCGTCCGTGGCGACCCCCTGAAGGGTACTTACTATGCGCACCATGGTGGCGTGCCGCGCTCGCAGTGCTATGTCTATATCCTGCCGAAGTACGACCTCGGCATCTTCGTGATCACCAACCAGAGCGGCGACCAGACTGCGCGCGCCATGGAAACAGCGATCGATACGTTGGTGGAGAAAATCGCGGCGCGGGAGAACCGCGCTGGCAAGGGTGAAGTAATTCCGGATGCCTGACACCTGTGGTGGGTTGGTGCATGCCCCTGTGTGGGTCTGGGCGCTTCTGGTTTTCCTGGTCAGCCGCGGCATCGCTGCCATGAAACCCGGTGAAACCTCACTCTGCCGCTACTGCTGGTCACGTTCGCGGTGAAGTACGATTGCGCCTCACGGCTTGTCATGCCAGACAGCACGCTGGAAGCGGCAGGCTGAATGGGGAGGCGCGGGTCGAGAAGGTACCGGAGCTCCCATGACGTCAAGGCAGGCCGCCCCGATCCGTTCACACGCAGCGGCCTATATTCGCCGCTGTGACGCCGCACGCTGCGGCCGAAGTGGAGGCTGTCCTATGAAAATCCGACGCTTGCTTGGCATTACGTTGACGGCCGCAGTGGCGATGACCACAGCCCCCGCCTGGGCCGACCCGCCGCACCATGCACGGGGCAATGGTCCACCCCCTCACGCCGGCGGCCCCCACAACCGCGATGCCCCACCGCCGGGATGGCAGAAAAAGGCATGGCGACGCGGGGAGAGGCTGCCTTGGGCTGAGGTCGACCGCCGCTACTGGGTGGACGACTACGCGCATTATCGTCTGCGGGATCCTGGTCGCGGTCAGCGCTGGGTTCGACAGTCGGATACCGAGTACTTGCTGGTGGAGATCGCAACCGGCGTGATCATCGACGCACTGCACCGATAAGAACGCGCACCCCGGGTGCCAGCCACGGCGCGGTCGTGGCTTCTCACTGTCAGACTGCCCCAGCCCTCGCCTCGATGAGGTCGGGCTGGGGTTTCGCGCGAATGGGGAAGAGGTCGCTGTTGACCTGAATCGCGGTTGAGGTAATAGGCTGCTCAGCCCAGCTTCCTCAGGATGGATTCCCCATGTCGTTGCCGACGTCGATCTGGCTGTTCCAAGCCGTCTACGCGACGGGCTTGACTGTCTGGCTGGCAATCGCCGTCATCGACAACATCAGAGCATTCCGCGAACTGGCCGGAGCGGTGGGCATCACCCTGTCCATGGCACTCCTGCGGCAGGCACCGCCGGTAGAAACGGCGCTTGCGACGCGTGCGGTGACGTCCAGTGTCCTGAGCAGAATCGCAGCACTTGCGCTGCTGGCCCTGAAGCTCCTCGCGCTTTCAGCGATGGCGATGGGATGCTGTCTGCTTCTGTTTGCGAGCGGCATTGATCAGGCCCGTCCGTGGTTGAACCTGGCGCTGAGTTTCTTCGCCCTCCTGCTGCTCGCCATGCACCTCGGCGGACTCTGGTTTGCGTACTGGATCCGTCAGGACGACCTGCAGCGCGGGCACCTGATGCTGCTTGTCTGGATCCTGGGCGCATTCTTCCTGTTCAACGGCTCATGGGCGTGAGCGCTAGGCATCCCGTTTGAGCCACGCGACCAACGCGGAGAATGCCGGCGAGGGTTGGCGACGGTTCGGATAGTAGAGGTGATAGCCGGGGAAGGGCACACACCACTTGTCCAGGACGGCCACCAGCCGCCCCTCGGCAATGTGATCGGCCACCATGGGCTCGGGCGCATACGCCAGGCCCAGCCCGTCGAGTGCGGCATTGATGACGTGGACCATGCTGTTGAACACCAGCGGCCCGTCGCCACGCACGGTGAATTCCTTGCCCTTCTCGTCGAACTCCCAGGCATAGATGGCGCCGTTCGGGCGGTGCCGGATGTTCACGCAACGGTGCCGCGTGATGTCGGCAGGTTTCCTGGGCTTGGGATGCGCCTCGAAGTAATCGGGAGACCCCACCACGACCAGCCGCCAATCAGGACCCACCCGGACCGCGATCATGTCCTTGCTCAGCGCCTCGCCCAGCCGGATGCCGGCGTCGAAACGTTGTTCCACCACATTGGTGAAGCCGTAGTCGACGTAGAACTCGAGCGTGATGTCCGGATACTCGGCAAGGAACCCGGCCAGGCGGGGACGGATGATGGTCTCCATCGAGTCATCCGTGCAGGAGATCCGCAGCGTCCCGGCCGGGCGGTCGCGCAGGTCGCCGAGTGCCTCGACGCTTGCGCCGATGGCCTCGAAGTGCGGGGCGATGGAGCGCATCAGGCGCTCGCCCGCCTCGGTCGGGGAGACATTGCGCGTGGTCCGGGCCAGCAGCCGGATGCCCAGGCGCTCTTCCAGCAGCCGCATCGAATGGCTCAACGCAGACGGGGTGACGCCCAGGCGAGCCGCCGCCTTGGTGAAACTCTGCTCCTGCGCCACCACCAGGAAGGCTTGCAGGTCGTTGGTCTTCACTGCGCTCATGGGCCAATTGTGAGCTCAACTCAGTAATGCATCAACTTTCAGCCGGCTTATCGCGGTAACGGCCCGGGCCTATCGTGGCGTCCTCACTCCTCCAGAGGCGGTCCGCATGAAACCCACCACGCTGCTGCTGGCACTGCTCGCCAGCCCCCTCGTTCCACATTCCGCGTGGGCGGCTGACGCGCCAGCGGCCACCAGGACCACGGCGGCGGACAATTTCTACAGGAGCGACCGGGTGACGGGCGAGCGCGTCCGGTTCAAGAATCAGTACCAGATGGAGGTGGTGGGCACGCTGTACAGGCCCAAGGGTCCGGGACGCGATGGCCGCGCGCCAGCCGTGGTGGTCGGTCACCCGATGGGCGCGGTGAAGGAACAGAGCGCGCAGCTGTACGCACAGAAGCTGGCCGAACAGGGCTTCGTGACGCTCGCGATCGACCTGTCCTTCTGGGGTGAAAGTGCGGGCACGCCGCGTCACCTGGTATCGCCGGAAATCTACTCGGACGACATCAGTGCGGCCGTGGACTTCCTGAGCACGCAGTCGTTCGTGGACCCGGAACGGGTGGGCGGCCTGGGCATCTGTGGCAGCGGCAGCTTCGTGATCAGCGCGGCGAAGATCGACCCGCGGATCAAGGCCATCGCGACGGTCAGCATGTACGACATGGGCGCCGCCGTGCGCCAGGGGCTGAACAATGCGCAATCGCTGGAGCAGCGGAACGCGATGATCCAGGCGGCCGCGCAGCAGCGTCTGGTGGAGTTCAAGGGCGGGCAGCGCGTGTATGTGCCCGGGACCGTGAACACGCTCGAACCCGATACCCCGGACGTGCAGCGCGAATTCTTCGACTTCTACCGCACGCCGCGCGGCGCTTACGCGGCCGCCGGCGAGCGCCCTGAACTGACCACGCAGCCGCTGTTCAGCAGCCTGGTAAAGTTCATCAACTTCCATCCGTTCAACGACATCGAGACCCTTTCGCCACGGCCGATGCTTTTCATCTCCGGCGACACCGCGCACTCCCGTGAGTTCAGCGAAGACGCATATCGGCGGGCCGGCGAACCGAAGGAGCTCTACTGGGTGAAGGGTGCCGGGCACGTGGACCTGTATGACCGCGCCGACCTGATTCCGTTCGCCAAGCTCACGACGTTCTTCCAGCAGAGCCTGGCCGGGAAATGAGTCGTCCCGACACCACCGTGGACAAGGGCAACTGGGGCGGCGTGCTCGCCATGACGCTGTGCGTCTTCGCGTTGATCGCATCCGAATTCATGCCGGTGAGCCTGCTTACACCCTTGGCCGCGGACCTTGGCGTGACCGAGGGCCTTGCCGGCTATGGGATTGCCATCTCGGGCGCCTTCGCGGTGTTGACCAGCCTGTCGATCTCCCGGCTGGCCGGGACCATCGACCGCAGAACGTTGCTTCTTACGCTGACTGCGTTGATGGCGGTGTCGGGTCTGATCGTGGCGCTAGCCCCCAACTATCCGGTCTACATGATCGGCCGTGCGCTGATCGGCGTGGTGATCGGTGGGTTCTGGTCACTGTCCGCGGCGACCGCCATGCGGCTGGTGCCCGCAGCGCAGGTGCCGCGGGCCTTGGCGATCTTCAACGGCGGCAACGCGCTGGCAACGGTGATCGCCGCGCCGCTGGGCAGCTACCTGGGCGGTGTGATCGGATGGCGCGGGGCGTTCCTGTGCCTGCTGCCGGTGGCGGCTGTCGCGCTGGCGTGGCAGTGGGCCTGCCTGCCGTCCATGGCAGCGGAGCGCAGACAGCCGCAACGCGGCGTGCTTGTGCTGCTCCGACGGCGGGTGGTCGCGTTGGGCATGACCGCGGGCGGCGCCTTCTTCATGGGCCAGTTCGCCTTGTTCACCTATGTGCGACCGTTTCTGGAACGGGTCACCAACGCGGGTGATGCCACTGTCCCGCTGGTGCTGCTGGCCATCGGTGCAAGCGGCCTGGTCGGGACACTCGCTATCGGGGCGTTCCTCAGGCGCGGGCTTTACCGCACGCTGGTGACTGTTCCTGCCTTGATGGCGGTGATCGCCGCGGCACTGGTTCCGCTGGGTCCGCAGCTGTGGCCGACGGGCGCACTGCTTTCAGCCTGGGGCCTGCTGGCTACGGCGGCACCGGTGGGGTGGTGGAGCTGGCTGGCGCGCACCTTCAGCAACGACGACGCCGAAGCGGGTGGGGGGCTGATGGTCGCGGTGGTGCAGTGCTCGATCGCGCTGGGCTCCACACTCGGCGGCCTGCTGCTGGACAGCGTTGGCTTCGCCGGCACATTCCTGGCCAGTGCCGGCGTGTTGGTGTTTGCGGCGCTGCTGGCCTATGTCACGGCCGCGGACGCCGGGTCCGCCGCCCCGTCGGCGGTGGCTGCGGAGGCCCGAAGCTGATGAGGCGCATGCCGTCGATCACTGGGCAGCTGCTGAGCGTTTGCCTCGCATTCGGTGCGCTGCCGGCAGGGTCGGCCGAGCGGAATCATCACATCGTGGCGCTCACGAAGGTAGGGTCCAACCCGGAGGTCCACTCCGACACGCATACGAAGGAGACATCGATGAACATCAATCCCACTGACGTGCCGGCCACCACACTGGATGCCAGGCAGCAGGCCGTCATTCCGATCAGCGCCGCCGCGGCAGCCGGTGACATGGCCCGCCTTGGCGAGGCATTGAATCACGGCCTGGACGCCGGGCTGAGCGTGGCCGAGGTGCGCGAGATCCTCGTACAGGTATACGCCTATGCCGGCTTTCCCAGAAGCCTCAATGCACTCGGCGAGATGATGAAGGTGGTGGACGCGCGCAGGCAGCGCGGCATCCACGATGAGGCCGGTCGCGAACCGGTGAAGCCGATACCCAAGGGCGATGCGTTGCTGGCGGCAGGGACGGCCAATCAAACCACGCTGGCAGGTGCGCCGGTCGCCGGACCCTTGTTCGAGTTCGCGCCACAGGCCAACGCCTATCTACGGACCCACCTGTTCGGGGACATCTTCGAACGTGACAACCTGGATTGGCAGAGCCGCGAGCTGGCGACCGTCAGCATGCTGGCCGCGATGTCCGGGGTGGAACCCCAGCTGCAGTCTCACGTGGGGATAAGCATGAACATCGGCGTGAGCGTCGAGCAGCTGCGTGAGCTGGCCGATGTTCTTGACGCGCGTTTCGACCCGCACGCGGCAACGCGTGCGCGCGATGCCATTGAACGTCAACTGGACTCCCTGCGCACCGAGTGACGCGGAAACAGGATTTCATCACATGACGCGCATGCGTCGGAGAGAGCAATGAACAAGGCAATGTGGGGCATCTCAATCTGTCTGATCGCGCTTTCCTTTGGCGCACGCGCGGAGGAGGCACAGATGACGAGACTGTCGAAAATCACCGTGGACGCTGCCCATCTCCCCGCCTATCGGGAGGCGCTGGCTGAAGAAGTCCGCGCTTCAATGGCGCTTGAGCCTGGTGTTCTGTCGCTGTATGCGGTGTTTGACAAGGAGGATCCGACACGACTGACCATCCTGGAGATCTACGCCAACCGCCAGGCCTACGAAGCACATGTAAAGAGCCCGCACTTCCTCGCGTACAAGAACGGAACACTGCACATGGTCACGTCGCTGGAGCTGGTGGACGTCGATCCGCTGCTACCGGAGTTGAAGATCAAGTGAGCCGACGGGCAGCGGCCCGCTCAAGGCCCTTGCTGATCGGCATCCGGAGCGCTGGCCGTATCGCCGTCCAGCGTCAGCGGCCTCGCCATGTCCTTGATCCAGCCCCACAGACCATAGAGGACGGCGTAGGCGCTGAGGGCGCTGAGCAACATCGGCCCCATCGCTTCTTTCATCAGCTCCCCTGGGTCGCATTGGAGCGGGCCGCTGTTGCCCTTGCCCATCCGCATGCAGCCGTGTTCGGGATAGGCCATCGTATAGGCGCCCCAGGCGAGGAACGCGGCGAGCAGTGCGAACAACAGCATCACGCCGACGTCGGCATCACGATTGCCCAATCGCTCCCAGCGTTGCGCCAGCCGCAGCTTCAACATCCTTCAACATCCCTGTCCATACAGCCACCCATGATAACAGTGCACGATATCGCGCAGACATCGCGTCGGTAGACTTGGTGTCTGCCACAGATGGCGGCAAACTACTGCTGGACGTGGCGTAGCGCCACCGGCAGGAGTGACATGCGTGACTGATCCAGGAAAGGAAGCGCTGACCATCCGTCGCGCCAGCGTGACCGATACGCCCGCTGTGCTGCGGTTGTTCGACGAAGTGATTGCGTGGTTCGTGGCCATCGGCAACCCGCAGCAGTGGGGCAGCGAAGCATGGTCGTCCATTCCGCGCCGCATCACCCAGGTGACCGATGCCTGCGCGCTGCCCGGCGCCTGGGTGGCTGAAACAGGGCAGGGTGAGGTACGCGCATTCCTGGCGCTGGGCGAGGCCATGCCTTACGTGCCCGCGGCGACCCAGCCAGAGCTCTATGTCCGTGTGCTGGTTGCTTCGCGGGATCCGCGCGTGCGCGGTATCGGCCGCCGGCTGATGGCGTTCGCCGACGAGCAGGCACGTGCCGCGGGTGTCGCCTACCTGCGCGTGGATTGCTATGGCGGAGGCAGTGGCGACCTGGTGCGGTTCTACGAATCGTGCGGTTACGAAAGGCTGTCGACCTTCAACATAGACGGGTGGCCGGGCCAGGTCCTGGGCCGTCGCCTGTAAGTGGCCGCCTCCGCGCCAGGCGGCTAGATGTCCGGCAAGGGCCGCGATACGGACGCCCGCGTGACCAACTGGTGCGGAAGCACATGGTTGACGATGCCGCGCGCCGAAGCAGAGGAGCGTCGAATCTCGCGCAACAGGATGTCGATGGCAGTGTCCGCCATCTCCGCCACCGGTTGACGGATCGTGGTCAGCTCCGGCCACACCATGGTTGACGCGGAGGTGTCGTCGAAACCGACCACCGAGAGATCGCGCGGCACCTCCAGGCCGCGACGATGCGCCACGGAAACCACGGCAGACGCCATGTCGTCGTTGCTGGCGAAGATCGCACTGGGCGGCGTGTGCAGGGCCAGCAGCCCTTCGGCCGCCTCCAGTCCGGAGCGGTAGGTGAAGCAGCCGGGCTGGACGAGTGCAGCGTCGTACGGGATGCCCACGTCATCCAGCGCATCCCGGTAGCCCTGCCAGCGGTGCGCACTGGCGGTCTGATTCGGATCGCCCTTGATATAGCCGATGCGGGTATGTCCCTGGCGGATCAGGTGCGACACCATGTCATGGCTGGCCTGGCGGTCATCAATGCGCACACAGGACACGCTGTCACTGAAATGGCTGGACGCGATGGAGATGACGGGAATGCCGCCGAGCAGGAATTCGTCGACGATGTCCTTCGACTCACACAGGGGTGGGGGAAGAATCACGCCCGCCACGCTGCTGGACAGTTGCCGTGCCGCCTCGCGACGCGCCTGCGCGCCCAGGTCGTCCCAGGTGGCGATCACCAGCTGCGCCGCGGCCCGGGTGGAGCCGCGCAGGGCCCCGACCAGCAGTTCGCGAAGATAGCTGGCGCTGGGATTGGTGTAGATCAACGCGATGCAGGTGTGCTGCGCCGCCGCCAGGGCGCTCGCCGCAGGATTGGGCCGATAGTCCAGTTCGAGCACGCTGCGCATGACACGCTCGCGGTTGCCTTCGCGCACCCCCGCATGGCCGTTGATGACGCGGGACACCGTCATCGCGGATACCCCGGCGTGCGCCGCGACGTCGTCGATGGTGATGGCACTCGCTTTTCGACGGACGGTTCTGTGGCTGTTCTTCAAGGGCTCGTTTCCTTTGCTGCGCTGCATGATGACAAGCGCGACCCCGGATGATTAGTCTGCGGCCGTGACGTGATGGTAGCGCTACCACCTGGCCGGGGTAAGGGCCAGTGGGTACCCCCCCCTTTACCACGCGGCTGTTCTGGCAAGCCTGAAAGCGAGTGTGAGTCGCAGTGAGCGCACAGCGCACTGCGATGTTCGGTGTGGAAGACGGGCATCGCCCGTACGTGCCCCCAGGAGGGGCGGTACATCCATTCGATCGTATATGTCAGAGGGGAGAGTCATGAGCGCTTCTACGTTCCGTCGTACCCAAGGCCGGGGGGCTCGTTCATGAGCCGCACGCTGGCGAAGTTCACCTCCAGGGCCATGTTCACGTTCGTGGGCGGCGTCCTGGTCATCAATCCCGCCTTCGCACAGGACGCCTCAACGCCGGCGCCCGTCGCCCAAGCGCAGGCCCAGCCCAGCAGCCCGACGCAGCTGGATACCGTGCAGGTCACCGGCATCCGCAACAGCCTCAGCCAGGCGATGGACATCAAACGCGACTCGGCCGGCGTGGTGGATGCGATCAGTGCCGAGGATATCGGCAAGTTCCCGGACACCAACCTGGCCGAGTCCCTGCAGCGCATCACCGGCATCTCCATCGAGCGCCGTGATGGCGAAGGCGCGCAGGTCACGGCGCGAGGCTTTGGCCCGCAGTTCAACATGGTGACGCTCAACGGTCGCCAGATGCCGGGTGCTGATGCGTTCGGTGCCTCGGGACAGGTCGCCATCGGCGGTGTCGACGGCGGCACCCGCGCGTTCAACTTCGCCCAGCTGGCCGCCGAGGCCATCAACGGCATCGAGGTCTACAAGACCAGCCAGGCCAATGTGCCCAGCGGTGGCATCGGCGCCACCATCAACATCCTGACGGCGCGGCCGTTCGACCACGATGGCACCGTCGCCAGTGCCGGTGCGAAGGTCGTCTCCGACCAGAGCCAGCCATTCGACAGCGACCTGACGCCGGAACTGTCCGGCATCTTCAGCTACAGCAACCCGGAAAAGACCTTCGGCGTTGGCGTGAGTGCGAGCTACCAGAAGCGCAAAGGTGGCTCGGTGCAGGCCACCAACAACTACTGGAACATCCAGCCGTGGACCGGCACGTTGCCCGGCAACCCGACCGTGGTCAATGCACCGGCGATAGGCGCGCTGTACGGTCGCCCGAACGATCTCCGCTATGCGTTCTCCGAGTTCGAGCGTGAGCGCGTCAACGGCCAGGCGGTGCTGCAGTTCGCACCGACCGACGCGGTGACCCTGACCCTCGATTACACCTATTCGACGAACGAGATCACCGAGAATCGTGGCGAACAGGGCATGTGGTTGCAGAACAGCAACTACACCGATGTCACCTTCGACACCAGCGGCGCGGTCGCAACCCCGATCTACATCCGCGAAGTCGCGGGGACCAAGGATTTCGGGCTTGAACAGCAGCGCAGCATGCAGAAGTACAAGCTGGGATCGCTCGGCTTCAATGCCCAGTGGAACGTCACCGACCGCTTCAAGCTGAGCTTCGACGCGCACGACTCGAAGAACGAAAGCCGGCCTAACGATCCGCTCACCGGGGGCGGCTCCATCTTCAGCAGCATCGCCGGCACCAACAACTGCACCACCGGACCGCATTGCGGTGGGTCCTGGGTGCAGGAAATGAACTTCAACAACGGCCTGCCGGTGGGCACCCAGGTCTGGTACCCGAGCACGGCCGATGCCCTCGCCAAGACCAACGGCGTGGTCAATCCGGGCTTCGTGCCCGGCGAGATCGGGTCGCAGGTGCTGCGCGTCAATTCGCAGACCCAGATCAGCGAGATCAAGCAGGGCCGCGTCGATGGTGAGTGGAGCTTCGACAAGGGCCGCTTCCAGTTTGGCGTGGATTCGAGCAAGCAGACCACCCACCGCATCCAGGCCGCGGAGAACTACAACACCCTGGGCGACTGGGGCGTGGCCAACGTTGACGGGGATGTTGCCAACGGGCTGATGGACCTGCTGCAGCCGGTCAACATCGTCGGGCTGTTCAACGACTTCAATGCCAACAGCTTCACCGCCTGGCGCGGCGATGCCGGCCGCCTCGCGCAGTGGGCAGCGGACAACTATGGCGCCAGTCTCGGCGTGAGTCCGCAGCGCGCCGCCGACAACCTGGTGGAGGAGAAGACCAAATCGGCCTATTTCCAGGTCGAACTGGACGGCGAGCTGGGCGGCCTGCGCACCAATACCCGTCTGGGCGTGCGCTATGAAACCACCGATGTGGTGTCGACGTCGGTCATCGCCATTCCGGAGGCGATCGAATGGCAGTCCAACAACGACTTCCGCGTGGTGTTGTCCGACGAACAACAGCCCTTCACCGAGAAGAACAGCTACAGCTACATCCTGCCCAACCTCGACTTCAGCATCGACCTCATGGACGACCTGAAGGGGCGCGTCTCGTTCGGCAAGAGCATCGCGCGCGCGCCGATCGGCAACCTCTATGCAGGCCCGACCGCACAGCAACCGTTTGGCTCGGTGCTGATCGATCCGTCTTCGCGGGCCAGCGGCACGGCACAGAACCCGCAACTGAAGCCGCTGGAATCGGACAACCTCGACCTGGCGCTGGAGTGGTACTTCGCTGACGCGAGCTACGTGTCGGTCACGTACTGGAACAAGCGGGTCGCCAACTTCATCGGCAACACCGTGGTCCAGGAAAACCTGTACGGCCTACGCGACCCGACCTCCGGCCCGGATGCACAGTCGGCCCTGGCCTTCCTCAACAGCGGCGCCTGCGTGACCCAGGTCGGTGCGGCCAATGCGGCGGCCTGCAACGGCAACGACACCGCGTTGTTCACCGCGCTGGCGCTGCTGCGCAACAATCCCGCCGGACTGGGTGCCTACAACGGTACGGACGCGCAGGTCCTGGCCACCGAAGCCAGCTACGATCTGTATGGCACGGCGGCCGACCCGCTGTACCAGTTCAACGTCAACCGGCCCATCAACCAGAACGAGTCCAAGCTGCATGGCTGGGAGCTCGGTGGGCAGTACTTCTTCGGCGACACCGGGTTCGGCGTCCTGGCCAACTACACCCTCGTGAACGGCGATGTCGGCTACAACAACGGGGGCGACCCGGGCATCGACCAGTTCTCGCTGACCGGCCTCAGCGACACCGCCAACGCCATGCTGATGTACGAAAAATACGGCTGGTCGGTGCGCCTGGCCTGGAACTGGCGTGACCAGTACCTGATCCTGGCCAACCAGGGCGCCAGCCGTAATCCGTACTATGTGGAAGCGTACGAACAGTGGGATCTCAGCGTGAACTACACCCTGGATGATCACTGGTCGTTTGGGCTGGAGGCAATCAACCTGACCGGTGAGGACGTCCGCTGGCGCTCGCGCACCTCGCAGATGATCGTGAAGCTGGCAGACCAGAGTCCGCGTTATATGCTTGGCGTTCGGTACCGGTTCTGATGTGTGGGGGTGCCGCTGCCCTGGTGGCGGCACCCGTTCAAGGGTCCTGATGGGGTTGAAAGAACACCATGCCGCGTTACGAAATGCTCAACAACATCGCCCACCGCGATCTGCGCGTGGCCACCGACTTCGGCCCCGAGTTCGGCGACGCGGTCGGCATGGTCCCGGCCTACCCGAGCGAGTTCGCCGAACTGCAGCGCGAATATCCCATTTTCCTTCGCAGGGACGTCGCCACGGGCGAGTGGCAGTCGGTGGTCCTGCTCGGGTTCGAGCAGCACGAAAATCTGTTCCTGCAGGATGGCCGATGGAATGCGTCCTACCTGCCCGGGGCGGCGGCCAAGGGGCCGTTCCTCATCGGCTTCCAGGAAAACCGCATCGATGGCGCGCTCGTCCAGGAAGCAGTGCTGCACGTGGATCTGGATCATCCGCGCGTGAATGCGATGCAGGGCGAGCCGGTGTTCCTGCCGCAGGGGGGCAACACGCCGTATCTGGACCATATCGCAGGCGTGCTGCGTGGCATTCACGATGGCCACGCCTTCGGCGCGCAGATGTTTGCCGCGCTCGATGCCAAAGGACTCATTCAACCGGTCACGCTCGACGTGCAGATCGCCCAGGAGCACCGGGTGGGTGTCAACGGTCTGCACGCCATCGACCGTGACCGGCTTGGCCAGCTGGACGGCCCCGCACTCGCCGAACTCAACCGCGCCGGCTACCTGGAAGGCGCGTACCTGATGCTGGCGTCGCTGCACAACATGCGGCGCCTGATCGCCGAGAAGCAGAAACGTCTGCGCCTGCAGGATGCCGCTGCCGCGACGGGCAGGAACTGACCAGTGCTGGACGGCATTGCCATGCAGACCCTGGAAGACCTGGAGCCCGGCGCGCTTCCGTTGGAGGCACTGGTGGCCGCCGGCGAGCCGGTGGTGCTGCGCGGCATCGCGCGCGACTGGGGACTGGTGCAGGCGGGGTTGCGCTCCACGCAGGCGGCGATGGGGTATCTGCGCGGCTTCGATGCGGGAATCCCGGTCCAATACTCCTTTGGCGGACCTGAGATCGAGGGGCGCCCGTTCTACAACGCGGACTTCACCCGGTTGAACGTCGAGGTCCGGCGTGGGTTGTTGAGCCAGGTGCTGGACGGGATTGCCGATCATCTCGACGACCCGAGGCCACCCACCTACTATCTCGCGTCGCTGCTGATCGATCGGGCGCTGCCCGGCTTCGCGGAGGCCAACGACGTCGGGCTGGCGGGGCAGGGCATCGAGGCCTCGGCGAGCATCTGGATCGGCAACCGCGTGACCGCCTCCTGCCATTTCGACACCCCGGACAACCTGGCGTGCTGCGCCGTGGGCCGACGCCGGTTCACGCTGTTTCCGCCCGAGCAGATCGACAACCTGTATCCGGGGCCGCTGGAACCCACCCCGGGCGGGCAGGTGGTGAGCGTGGTGGATTTCGACCGCCCGGACTTCGCGCGCCATCCACGGTTCCGTGATGCATTGGCAAGCGCGCAGACCGCCGAGCTCGAACCGGGGGATGCGATCTTCATTCCCGGCCTGTGGTGGCACCACGTGCGCAGCCTGGCGCCGTTCAATGTGCTGGTGAACTACTGGTGGCGCAGTTCGCCGGCCTTCCTTTCCTCACCGCTGCCGGCACTCCATCACGCGATGTGGGCCGTGCGCGATCTGCCTGCGCGCGAGAAGCAGGCTTGGGCAAAGATCTTCGAGTACTACGTATTCGGTCCGGGTGAGCGCGCAGGACAGCACCTGCCCGACGCCGCCCGGGGCGACCTGGCACCCTTCGACGAGACGCAGGCGCGCCGCATGCGCGCCCAGTTGCTGGCTCGACTCAACCGCTGATGGGAGCACCGCATTGAACGTGGCGAACACAACCGAAGGGCGTATCCGCAAGGTCGTCATCGCCGGCGGCGGCACCGCAGGCTGGCTGGCCGGCTGTGCGCTGGCGCACCAGTTCCGCGACCAGCTGGACATCACCCTGGTGGAGTCCGAGCAGATCGGTACGGTGGGTGTCGGCGAGTCGACCGTGCCGCCCATCCGCACGTTCCACCGTTTCCTGCAGATCGATGAGCAGGAGTTCCTGCAGGCCGTCGCCGGCACGTTCAAGCTCTCGATCTCGTTCGAGAACTGGCGTCGGCCCGGCGACCGCTTCATCCATCCGTTCGGCACGATCGGGCAGGGCACCTGGGCTACGCCGTTCCACCATTTCTGGCTGGACAGCCTGCGCCGCGGCATGCCGTCGGACCTGGGCGATTTCTGCCTGGAAAGCGTGGCCTCGCGGGAAGACCGGTTCTCGCTGCAGACCCAGCCCCAGGTCAACTACGCCTATCACTTCGACGCCGGGCTCTACGCGAAATTCCTGCGCCGCAAAGCTGAAGGCCACGGGCTGCGCCGGGTGGAAGGCAAGATCCGCGAGGTCCGGCAACATGCCCACGACGGCTCCGTTGCCTCCCTGGTGCTGGAAGACGGGCAGATCATCGAGGGCGATCTGTTCATCGACTGCACCGGCTTCCGCGGCTTGTTGACCGAGCAGACCCTGCATACCGGCTATGAGGACTGGAACGAATGGTTGCCCAGTGACCGCGCCGTCGCGGTGCAGACCGAGTCGGTCGGCCCACCGGTGCCGTACACCCGCGCCATCGCGCATGAAGCCGGGTGGCGATGGCATATCGCGCTTCAGCACCGGGTCGGCTGTGGCCTGGTGTTCTCCAGCCGCCACATGTCCGACGACGAAGCGCAGGCCAAGCTGCTGCGTGACGTCGACGGGCCGCCGCTGCGCGATCCCTGGCTGGTGCCGTTCCGCAGCGGGCGCCGGTTGAAGGCCTGGAACAGGAACGTGGTGGCGCTGGGTCTTGCCAGCGGCTTCATCGAGCCGCTGGAGTCGACCAGCATCCATCTGACCATCAGTGCGGTGGTGCGCCTGATCCAGCTGTTCCCGTTCGACGGCATCAGCCCGGCGCTGATGGACCTGTACAACGACGTCAGCCGCCAGGAGATGGAGCACGTACGCGACTTCATCATCCTGCACTACCACGCCAACCAGCGCGACGAGCCGATGTGGAAGGCCTGTCGGGAGATGGAACTGCCCGAATCGCTCGCGGTCCGCCTGCGCGCCTGGCGCGAACGTGCGCATGCCTGGCAGGACCCCGGCGAGCTCTTCCGGGTGGACTCCTGGACAAGCGTGCTGATGGGGCAGGGGATCCAGCCGGGCCCCCCGCACCCGCTTGCCGCCGCCATCAGCGACGCGGACCTGCGCACGCTGTTGATGCGGCTCCGCCAGCCGGTGGAGCAGGCAGTCGCGACGATGCCGTCGCAGGCAGCGTTCATCGAACGCTACTGCAGGGCGGCGCAGGACGTCTGGCCACGGGCCTCAGCCCTGGCATGACAGGGCAGCATGCTGCTGCACAGAAAAGGTAGCGCTACCTCCATACACCAACGGGATGAGATAGATGGATCTGGTTGCAGGAATCGATGCAGGTACACAGAGTCTGAAAGTGGTGGTGTACGACCCTGCCGGGCGGCAGCTCATTGCCAGCGCGAGCGCGCCCCTGGACCTGGCGTTCGCCGCCGATGGCAGCCGTGAGCAGCAGCCGGCCGCGTGGGTCGCAGCCCTTCAGGCCTGCTTCCGCGCGATAGATTCCAAGGTTCGTTCCCGCATCTCCGCGCTGGCGGTCTCGGGGCAACAGCACGGCTTCGTTCCGGTCGACGCCGCGGGGGAGGTGCTCGCACCGGCCAAGCTGTGGTGCGACACCAGCACCTCGGCCGAGTGTGTGCAGATCATGGACGCACTCGGCGGACCAGCGCGCACCATCGCGCTGGCCGGCAACCCGATCCTGACCGGTTACACCGCGTCCAAACTGCCCTGGACGAAGATGCATCGGCCCGACGCATACGCCCGGCTCGCCACGATCCTGCTGCCGCACGATTACCTCAACTTCGTGCTGACCGGGCAGCGCTTCTACGAGTATGGCGATGCGTCGGGCACAGGCTGGCTGGACGTGCGCACCCGGACCTGGTCGACCGAGCTGCTGCGCGCGACCGATCCGGAGCGCGACCTGGCCCTCTGCCTGCCGCGCATCGCCGCGCCCGACGAGCTGTTCGACATCGATCCGGCCACGGCGGGCGTGTTGGGGCTACCCGGGACGGTGAAGGTTGCGGTTGGCGGGGGCGACAACATGATGGCGGCCATCGGTACCGGCTGCGTCGTGCCCGGCCGCCTGGCGATGAGCCTGGGCACCTCGGGCACCTTGTTCGCCTATTCGGACACGCCCGTGGTCGATCCGGACGGCGCCTGGGCCGCGTTCTGCTCGTCCACCGGTGGCTGGCTGCCGTTGATCTGCACGATGAACTGCACCGTGGTGACCGAACAGGTCGCCGATGCCTTCGGCTTCAGTACCCGCGACGGTGATGCCCACCTGCGGGCGACCTCGCCCGGTGCCGACGGCTTGGTGATGCTGCCGTTCCTCAATGGCGAACGCACGCCGGACCTGCCGCTGGGCAAGGGCGTCCTGGCCGGTCTGGACACGACGAACATGACCCCGGCGCACCTCTACCGCGCGGCCATGGAAGGCGCCACCTACAGCCTGAAGTATGGATACGACGCCTTCGTCCGCGCGGGCATGCGGTTCGACCGCATCGTGCTGACCGGTGGCGGCAGCAACAGCGCGCAGTGGCGGCAGATGGTGGCCGATGTCTTCGGCCTGCCGGTGGACGTGCCGACCCAGTCCGAGGGGGCGGCGTTCGGTGCGGCATTGCAGGCCCTGTGGGCGCTGGGGCACGCGCGCGGTGACGCCGCCTCCATCGCCGACATCGCGAACCAGCACGTTGCGGTCGATCCGCTGCAGTCCGCTCACCCGGATCCGATGCGTACGCACGCCTATGCCGCGGCCTATGCACGTTTCCTGCGACACCTCGACGCCCTCACGCCGCTGTATCGCGGCTGATCCCTCTACGCACCACCTCGCACAACGACAGGAAGACGCACCATGAGCAATCAACCCTTCATCGGCGCCAAGGAATACTTCCCCGGCATCGGCCGCATCCCCTTCGAAGGCCGGGGCTCGGACAATCCGCTCGCGTTCAAGGTCTATGACGCGGACAAGGTCATCGGTGGCAAGACGATGCAGGAGCATCTGCGCTTCGCGGCCTGCTACTGGCACACGTTCTGCAACGCCGGGCATGATCCGTTCGGTCCGGGCACCCGCGATTTCCCGTGGGAAACCGGCTCCCCGATGGCGACCGCCGAGGCGAAGGTGGACGCGGCGTTCGAGTTCTTCACCAAGCTCGGCGTGCCGTACTGGTGCTTCCACGATATCGACCTGGCGCCGGATGCGGACGACGTCGGCCAGTACGAGAAGAACCTGAAGCACATGGTGGGCCTGGCCAAGGCACGGCAGGATGCGACCGGCATGAAACTGCTATGGGGCACGGCCAACCTGTTCTCACACCCGCGCTACATGAATGGTGCGTCCACCAATCCGGATTTCGCCGTGGTGGCGCGCGCCGCCGTGCAGGTGAAGGCGGCCCTGGAGGCGACGGTTGAGCTGGGCGGCGAACACTATGTGTTCTGGGGTGGCCGCGAAGGCTATGCCTCGCTGGCGAACACGCAGATGAAGCGCGAGGTCGATCACTTCGCGCGGTTCCTCACGATGGCGCGCGACTATGGCCGCAGCATCGGCCTGAAGGGCAACTTCCTGATCGAACCCAAGCCGATGGAGCCGATGAAGCACCAGTACGACTTCGACAGCGCGACCGTGGCGGGCTTCCTGAAGGAGCATGGCCTGCACAAGGACTTCAAGCTCAACATCGAGGCGAACCACGCCACGCTCTCCGGCCACACCTTCGAGCACGATCTGCAGGTCGCCTCGGACCACGGCCTGCTGGGCAGCATCGACGCCAACCGCGGCAACGCGCAGAACGGCTGGGATACGGATCAGTTCCCGACCGACCTCTACGACACCGTGGGCGCGATGCTGGTCGTCCTGCGGCAGGGCGGCTTGGAGGGCGGCCTGAACTTCGACGCCAAGCTGCGTCGCGAATCCACCGACATGGAAGACCTGTTCATCGCCCACATCGGCGGGATGGACGCGTTCGCACGCGGGCTGGAAGTGGCCCACGCGCTGCTCAACGACTCGCCGCTGGAACAGTGGCGCACGGCGCGCTACGCCAGCTTCGACAGTGGTGCCGGCAAGGAGTTCGCGCAAGGCGCGCTCAGCCTCACGGACCTGGCCGCACTGGGTGCCAAGGGCGGTGAGCCCAACCAGACCAGCGGCAAGCAGGAACGCTACGAGAACCTGCTCAACCAGTACCTGCTGCGCTGAGCGCGACAGTTCGCAGCGATGACACCGAACCGGGGAGGGGCAGGGCAATGAATCAAGCAGTGAGCGGTGGGGAGAACACCCGGCTGATCGTACTGATCAGCGTGGTGGCGACGATTGGCGGATTCCTGTTCGGCTTCGACAGCGGCGTGATCAACGGCACCCAGGACGGCCTGCACCAGACGTTCCAGTCAGGCGAGTGGATGCAGGGGTTCGAGATTGCCTCGATGCTGTTGGGCTGCGCCATCGGTGCCTTCAGCGCCGGCCGGCTGTCCGACCGCCTGGGACGCCGCAACGTGCTGATCGTCTCGGCGGTGTTGTTCCTGTTGTCGGCGATCGGGGCGGGTGCGGCGGCGTCCTCGACCCTGTTCATCATCGCGCGGGTGATGGGCGGCTTTGCGGTGGGTGCGGCCAGCGTGATCTCGCCGGCGTACATCGCCGAAGTCGCGCCGGCGCGTTACCGTGGCCGCCTCGCGACGGTCCAGCAGATCGCCATCATCAGCGGCCTCACCGTCGCGTTCCTGTCCAACTATCTGTTGGCCGCCACCGCCGGCGCCTCGACCGAGCCGCTGTGGGGCGGGTATGCAGCGTGGCGCTGGATGTTCTGGATGCAGGCGGCACCCTCGCTGCTGTTCCTGGCACTGTTGCTCACCATTCCGGAGAGCCCACGCTACCTGGTGGTGAAGCGCCGCAAGGACGAGGCGCTGCACGTGCTGACGCGGCTGTTCGGCGGTGCAGAGGCACAGGCCAAGCTGGCCGAGATCGACGCCTCGCTGTCGACCGACCACCATCGCCCGCGGCTGTCGGATCTCCGCAGCAAGGCCACCGGGAAGATGCGCCCGATTGTCTGGGTCGGCATCGGCCTCGCCATCTTCCAGCAACTGGTCGGCATCAACGTGGTGTTCTACTACGGCGCCGTGCTCTGGCAGGCGGTCGGTTTTTCCGAGAACGATGCACTGCTGATCAACGTGCTGTCCGGTGCGCTCAGCATCGGCGCCTGCATCGTCACCGTGCTGCTGATCGACCGCATCGGCCGCAAGCCGCTGCTATGGGTCGGCTCGGCCGGCATGGCGGTGTCGTTGGCGCTGCTGGTGGTCGCCTTCGCGAGTGGCTCGCTGGTCGATGGGCGCCTGCAGCTGCCCGGGAGCATGGGCACGCTGGCGCTGGTGGCGGCCAATGCCTACGTGGTGTTCTTCAATCTCTCCTGGGGCCCGGTGATGTGGGTGATGCTGGGCGAGATGTTCCCCAACCAGATCCGCGGCTCGGCACTGGCCGTGGCGGGTGCGGCGCAATGGACCGCGAACTTCGCCGTCACGGTGACGTTCCCCATTCTGTTGGCCGCCATCGGGCTCGCGGCGACCTACAGCCTCTACCTGGCGTCGGCCGTCATCTCGGTTTTCTTCGTGCTCAGGTACGTGCACGAAACCAAGGGCAAGGAACTGGAGCAGATGGAAGGATGAACACGATGACGAATCGACGCCTTACCCACGCCCGCCGTGGCGTGCTGCTGGCCGCACTGATCGGGGTGCTGGCTGCCTGCGGAAACGATGACAAGGCTGCTGCACCGGCGGCGGCCGATCCGGATCCGTGGCCGCAGGTGGCCTGGCCGTTGCCCCAGGATGCCGCGCTGGAGAAGCGGATCACCGACCTGATGGACACCATGACGGTGGAGGAAAAGGTGGGTCAGCTGGTGCAGGGCGACATTGCCAGCATCACGCCGGAGGACCTGCGCACCTACCGGCTCGGCTCGATCCTTGCGGGCGGCAACTCCGATCCTGGTGGCCGCTACGATGCCTCGCCGGCCGAATGGCTGGCGTTGGCCGATGCGTTCTATGCGGCCTCGATGGACACTTCGCAGGGCGGCAAGGCGATTCCGGTGCTGTTCGGCATCGACGCCGTCCACGGGCAGAGCAACATCACCGGCGCGACCCTGTTCCCGCACAACATCGGCCTGGGCGCGACCCGCAATCCGGACCTGCTGCGCCGTATCGGTGAGATCACCGCGCTGGAAACCCGTGCGACGGGCATGGAGTGGGCGTTCGCGCCGACCGTGGCGGTACCGCAGGACGACCGCTGGGGGCGTACCTACGAGGGGTACTCTGAATCGCCCGAGGTAGTGGCCAGCTATGCCGGCGCGATGGTCGAGGGCCTGCAGGGCAAGGTGGGCTCGCCAGGCTTCCTTGACGGTCGCCATGTCATCGCGTCGGTCAAGCACTTCCTAGGTGACGGCGGCACCACCGATGGCAAGGACCAGGGCGATACCCGGATCAGCGAGGCCGAGCTGGTGCGCATCCACGCCGCCGGCTATCCGCCCGCCATCGCGGCGGGCGCACAGACGGTGATGGCCTCCTTCAACAGCGTCAACGGCGAAAAGATGCACGGCAACAAGCCGTACCTGACCGATGCGCTGAAGGGGCGCATGCACTTCGGTGGTTTCGTGGTGGGCGACTGGAACGGCCACGGGCAGGTCAAGGGCTGCACCACCACCGATTGCCCGGCCACGATCACTGCCGGCCTGGACATGGCCATGGCGTCGGACAGCTGGAAGGGCTTCTACGAGACCACGCTGGCCGCAGTGAAGGACGGCACGCTTCCCCAGCAACGCCTGGACGATGCAGTGCGCCGGATCCTGCGGGTCAAGATGCGGCTGGGCCTGTTCGAGGCGGGCAAGCCGTCGTCGCGCGCAGTCGGTGGGCAGTTCGCACTCGTCGGCGCGCCGGAGCATCGTCAGGTTGCACGCCAGGCGGTGCGCGAATCGCTGGTGCTGCTGAAGAACCAGGGCGGCGTGCTGCCGCTGTCGCCGAAGCAACGCATCCTGGTGGCCGGTGATGGTGCCAACGACGTGGGCAAGCAGGCGGGCGGCTGGACGCTGAACTGGCAGGGCACCGGCACCACCCGCAAAGACTTCCCGAATGCAGACACGATCTACGAAGGTATTGCGCAGCAGGCCAAGGCCGCTGGCGGCGAAGCGCAGTTGGCGGTGGAAGGCGCTTACACCACGAAACCGGATGTGGCCGTGGTGGTGTTCGGCGAGAACCCCTATGCGGAGTTCCAGGGCGACCTGCCGACCCTGGCCTACAAGCCGGGGGACGACGCGGATCTCGCGTTGATCAAGCGGCTCAAGGCCGACGGCATTCCGGTGATCGCGGTGTTCCTCAGCGGACGCCCGCTGTGGGTGAACCGTGAGATCAATGCCGCCGATGCCTTCGTGGCGGCCTGGCTGCCTGGTTCGGAAGGCGCCGGCATTGCCGACGTGCTGCTGCGCAGGCCGGATGGCAGCGTGCAGCACGACTTCAAGGGCAAGCTGAGCTTCAGTTGGCCGCGCACCGCGACGCAGTACGCCAACAATGTCGGGCAGAAGGACTACGACCCCCTGTTCGCCTTCGGCTTCGGCTTGACCTATGCCGACAACGGTGATCTGGCCGCGCTGCCGGAAGCATCGGGCGTGACGGGCAACGAAGGGGCCGTCGGCGTGTTCTTCGCGCGTGGGGATGCCGGCTCCGGCATGGCCCTGCGCCTGGAGGGCAGCACAGGTCAGGGGGTGACCGTCACCCAGGTGCCGGAATCACTCGAGGGCGACCTGCTGAAGGTCACCGGCGTGGATCACCTGGCGCAGGAAGATGGCCGCCGTCTCGCGTGGTCGGGCAAGGGTGAGGCGATCGTCGCGCTGCAGTCGCACACGCCACTGGACCTACAGCGCGAGAGCAACGGCGACCTGATGCTGTTGACCACGATGCGCGTCGACGCCGCCCCCCAGGGCGAGGCGTGGTTGTCCGTGGGCTGCGGCACGGGCTGTTCGGCACGCGTCGTGCTCGGACCGGCGCTGGCAAAGCTGCCCCTGGGCCAATGGACCCGCGTGGGCGTGCCCTTGAAGTGTCTGGCGGCGGCAGGCGCGGAGGTCGGCAAGCTGGATCGCCCCTGGTCGATCGGGACGGCAGGCGCGATGACGCTCTCGGTGTCACGCGTTGCCCTGGGCGCCTTGAACGAAGCGGAGGCCACCATCGCATGCCCCGGCGCGTGACGATGCGCCTTCCGCCCTCAGCGCTTGGGCGGGCGCGCGACCGAGTCGCGCACCACCAGCCGGTGCGGCATGACGTGATCGGTCAACACGCGCGTGTCATCGCCCTTGCGGCGGATGGTTCGCAGCAGGATATCGATGGCGGCGTCCGCCATCGCAGCGATGGGTTGATGGAGGGTGGTCAGCTCGGGCCAGACGGTCGTTGCCGCCGACGTGTCATCGAAGCCCACCACCGACAGGTCACGGGGCACCTCGAGGCCGCGTCGGTGAGCAACGGAGATGGCCGCTGCCGCCATGTCGTCGTTGCTGGCGAAGATGGCCGTCGGCGGGCGACGCTGGGACAGCAGCTTCTCGGTCGCGGCAAGCCCCGAACGGTAGGTGTAATCCCCCTGTTCGACGAGGCCGGGTTCGACCTGCAGCCCTGCCTCCTGCAGGGCGGTGACAAATCCATCGTAGCGTCGCGCGCTCGCGCTGAGGTCGCTGCGGCCGCAGATGAAGCCGATGCGACGGTGCCCGTGCTGGATCAGGTGTTCGGCCATCTCCTTGCCCGCGTGGAAGTCGTCGATGCGGACGCAGGAAAGATCGTCCCTCAGGTGCCCCGACGCGATCGCGACCACCGGGATGCCGGCGCTGACCAGTTCGGTCACGGCCGCCTGCGACTCGCACAGCGGGGGCGGCAGGATGACGCCATCCACACGGCCAGCCAGGGCGCGCGCAGCGTTGCGCTCGGCCTCGGGGTCGAAGTTGTCCCAGTAGTGGATGACCAGCTGGATGGCCGCGTTGGACGCGACACGCAGCAGGCCCACCAGCAGCTCCCGCAGGTAGGCGCCGCTGGGGTTGGTGTAGATCAGCGCGATCCGCGTGTGCTGCGCCGCCGCCAGCGAACTCGCGGCCAGGTTGGGCGTGTAGCCCAGTTCGCGCACCGCGCGCATCACCCGTTCGCGCGTGACATCGCGCACCTTGCCTTGGTTGATCGCGCGCGACACGGTCATCGGCGAGACCCCGGCCAGGGCAGCCACCTCGTCGATCGTCACGCCGCTGGTTTTGCGGCGGACCGATTTCTTCGGCTTGTCCAATGCGTGTTGCCTTTCTTCTTTGTGACGCTGCCGCGAGGCGGGCACGTCCGCAGCTTACAAGGTTTGCTGGCGACACTGCTGCTCCGCCGGAATGTCGAGCGGTGTCACTGGATGTTGGGTGTCGCCCTGGCACTTTTCGCCTGCGCGGGCAGCGTGCGCGCAGAGGACGGGTACGCCCTCTGGCTGCGCTACGCACCGCTGGAACCTGCCCTCGCGACCGACTACCGGACACGGCTGGGCGGGGTCGTGGCTCCCGATCAGACCCCGACGCAACGTGCCGCGCGCGAGGAACTCGTGCGTGGCCTCACCGGCCTGCTGGGTCGCGCACCGCGGATGCAGAGGGCCCCCAGCGCGGACCCCAGCGTGGTGCTGGGCACCCCCGATTCGTCGGCCGTGATCGCGCCGCTCCGCAAGGAGATGGAATCACTCGGCGACGACGGCTACCTGCTCAGGCGTGCGCACATCGGCGGGCGCGAGGTGCTGCTGGTGGCTGCACGCCAGGATATCGGGGTGCTGTATGGCGTGTTCCATCTGCTGCGACTGCTGCAGACCGGCGCGTCACTCGATGCCCTCGAAGTTCGCGAATCACCACGGCTCCGGCTGCGCGTGCTCGACCACTGGGACAACCTGGACGGCTACGTGGAGCGCGGCTATGCGGGCCGCTCGCTGTGGGACTGGCAGACCCTGCCGGAGTGGCGGGACCCACGCTATACGGACTACGCGCGTGCCAACGCCTCGCTCGGCATCAACGGCACCGTGCTGAACAATGTAAACGCGAGCGCGCAGAGCCTTGCGCCGGCATATCTCATCAAAGCGGCCGCGCTGGCGGACATGTTCCGGCCGTACGGCATCCGCGTGTACCTGAGCGCGCGCTTCAGCGCCCCCATCGAGCTGGGCGGGCTGAAGACAGCCGATCCGCTCGACCCGGACGTGCAACGTTGGTGGCGCGACAAAGCTGACGAGATCTACGCGCACATTCCGGATTTCGGCGGCTTCCTGGTCAAGGCCAATTCGGAAGGACAGCCCGGACCGCAGGACTATGGCCGTTCGCATGCGGACGGTGCCAATCTGCTGGCTGACGCGCTGGCACCGCATGGCGGCGTGGTGATGTGGCGCGCCTTCGTCTACGCGCATGAGGTGCCCGAGGACCGCGCCACGCAGGCCTACACCGAATTTGCCGGCCTGGACGGTGACTTCCGCCCGAACGTGATCGTGCAGGTAAAGAACGGGCCCATCGATTTCCAGCCGCGGGAGCCGTTCCATCCCCTGTTCGGGGCCATGCCACGCACGCCGCTGATGATGGAGGTCCAGATCACCAAGGAGTATCTCGGCTTCGCCACACATCTGGTGTACCTGGGGCCGCTGTACGAGGAGGTGCTGCAGTCCGATACCCATGCAGGCAGCGCAGGCGCCACGGTCGCGCAGCTCCTGACCGGGATCGCCGGCGTGGCCAACATCGGCAACGATCGCACCTGGAGTGGGTCGCACTTCGACCAGGCCAACTGGTACGCCTTCGGCCGTCTCGCCTGGAATCCGGGCCAGTCCGCCCGCGACATCGCGGCGGACTGGGCAGCGATGACGTTCGCACCGGATCCCGAGGTGGTGGCGCCCATCGTCGACATGCTGATGGCCTCGCGCGAGGCCGCGGTGAACTACATGACGCCGCTGGGCCTGCACCACCTGATGGCGCGCGGGCACCATTACGGGCCCGGCCCCTGGGTGGACGGCGGTCCGCGCGCGGACTGGACCGCCGTGTACTACCACCGCGCCGACCGCGATGGCATCGGCTTCGATCGCACCGCGCGCGGCAGCAACGCGGTGGCCCAGTACGCCCCCGAGGTGGCCGCCGTGTACGGCAACCTGGCGCGGGTGCCGGAGCCGCTCCTGTTGTGGTTCCACCACGTTCCGTGGGATCACCGCATGGCCTCGGGACGACCGTTGTGGGACGAACTGGTGGGGCGTTACTCCCTGGGTGTACGCCAGGTAGAGGGCATGCAGGCCACCTGGGCAGGCCTGCAGGGCAGGGTGGATACGCAGCGGCATGCGCAGGTCGCCGCCTTCCTCGGCATCCAGCGGCGCGAAGCGCAGTGGTGGCGCGATGCCAGTGTGGCGTACTTCCAGTCGGTCAGCGGCAGGCCCTTGCCTGCGGGCGAAACCGCGCCACCACACGCGCTGGCCTGGTACCAGCACCTGCAGTTTCCTTCCGCGCCGGGAGATGGGCGATGAGTCGGCCACGGGCGATCCTCTGGATGCTGGCGACCGCCGTGGCATGCGCTGCCATGCCGGCCGTGGCACAGGAACCGGCAACACCGCTGTTGCATCCGCTGTTCCAGGATCACGCCGTGCTGCAGCGCGACCAGCCGATTCCGGTCTGGGGCCATGCTGCGCCCGGCACCCCGGTTTCCGTGGCGTTCGCGCGACAAACCGTTACCACGCGCGCGGATGACGGCGGCCAGTGGCGTGCAACGCTGAAACCCATTCCCGTTGGCGGCCCTCACGACATGACCGTGCGCGCAGGGCCCGCCACCCAGATCGTGCATGACGTGCAGATGGGCGATGTCTGGTTGTGTTCCGGGCAGTCGAACATGGAACTGCCGGTGTGGCGCGCGCTCGACGCAGACAGTGAGATCGCCTCCGCCACGCACCCGACGATCCGCCTGTTCACCGTGCCCAAGGCGGCAGCCGTTATGCCGCAGAGCACGTTCCCGGCGCCGACGGTGTGGAAGCCGGGGTCGCCAGCCGCGGTGCGCGACTTTTCCGCCGCCTGCTACTACTTTGCGCGTGAACTGCAGAAGACCGTCAACGTCCCGATGGGGTTGATCCAGGCGGCGTGGGGCGGCTCGCGGATCGAGGCGTGGACCAGCGCCGACGCGCTGCGTACGCAGGGCGGCATGGACCCCGCGCTTGACCTGCTCGCGGTCTACGCAAGCAACCCTGCGGCGGCAACCGCGGGCTGGGGCGAGGTATGGCAGCAGTGGTGGTCAATGCGCGACGGAGCCCGGCAAGGCGACACTCCCTGGCAGCCGGGCACAGACAGCACGGCATGGCACACGGCACCGGCCGCGCTGGGGGCATGGGAGCGTTGGGGCGTGCCGGCGCTTGCCGCGTACAACGGCATGGTCTGGTACCGCACCCAGGTCACGCTGACTGCCGCG
This sequence comes from Stenotrophomonas sp. TWI700, assembly GCF_039673645.1. Lineage (NCBI taxonomy): Bacteria > Pseudomonadati > Pseudomonadota > Gammaproteobacteria > Lysobacterales > Lysobacteraceae > Stenotrophomonas > Stenotrophomonas sp. TWI700. Next base: position 229,058 of record NZ_JBDJMB010000001.1, on the reverse strand, counting down.
CAGGCGGCGCAGGGCGCACGGCTTGCGCTGGGCGCCGTGGATGAGACGGACATGACCTGGGTCAACGGCGTGGCGGTGGGCAGCCAGTACGGTGCAGGGGAGGCGCGGCGTTACACCCTTCCGGCCGGTCTCTTGAACGCCGGTGAGAACACGGTGGTGATCAACGTGCTGGATACCTACGGCGAGGGTGGGCTGTCGGGACCGGCCGCCGCCCACGCGGTGGAGCTCGACGACGGCACGCGCATCGTCCTTGACGCACCGTGGCACTACCGGGTGGCGCCCGGTGCACAGGCACCGCCGCTGGCGCCCTGGCATGCCGCCACGGGTCTGTCGACGCTGTACAACGGCATGATCGCGCCGCTCGGCAGCTATGGCCTGCGTGGGATGCTCTGGTACCAAGGCGAGTCCAACACGGGTGACGGCGCCGCTTATGCCAACCGGCTGCGCAGCCTGCGCGATGACTGGCGCAGCCGGTTTGGTGCGCGGATGCCGCTGCTGGTGGTGCAGTTGGCCGGCTATGGGCAGCCGCCCCAGGCGCCGGTGGAGAGTGGCTGGGCACAGGTGCGCGAGGCGCAGCGTCGCGTCGCGGCGGAAGACCCGCATACCGGGCTCGCGGTGGCCATCGACATCGGCGATGCGTACGACATCCACCCGCCCAACAAACAGGAGCTGGGCCGTCGCCTGGCCCGGGTGGCGCGTCACGTGGTCTACGGCGAACGGGCGCTGGCACCTTCCGGCCCGACGGTGCGCACGGCGTCGCGCGCGCAGGGCGAAACAAGGATCGCGTTCGACAACGTCACCGGCACCCTGGTCACGACCGGTGCGAACGGCCCCATAGGATTCGAGCTCTGTGATGCCGACGCACGGCACTGCCGCTATGCCGAGGCGGTGCTGGAGGGGCGCGACGTGCTGCTGCCATGCCGGGATTGCCTGGATTGCGTGGATTGCGTGGAGCCGGCCAGCGGCCGGCACTACCGGAGCGGCGCGATGCATGTGCGCTACTGCTGGGCCGACGGCCCGGTGTGCACGCTGCGCGACAGCAGCGGTGCGCCGGCCGGGCCCTTCGATATTCCCCTCACTGCCGCCGAGGTTCCCTGATGCGCCTGCTGATTGCCACGCTGCTCCTGCTGCTGCCTGCTGCGCCATCGCTCGGTGCCACGCCGGCGCCGCCGGTCTTCTTCGACTGGTTTGAATACGCCGGTCACGACGCGGCCTTTGAAGCACCGCTGCCCGCCGGTCACTACCGCAACCCGATCCTGGCCGGCTTCCATGCGGATCCGAGCATCGTTCGCGCCAATGACCGCTTCTATCTGGTCAATTCCAGCTTCACCTACTTCCCGGGTATTCCGGTATTCGAAAGCATCGATCTGGTGCACTGGAAACAGATCGGCAACGTGATCGACCGCCCAACGCAGCTGGACTTCGATGGATTGAGCGTATCGCGCGGCATCTTCGCGCCGGCGATCGAATACCACGACGGCATGTTCTATGTGGTCACCACGGCTGTCGACAGTGGCGGCAACTTCATCGCGACCGCGCGCGACCCTGCCGGCCCCTGGTCCGACCCACACTGGCTGCCCAGCGTCGAAGGCATCGACCCGTCGCTGTTCTTCGACGAAGACGGCGCCGTCTACCTGGTGAACAACGATGTGCCGCCCGGTCCGCAGCGCTACGAAGGCCACCGTGCCATCTGGATGCAGCAGATCGACCTGGCCGCGTTCAAGCCGGTAGGGCCGCGCAGGGTGCTCATCGACGGCGGGGTGGAGCCGGCGAAGAACCCGATCTGGATCGAGGGGCCGCATGTCTTCAAGCGCGATGGCTGGTACTACCTCTCCGACGCCGAGGGGGGCACCGGGCCGCAGCATTCCCAGGTGGTCCTGCGCAGCCGCGAGGTCTGGGGGCCGTACCTCCCGTATGCGGGCAATCCGATTCTCACCCAGCGCGACCTGCCGGACGACCGGCCGCTGCCGATCACCAACGCCGGCCATGCCGATCTGGTGGAAGGTCCGGACGGCGCCTGGTGGGCGGTGTTCCTGGCCAGTCGCAATTACCAGACGCGCCACTACAACACGGGGCGGGAGACGTATCTGCTGCCCGTGCAGTGGCGGGATGGCTGGCCGGTGATCCTGCCGGCCGAGCAGGCCATCCCGTATGTGGTCAAGGCGCCGTCATGGATGCGGGGCGATGCCTCGCAGGCGCCATCAACCGGCAACTTCGTCGATCGCGAAGGTTTCGATGCACCGACGCTGGGCACGGGATGGTTCCAGGTGCGCGTACCCAAACGGGCGTGGGCAGACCTGGGCCTGCGCCCGGGCAGCTTGGCCGTGCATCCGCTGCCGGAGAACCTCGAGACGCTGCGTAACCCTTCTTTCCTTGGCCGCCGTCAGCAGCATCTGCGCTTCGAGGCCAGCACCGACATGACGCGGCCGGCGACGGGTGTGGCGGCGGGCCTTGCTGCGTTCCAGAGCGAGAGTTACTGGTACTTCCTGGGCGTGCGCAGCCTCGGCGGGGATCGCGTGGCGATCTTCCTGGAAGGGCGCGATGGCAGCGGGGCGACCCGCATCCTGGCCACGCGCAACGCGACGGCGTCCACGTCGCTGCGGCTGAAGATCGCCGGTGACGAGGGCAGCTATGCGTTCGCGTTCGACACGGGTGATGGGCAAGGCTGGCAGACGCTCGCCGACGACGTGGACGGAACGGTGTTGAGTACGGATCGCGCAGGCGGCTTTGTCGGCGCGCTGCTGGGACCATTCGCGCGCGACGAGCGCGCCTTGAGGAGCAAATGATGACGCATGCGCCTTACCTCTGCAGTGGCCGTCGTGGCCCCACCTTCCGCACCCTGGTGCTGTGCGCTGCCATGGCAGCGGCGACCGCCGGTCATGCCGCGGAAACCCAGCCCTGGTTGGACACCTCGGCCAGCTTTGAGACCCGCGCCGCCGCGCTGGTGGGGCAGATGACCCTGGAGGAAAAGGCCGCCCAGATGCAGAACGCCGCGCCGGCCATCGAGCGCCTGGGCGTTCCGGCCTACGACTGGTGGAACGAAGGCCTCCACGGTGTGGCGCGGGCAGGGCAGGCCACCGTCTTCCCGCAGGCGATCGGGCTGGCGGCCACTTTCGACGTGCCGTTGATGGCGCAGGTCGCGACCACCATCAGCGACGAGGCGCGCGCCAAGCATCACCAGTTCGTGCGCGAGGGGTCGCATGGCCGCTACCAGGGCCTGACCTACTGGTCGCCGAACATCAACATCTTCCGCGATCCGCGGTGGGGCCGTGGCCAGGAAACCTACGGTGAGGACCCGTACCTGACCGCGCGCATGGGCGTCGCCTTCGTGCACGGCCTGCAGGGCGACGACCCGGTCTACCGCAAGCTCGACGCCACGGCCAAGCACCTGGCCGTGCACAGTGGTCCCGAGGCGGACCGCCACCACTTCGACGCGCGCCCCAGCAAGCGCGACCTGTATGACACCTACCTCCCGGCCTTCGAGGCGCTGGTGAAGGAAGGCCAGGTCGACGCGGTGATGGGCGCCTACAACCGGGTGTATGGCGAGTCCGCGAGCGCCAGCACGTTCCTGCTGCGCGACGTGCTGCGCCGGGACTGGGGCTTCAGGGGCTACGTGGTGTCCGACTGCTGGGCCATCGTCGATATCTGGAAGCATCACAAAATCGTGCCGACCCGCGAGGCCGCCGCGGCACTGGCGGTCAAGAACGGCACCGAGCTGGAGTGCGGCCAGGAATACGCCACGCTGCCGGCCGCGGTACGCCAGGGGCTGATCAGCGAAGCGGAGATCGACGATGCCGTGACGCGGCTGTTCACCGCGCGGATGCGGCTGGGCATGTTCGATCCGCCCGAGCGCGTGCGCTGGGCGCGGATACCGGCCTCCGTGAACCAGGCCCCGGCGCACGACGCGCTGGCCCTGAAGGCCGCGCAGCAGTCCCTGGTGCTGCTGAAGAACGATGGCGTGCTGCCTTTGTCGCGCAGTCTCAAGCGCATTGCCGTGGTCGGCCCAACCGCCGATGACACCATGGCCCTGCTCGGCAACTACTTCGGCACGCCGGCCGCGCCGGTGACCATCCTGCAGGGAATCCGCGACGCGGCCAAGGGCGTCGAGGTGCAGTACGCACGCGGCGTCGACCTGGTCGAAGGGCGCGATGATCCCGGTGCGACACCGCTGATCGAAGCAGCGTACCTGCGGCCGTCGGCCGATTCCCCGGAACGCGGCCTGCGCGGTGAGTACTTCCGCACGCCCGATCTGTCAGGGACGCCGGCCCTGGTCCGCACCGATGCACAGATCGGCTTCCGCTGGGACCGGGGTTCACCCACCGACAACCTGCTGGCCCGCGGTGAAGCGGCGCCGGGGCAGGGCATTCCCAACGATGGCTTCAGCATCCGCTGGCGAGGCCAACTGCTGCCGCCGGTCTCGGGCCGCTACCGGATCGAGGCGGCCGCTGATGACGGCTTCCGTCTCTACGTGGATGGAAAGCGGGTGCTGGACCACTGGGCCAACAGCGATCGCCTGCGCAGCGACGGTGTCGACCTGGACCTACAGGCGGGCCGCGCCTACGAGCTCACGCTGGAGTACTTCGATAACGAACGCGACGCCGGCGTGCGGCTGGGCTGGCGCATGCCCGGCGCGAAGCCGCCGTTCGAGGAGGCGGTCGATGCCGCCCGCAACGCGGACGTGGTGGTCTTCGTCGGCGGCCTGACCGGCGATGTAGAGGGCGAGGAGATGACGGTGAACTATCCGGGCTTCGCGGGCGGCGACCGCACCGATCTGCGCCTGCCCGGCACCCAGCGCGCCCTGCTGGAAGCGCTGCATGCCACGGGCAAGCCGGTGGTGATGGTGCTGACCGGGGGCTCGGCGCTGGCGGTGGAGTGGGCCCAGGCGAACCTGTCCGCGATCCTGATGAGCTGGTATCCCGGGCAGCGCGGTGGCACCGCGGTGGGACAAACGCTGTTCGGCGACACCAATCCCGCGGGCAGGCTGCCGGTGACGTTCTACACCGCGGACCAGGCGATGCCGGCCTTCGACGACTACACGATGGAGGGCCGCACCTACCGCTACTTCCGCGGCACGCCGCTGTATCCGTTCGGCTACGGGCTGTCCTATACCCGGTTCGGCTACGGCAGACTCCGTCTGGATGCGCCCCGCATCGCCGACGACGGCACGCTCAAGGTGCAGGTGGACGTCTCCAACACGGGCAAGCGCGCGGGTGATGAAGTGGTGCAGGTGTATGTGCGGCGACTGGCCGCCGGCGCAGGCGATGCGCAGCAGACCTTGCAGGGCTTCCAGCGTGTCCACCTGGCGCCTGGCGAGCGGCGCACCGTGGCATTCGATCTGGACGCGCAGCAGGCGCTGCGCCAGTACGACGAGGCGCGCGGCACCTATGCGGTCCCGCCGGGGGAGTACGAAGTGAGGGTAGGCGGCTCCAGCGCCGATGCACGTGTGCAGAGCCGCTTCACCGTGGAGGCACGTCGTGACTGAGGCCCGCCACATGGATATTCCCGAGCACACGCTGTCCGTCCGGGAGAAGCTGGGCTACAGCCTGGGCGACCTCGCGGCCAACCTGATCTTCCAGACGCTGATCACCTACCTGGCGTTCTTCTACACCGATGTGTACCGGTTGCCGCCCGCCACGGCGGCGACGATCATCCTTGTCATCGGCCTGCTGGGCGCCTTCGTGTTCACCCCGCTGATCGGCATTGCCGCTGACCGCACGGTCAGCCGCTGGGGAAAGTTCCGGCCCTGGATCCTGTGGACGGCGATTCCCTTCGGCGCGCTGTCGCTGCTTGCGTTCAGTACGCCGGACCTCGGCGGGCGCGGCAAGGTCATCTACGCCCTGGTGACCTATGGCCTGCTGATGTTCGTGTACGCAGCCAACAACCTGCCGTACTCCGCGCTCAGCGGGGTACTGACCGGCAGCATGGCCCAACGCAACAGCCTGTCGGCCTACCGCTTCGTGGCGGTGATGATCGCGCAGTTCATCATCCAGGTGCTGTTGCTGCCGCTGGTGCTGATCCTGGGCGACGGGGACCGCGTGCAGGGCTTCGAGCGGGTAATGACCGTGTTCGCGGTCGTGGGCACGCTGTTCTTCCTGATCACCTTCGCCACAACCCGCGAGCGCATCGTGCCGGCCAAGGAACAGACGGGCGGGGTGATGCAGGACCTGTCCGACCTGCTGCACAACCGGCCGTGGAAGGTGATGCTGGCCCTGACGGTGCTGGCCTTCATCAACCTCGCCCTGAAGGGCGGCACCTACATCTACTACTTCCAGTACTACATGAGCGAAGCCGCGTTGGCGGGTTTTCTCGACGCCTCCGGTTTCAACCGCTTCATCGGGGCGGTGAACGCGACCCTCAACGGATGGGGCCTGTCCGGCTTCACCTGGCCGGAGGATCCGGCGACCTCGGCCTTCAGCCTGTTCAACGCCTGCGGCATCCTCTGCATGATCCTGGGCATCGGCGTCTCCCGCCGCCTGGCCGACCGCTTCGGCAAGCGTGATGTCTTCGGCGGCGCGCTGCTGGTGTCCACCGTGTTCCTGCTGGTGTTCTACCTGTTTCCACCCACGGCGGTCGGCGTGGCCTTTGGCGCCTTCATGCTGCACGGATTCTGCTACGGCATCACCATCCCGCTGCTGTGGGCGATGATCGCCGACGTTGCCGACTATTCGGAATGGAAGAACCATCGCCGCGCCACCGCCATCATCTTCTCCGCGATGCTGTGCGGGTTGAAGATCGGGCTCAGCATCGGCGGTGCACTGGTCGCCGGGATTCTCGCGCACCATGGTTATCAGGCCGGCGCGGAACAGCAGCCCCAGGCCGTGGTGGACGGCATCCGCCTGACCGTGAGCCTCTACTGCTCCATTCCCTTCCTGGTCGCGGTTGCGCTGCTCTTCCTCTACAAGATCGACAAAGGGATGGAGACGCGAATCGAGCATGACCTGCATCTGCGTCGCCAGGGCAACGACCTTGATCAGCTCGCGGCGCATGCCATTTCCCAGCCGCTGGTGACCCACATCTATACCGCCGATCCTTCGGCCCACGTATTCGAGGGGCGCCTGTACATCTATCCGTCGCACGATATCGACGGCGGCGCGCCCTTCGACGATGAGGGCGGGCATTTCGGCATGGAGGACTACCACGTGCTGCGGATGGATTCGCCCGAGGCCGATGCCATCGATTGCGGCATGGCGCTGCATGTGCGCGACGTACCCTGGGCCGCGCAGCAGATGTGGGCGCCGGATGCAGCCCACCGCGACGGCCGCTACTACCTGTATTTCCCGGCCAAGGACGGACAGGGCATGTTCCGCATCGGCGTGGCGGCAGGGGATCGCCCGGAGGGGCCGTTCACTGCCGAACCCGAACCGATGGAGGGCACGTACTCGATCGACCCGGCCGTGTACGAAGACGACGACGGCACGCATTACCTCTATTTCGGCGGCATCTGGGGTGGCCAGCTGCAGAAGTACCGTGACAACCGCTTTGATGCGACGCACGAAGAGCCGACCGGGGAGGCCCCGGCACTGGGACCGCGTGTCGGCCGACTGGACGCGGGCATGACGCGGCTGGCGGAGCCCACGCGCGAGGTCGTCATCCTCGACGAGCACGGACAGCCGCTGCGTGCCGACGACCATGCGCGCCGGTTCTTCGAGGGGCCGTGGCTGCACAAGTATCAGGGCCGCTATTACCTGTCGTACTCCACGGGCAATACGCACCTGCTGTGCTACGCCATCGGTGACAGCCCGTATGGACCGTTCACCTATGCCGGCGTGATCCTGAAGCCCGTTGTGGGCTGGACCACGCATCACTCCATCTGCGCGTTCAAGGGGCAGTGGTATCTCTTCTACCATGACGCCTTGTTGTCGGGCGGTGTGACCCATCTGCGCTCGGTCAAGTGCACGCCGCTGCTGATGGACGCGGACGGCGGCATCCGGACGATCGATCCTTATGGCGCTTGAAGCGGCGTCACCGAAAGACGATGCGCAGGCGCCACTGCCGGGTGGGCGCTTGTACTGGTTGCGGGCGGGCGCGTTGGAGGTCGCATTGGCGCCTGACGCCGGTGGACGCATTGCCCAGATCCGCTATGACGGCGTCGACTGGCTGATCGGTGAGCAGGAGGGTGGGGCGGCGGCGATCGGATGGGGGTGCTATCCGATGGTGCCTTGGGCCGGACGGATCCGGCAGGGGCGCTTTGCCTTTGCTGGCAAGCCGTATGGGCTGCCAACAAACTTCGGCGGGCACGCAATCCACGGGGTGGGCTTCTCACGGCCGTGGCGTATCGACAGTCTCGGGGCGGACAGCGCCATGATGTCGCTTGAGCTTCCTGAGGATGTCTATTGGCCGTTCGGGGGTCGTGGGACACAGGCGATCCATGTGATGCCAAACCACCTGGAACTGCGCCTCGCCGTGCAAGCCGGCGACCAGGCGATGCCGGCGGTGCTGGGTTGGCACCCGTGGTTTCGGAAGCCGGATCAGTTGCTGTTCTCGCCCAGTGCGATGTATCCGCGGGACGGGGAGGGCATCGCTGCATTGCCCTGCATTGCTCCCACGCCTGGGCCGTGGGATGACTGTTTCATCAACCAGGCTGAGGTGACGCTGGTGTCTGGAGGCCAGCGGCTGCGCCTACGGGCGGATACGGGTCACTGGGTGGTGTATGACGGTTCTGCGCACGCGACGTGTGTGGAGCCGCAGACTGGGCCGCCTGATGGCTTTACCCTCGCGCCAAACCGAATCGACCCTGGCGAGCGACTAGAGCTGACCTTCGAACTCGCGTGGAACACGGCGAGGCAGGGTCGGTTCCCAAGCGACTGCAACCAAAATCGAGACGCGCTCCTACATACACGAATATGAGCGCGCTACTCTGGAGGCCGCCCACGCCGGTCACCTGCGCGCACCCGGCAAGCGCGTGCATTAGCGCAACCAGGCGCTGGACGCCAGGCGGCTCTGTCCTGTCATAGTTCCGCTCGATGCAGAGCTCACGCGAATGTGCCAAGGCATGTTCCAGCGCGACCAGCAATGTCGCAGCCTGCATCGGCTGGCAGCGCGCCGCAGTATAAGAATCTAGTGGGGCCAGGTAGACCTGTTGCACGTCGAGACCAACCTGCGCGACGCTTAATGATCACGCGTGCTTGTTGGCCGAAGCCGGTGGTCGTAAGATCAGGTCTAGACTAGTGCCTACAATGTTGTGCACTGGGAATAGGTCGCATAGCTGGAAGCTAGGCTCATCAATCAGGCAGTTAGGCAACAGGGGATCATCGTGACAACCGCACTTCCATTTGTGATGCTCTTAGTGGGACTAGCTTTTATCGTTTCGGCCTACTTCACGCCTCATGCCGTTACAACGAGTTTTTTATCTGGCTTGTCAGGTAATTTTATATCGTTAGCAATAGCTCTTTTTCTGGTTAACGTATACCTCGACAAGAAGGGAAAAAGGGCGGGGGTTCTCGCTCTCCTTGGCGTTACCCAGCATCACGTGAGCAATTATCACAACCATTGGTTAACGATTTGCTGGAATCACTTTGGAAAGGATAGATTTACTAGCATCGTAAAGGAGTATTTGGGCGGCGGCGCAAAGCCCGATGCACTGAGTACAGAAACTCGCTTGCAGCTGTACACACTCTTTAAGGACGACCAACACATCCGCGTACTTCTCAGCGACCTAGATGGCGCACTTACAGAGCTCTCTCGTCTTGCTGGCTGGAACTTGAGCCCTGACGTACTGGAAGGGTCACTTAAGACGCGCTTATCCATATCCAAGTTGCGATCCACGGTTTTCGACGACAATCAATCATCAATCGATCAGGTCACCGAGAACGCCTTGGATACCGACATTCAATCATCACTTGTTCTCGCTTCACTAGCGGGTGCGGCTGGCCTGAACATCAAGGGAAATTGATGGTCGGGCGCAGCAAGGTTTCACTGGTACTACGTGGCTTGAGCGCCGTAGCGCTCAAGCCAGGTAAACTCCTTGCCACCCTTGATTGAGGCAACGCCGCATGACTTGTTGGCGGCGCGCCCGTGGCCGACAAGTCGACCTTCACAGCGGGGCCGGGCCAGACTGGCATTGCCGCATGAGCATCACGGGGCAGGGCAAAGCCAACTACCAGGCACAGCGCAATGGCAGTTGCAGCCAGCTTCCGCCAGACGGCTTTTTTTTGGTTCTTCACCCAACTCCGGGGAAGGCCGCCCGGATTTTCAGGAAGAAATACGCCATCTCGGTATCCGTAGGCGACGCGCTTGATGACCTTGATCTTGTTGTTGATGCCTTCCACCAGGTTCGTCCCGAGAGGCCACCGGCAGTGGGCCAGGATGCCCGGCAGATAAGGCTGCAGACGCCGGACAAAGATGCGCAGCGGCTCCAACCCGCTTCGCAGGGCGCGATGCTTCCATGAGCGCCAGGCCTTCTCCGCCCAGCTCTGGCTTCGGTAGCGCCACAGCTGCTTCAGGTCGTCTTTGAGCAGATAGGTGGTCAGCAGTGCTCTGTTGGCGGCCAGCAGCTCCTCGAGTTGGACGCGCTGCTCGGCCGGGACGTTTTGCCGGTTGCGCAGCAGCAGCCAGCGCGAGGTCTTCACCACCCGCCGGGCGGGCCTGTCGGTGCGCAGACGGTTGGCCTCGTCCACCCGCACTCGATCGATGACTTCGCGTCCGTACTTAGCCACCACGTGGAAGAGGTCGTAGACCACTTCAGCATTGGGACACTGGGCTTTGACCTCCACATCAAAGGCCGAATTCATGTCCATTGCTACGGCTTGGATGCGTTCGCAACCGTCCTTGCCGAGTAGCTCAAAGAAGGGACGGATGTCAGCGCGGCTGCGTCCTCGGCCGACCCAGAGCACGCGCTTGCGCGATGGCTCGACGACCACGGTGGCGTAGCGATGCCCCTTCTGGATCGCAAACTCGTCCATCGCGATCACGCGTACGTCCGATAGGTCCACCGGGCCCAGCGTCTGCATCAGATGCCTGAAATCAAGCGCCTTGACCGTCTTCCAGTCCAGACCATGCCACTTTGCGGTGGCATGGATCGAGATGGTGGCACACATGCGTGCCACGCTCTGCGCAAGCCGTTGCGTTACCCGGGCATGCCGCTCCAGCCAATCCAAGTGCTCCAGTTTTGGCCCACAGCGAGGACAGGCCAGTCGCTGTCGCTGGACTTCCAACTCCACCGGCTCGTCGAACACGGGCAAGTCACGGATGCGCCGGAGCGTCTGGTCGTGGATGGCCACGACCCACTTGCCGCAGCCACTGCAGCGTCGTCGGCGGCGTGAATCAGGCAACAGCGAAAGCACCAGCCACGTGGCTTCGCCACGTGCCTCGCGGCGCCATCCACCCAGGCGATACCCCTCCCAGCCCCCCAGCAACGGCATACAATCCAGCTTGGCCACGGCCGGCCTCGGTTTGTAGTCTCGACAACCACAATCTAGCTGGCCGGCCGTGCGCCTTCTCCCCTCAGATGGGAGAAGAACCTTTTTTTTGCGACTGACCGTGCGTGCCTCTCCAACGATGCCCAGGACACGGGCCAGCGGCAGGCAGGTCAGCCCCGCCAAAGTTGCGCATATCACCGTATCAGGCAACGAATAGCTCGACTTCCAGTTGGCGATCGGTCCGCGTGACACGCCAAGCTGACGCTCGAATTCCGCGTCGCTACTGCCAGCAGATCGCCGCGGTTGGCAGCGGCAATCTAAGCCTTTGCAAGAATGCTGCGAGGCGGTGTAAGCACGTCGATCGAGCAGCCACGAAACGAGCTTTGCGCAGCCAAGGGTAAAGGCCAAAATGGACCCTATTACTGGCAGGGTGAGAAGGGGCTCAGTCATGTCAGAATACCCGTTTGGAAACTGACCTATATGGGGTGATATGAAGCTTCCGGATTTCGACGTGCCGCCGATCGCTATTGCTTGGTCTATTCCACTCAGCTTCGTCGCTGGCGGATTGGTCATTTGGATTCTCTCTGGTGCAGAGCACGGCAGCAGGGCAGATTGGATCGCGGCTGCAGGTACGTGGGTGATCGGCATTGCTGCCGCTGCGATTGCGTATATCGCTCACAAGCGAAGCGAGAAGGAGGCTGTTGCGGAGGAACAGCGGAGGGCCGAAGCCAAAAGAGTGCAGCGCATGTACGTCGCGGTTGAGCTCGCGGATGCATTCGGTCTTGATGGCTTTCCGGCCGAGTTCAGAGTATGCGAGCCAGGCAAGCAGACGATTTCTGAACTGGCATACATGCATAAGCGACTGTTGCGCGATTCTGAAAGGATCAAGCTCGGCGATCAGTTCGTTCTCTGCCTTACCACCGAAATAGTTGTGGGAATAAAGTCGATCAACAATTCGATGGATGGCATCAGGGGACTCGTCGAGATCCAGCAGGAGGCCATCGCTCGGAGGAAGGATTGCGATGACAAGACCCCGGTAAACCAGTGGGATCTCGGTGTGGTCGACGAAATTGAAAAGCAGACAGCCGTCGTTCGCGCCAAGTGCGAAGAAATATTTGCCAGCCTCAATGACGACTAGTCGAAAGTTCGTCATTCCTCACTCCGGCCCTCACCAAGCCCCAAGGGAACCCGCCAGCGACCTTGGGGTCGATGGCGGGGCGCTCAACGTCGTTGAACACAGGACAATGTATAAAGCAGCAGGAGGGCACCCATGTTCTGTAACAACCCCTTTCCTTGGGTCCTTCCTGCTATCAGCCTCTTCGCCGTCGTCCCGAACACGGCCGCGCTCGCGCGGGTCGTCTTCGCCTTTCTGCGCATCGGTGGATTTGTTCGCGGCTCTCCGCGAAATCGGGCACCTCGATCGCGACGGCCAGCACGAAGTGCGCCGGTGGATCGATGCAAGCGCGGATAACGCTCGTGTCGCGGCGCTGTGTACGTGCATGACAGAGCAGGGCACCCGCTACACGACCTCTCGCAGCCCGAGTGCCGCACCCTCGTGCGCCACGGTCCTATCTACAACCCTTACAAGCAACAGCGCGATACGCAAACCGGGGCGGTCTTGCCCGGCTCCGCACCCGCGCAACCTGCAGCTGGCCCAATCCCGGCCATTCCGACGGGTGGCGACGCGATAATCAGCGTTGGAGAGCGTCCTATCGGCACGCTCCCCGAATCGGTGCAGAACCGCTACGGCGGCTAGCCGTGACCCGTCACCACCTAGCCATCATGGGGTAGGGGACGGGTGTACACTCGCGGCAAATCGACTTACCCGGGCTGCGGATGGACATTCTAGGCGAGGGACTTCTAGGCGCGATCATTGGTGGTGCTGCCTCACTGGCAGCTACTTACATCACTCTTTGGTCACAGAAGAAGAAAGCAGCGGAAGAAGATCGAGCGAGAGTTAAGGCGGTACTTCAAGCAATTCATGTGGAGATCCGCACGCTCTATCAGCTTTACGACGCAACAATGCCTGTGAAGGTGCACCAGTTAGCCGAAGGCCAGCCGCTGCGCGTCAACTATCCAATCGCCCAGGACTATTTCACAATCTATCGCGAGAACTCCCACTTAATCGGCCATATCCCTGATGCCGAGCTGAGGTCTGCGATTGTTGCGTGCTACATGTACACGAAGTCACTTGTCGATACATACCGATTCAACAATGATCTGGTTGATGGCTATGACGCTGCTGAACTCGCTTATAAGCGCGCGCCAACCCAACCAAACGACGAAGAAATGAGGGCTCGTCTCGGAGCAATGGTGGAGTACGTAGATATGATTCGACGTTCTCACGATGCCGCAATCGAGAGTTTCCGCAGGCTGGACACGATGCTCACGGCTTCGCAGTCCTGCTGGAATCGTGACAGGGTGTAGGGGCATAGCCCCTACGGTCAACGTCTCACCCGCGCTTGGGGCGTCGTGGCCCACGCGACATATGGACCACATTTGAAGGTTCGGCGCCGGTACCGGGATCACCCATGCCCAACCGCCGTTCTCTGCGAATCCTGACGTACTCTCGCAGGTATACGACGCTGGAATCCATTGGGGGGGCAGCGCTTCCCAGATGCTGCCGATCGCGTCGGCCGCGGACGGGCTTCCTCCATCATCAGCCGCCATTCCCGGGCGATGTTGCAGGTCGGCGACCACCAGGCCATGTCGCAGGGTTCAAAGCTGTGGCCCTCTGAGGTGAACATGTGGCCTCTCGATGCGGTCGCGCGGGTCCATCGTGGTCATGCTGCGATCTCGTCCTTGCTGGGTTCCCGGGAAGGGAGGCAAGACTTGATCCACAGCCAAACCCACGAAAGACGTCCCATCAACCATTTCGCATAATGTATATTATGTACGATAGCTCTACGATTCCCGCACTGGCCGCGACGGCCACCAGGCTGGTGCTGCCGGAATAGCTAGCCCTCCAAGCCGCCGACGCTGTCCGCGAACTGCTGGCTGAAGCGGCCGCCGAGAACACCACCCGCAGCTACACTAGTGCCCTGCGCTACTGCGCCGGCTGGCATGCCGCACGTTATGGGGTCGAACTGACCTTGCCGGTTGCCGAAGCCACCGTGCTGCAGTTCGTGGTCGACCATATCCAGCGCCGCTCGGCCGATGGCGAGCTGGCGTGGGAGCTGCGTCAGGCGCCGACAAGGCGCTCGTGGTCGCTGGCCTGAAGGGCTAAGCTCGGCCCTTGGACCTTGGCCGCCGTGCGCCATCGCGTTGCCGTTCTGTCCACGGCGCACCGGCTCAAGCAAGTCGCCAATCCCTGCGAGCCGCGCGGCGCGGGCTGCAGTCAAGCGCGGCGAACGCCCTCGAAAGAAGAATGCGATCACCCTGCCCGAACTTGAGGCGATGCTGGCCACCTGCGATGACAGCTTAGAGGGGATACGTGACCGCGCTCTGCTTTTGCTTTGCCAGTGGCGCCCGCCGGCGCAGCGAGATCGCTGCCGCCAACCTGTGCGACCTACCCCGCATCGGAGACCAGGGCTATATATACCGGTTGGAACGCAGCAAGACCCAGCAAGCCGGTGTTACCGCCACCTCGACACCGGACAAGCCGGTGCTCGATCGGGCCGCCCTCGCCTTGCAGGATTGGCTGAGGGCGACCGGCATCAGCGAAGGGGCGATCTTCCGGCGGTTGTGGAAGCGGCGCTTGGGTCCCGCCCTGTCTCCAGCCGCTGTGGGGGAGATCGTTCGGCGACGAGCGAACCTGGACGGGCTGGAAGGTGATTTCGGTGGACACAGTCTGCGCTCGGGATTCGTTACCGAAGCCAGCCGCCAAGGCGTGTCGCTCCCGGCGATCATGCAACTGACCGAGCACCGGTCTGTATCGAGTGTGGTGGGGTATTTCCAGGCGGGCGGGGCCACAGGCAACCCAGCTGCTCGCTTGCTGGAGACTTGACTGTCGTCGTTGAAACGCGGCTGTCGCATAGGCTGAGACCAGTCCGGCTGATACCGCTGCGTGGGGCCTGAAATCGCTTCCAACCAATTTCGGCCTTGAACTGGAAAGCCGCGCCCCCCACAGTGGTCACGGGAGAATAATTAAAGGGGGTTGATCGTGAGCGCAGAATGGGAAGCGTGCTTTGGCCGGTGGGCTCAGTCACCTAGCAAGACTGAAACCGACAAGATTGAACACTCTATTACGGCCATCAAAAAGGCGCTCGCCGCATGGCCAGCGTTGGCGACAGTAACCCGCGCATTCGTACAAGGCTCCTATCGGAATCGCGTAAACGTTCGTCAGGATAGTGATGTGGATATCGCAGTTGTCTATACGGGCGGGACATTCTTCCCCGACTACCCTGAAGGGACTACACGCGAGACATTTGGGAATTTACCCGGCACCTACACTTACGCTCAATTCAAGAAAGACATTGGCGACGCCCTTGTAGACTATTTTGGCCCCTTGCACGTAACACGTGGAGACAAGGCGTTCGACGTGCACGAGAACACCTATCGCGTCGATGCGGACGTTGTTCCTGTCTTTGAGCACCGTAGGTATCAGCACGCCGGAACGTACTTCAGCGGTACCCAGCTTTACAGCGACAAGGGCGTAAAGATCATCAACTGGCCAGATCAGCACTACGCAAACGGAAACGATAAGAATAACATTACTCGTCGGGCCTATCGCAAGATCGCCCGAATCGTAAAAAAGTTGAGGAACGTCATGGACGACGAAGGTGTTCCCGAAGCAAAGCCACTTAAGGGGTTTAATGTTGAGTGTCTTATCTGGAATGTGCCAGATGCGCTTTTCATGCACGACACGCTATTCCAAGACGTTACTGCCGCGCTGAACTATCTGTCGACTCAGCTCTCAAGCATGGGCGCTTGTGGCGAATGGGGTGAGGTAAGCGAGCTCAAATACTTGCTTAAAGGCAATGAAACGAAGCGGCAGCAGTTCAAGGCATTCATTGATCGTGCACGCACGCGAATTGGGATTGCATGATGTTCACTCGACCGCAGATCACTGCAGCATTGCTCATAGCCGCAGCTGCATGGGCGGGAGTTCTTTTTCTTCAGGGAACGAAGCTAACATGGGAGCACGCAGCGCCGTTCACGACCGTTGTATCGGCACTGGTCTTAGTCGCGTACGCGATGGAACACTGGTTGTGGAAGCTTAGATTCCTCCAGGGAGTGTTGTTCGATCGTCCCGACATCCGGGGGACTTGGAAAGTTACTATTCAGTCAAGTTGGGTGAACCCTGAGACAAACCAAGGCATCCCACCCATATCGGCTTTTGCCGCGGTGACGCAAACCGCGTCGAAGCTGGAGATTCACCTGCTCACCTCCGAATCCGAGTCTTGCCTGTTGGCTCACTCAATCAAGCCCAGCACATGTGCGTCGCGCTTTGAAATTGCAGTCGCTTATGCGAATACGCCTAGCGTGTCATTGCGCGGAGTCCGTAGCGAAAGACATGTCGGGGCGGCGGTAATAGCCACTCACGGCGCTAGAAAATACATGCCATGCGCTCTAGAAGCTGACTATTGGACAGACCGCAAGACTGTGGGGCACATGGAATTCACGGAGCGAGCCGACGAAGTGTTCTCGCGATTTGTGGATGCGAAAGCCCACTTCGACGCAAGGGCTAAATCATGATCATTTCCGTTGATATCGAGTCGTTCGACCGTCAACTGCCTTCCCTCATCTCGGATTCAAACTCGATGCAGAGAGGAATGGTCATCGACGTACCCGGAGGCGCACAGCTTCATTTCAAGGGCACGCTAGTTCGCAAAGCTATAGGCATTCCCGAGATCAGCCAGTACATCTTGCAGCTCGCTGTAGATATCGACGTCGGGCTCTTCTCCGCATGGCTCTACGATAAGCTGAGGTCGCGCAGTGTTGAGCGAGTACTCATCAATCGAGTTGAGATTTTAGAGATTACCGAGAATAACATCCGACGTGTTATTTCCGAACAGATCGAAGAAAGGCGTTGACTCACCCGCTCCATGCGGGCCGCGTCCACGGGCCCTGGCTCGCCCAAGGGCGGCAGGGCTTGCAAGCCCTGCTCGCGTCGACGCCCGTCAGTGATCATCATGGCTGCACCTTGTACGGCAGCATGCGACCCACAAACATGCCGAACACGTAGCGGCCTACGCCCGCCCCACGGACTTTGACGAAGTGCGGGCAGTGCATTCGGCTTGCCGACACTATTTCGCAACTAACGAGGCGATTGGAGCGCTTAGGCCAGAACGAACTTCCCGAACTGCCCCTCAAGTGGCGGATACGATTGCTCAGTATTCGGCCAAGAGCGCACGCGAGACGCAATTGCCGTAGGAGATGGCCAGTCAAACAAAGGAAGGCCGGCCAGCGCTAGTTCTTGGGCCGCTAGGCGCCCCTCCGGGCCGAGTGCTATGTGCACACATCTCCAGGGTCTAAGCGCGATCGCTGGATGACGTCATTACACGTGTAAAGGCAATGGCGCACTGTCGCTTCGACCTTTTCAAAGAATGCATCGTCGAGCACTTGCTCTTGATGACCACCACTGTAGTACTGCAGGAGAAAACCTGCATTGAGCTCATGCAGAACCTTTCCGTGGGCGAATGCATTGCGCCAAGCCATAACATTGCTGAGTGCTGCCTTGACCACCTGGATTTTTGCAGCATCTAGCGCCTTGGTCTGCTCAAGAAGCCTGGTGAAAACCCGGCGTTTGAAGGCAAAGGAGAAATCTGAGGTCCCCATGATCTCTCTATTGAAGAACTCTCGCTCGAGATCGCCTGAATCGTGCGCACGAAAGAGAAGATTGCTAACTGCCTCAACCATTCGGTCCTCGAGCATCACGGTTGCAGTAATCAGCTCCGAGCGGTTCTTTTCAATCGTCGCGAGACTTTGCTCGAATCCGACCTCTGAGGAGGCGGACTTCGGCAACTCTCCGCTGAAGTAGAACCGCACACCAAGTTCTCTGGGAATGTATAACTCTCTCATGGTCCTCTCGCTTGCGATCCGGGCACCTTAAACGAATTGCGAGGCAAACCTACCGACCACACATCATGCCTTTCCCTTAGTGAGGGATGATTGTGACGAATCATTCCGCGCAGGTATGCAAGTCGCAAGTGGCCCTCGATCAGCTGAGTATCGTGCATTGGCGCACCCATAGGGTGATACATGCCTGATGCTTGGGGTGCCACGATGATGGGCGCAGGTGATGTCCCACGGTCAAGCATTGACCTGGCGAGCCAACTCGCTCTTCGGCTCGCACTTCTAAACAGCTCGTCGCCCCAGTAGTCCAAGGTCTGCATCCAGTCCTTGATATGACCAATTCCCATGACCTCCGAGTTGGTTAGCTCAACTAGCTTGAACTCAAAGCGCAATAGGTCACGATCTAGCCAATGTCGATCAAAATCTTGCCAGTGGCGATAGACCCAGTTCTCGACAACGTCACGAGGAAAATTACCTAGCTCCTGTGGCCAGCGGGCAAAGTACTCCTGAAAGGACTCGATGCCTGAGCTCCCAAGTTCGTTGACCCCTGGGACTATCATCCCTGCTCCATTCTCCGATACATGGACCGTCGGATAGCGTACTACCAGATGACCGACTTTAGCCAAGAAAGCACATCTGCCCTACCCCCGATACCCCCCCCTAATCCGCTATCCTACTCAGACGTCCGTTCCCAGCCAGGCGCTGTCGTCCACGATTGAAAACCTTCGAGCAAGCTCTGTCTCGATACGAAGAATCTCTGATTGCCAAAGCGACCTGCGAGATCCCTCCCGGCTATACCTGCCGGACGAATGGAGGGTGCCTGACCCGCCTTCGCCCACTTGGCCTTGAGGAAAGAGAGAGTCATCTACTTACAATGACGCAGAGGTATAGATGAAAACATTGCGCATAAATGGCCGAGACGTGAAGCCTCACAAGGCCACGGTCAGTCCCAATCTTGGCGCCCGCACTGTCTTGACCGACAGCCACTGGGAGTACGTCTCCCTCTGGCTCCGTCGCGCCAAGAAATCTAACGCGTTGTTCTATTGGGAGCAAGCACAGTCGTTCTTTTCGGCATCTCGAGTCCGCCCCGCTATTGCTCTACTACACTTTCATGAACGCCACGAAGGCATTGCTCTCCGCCAAAGGTGTTGCTTTCGATGAGCACCATGGTGTTCGCGCGCACAACATGAGGGGGGCGTCTAGCAAGATTGCCCTTTCAAATGAGGGGGTAAGAATCATGCAGAGAGGTATTGCGCCCGCATTGTCGCAGTACCTGGGTGAGTTGGAGACGTCGTCCACTCACAGCCTGGAGGAGATTTTCTTTAATTTGCCGTGCATCCATCGGACCTTTTGCCTAAGCTATGCAAATCAGCGCGATCTTTTCATTCCGCTTACGGACTGCGAGATTAAGTTTGATGCAGCAACGGGCGCTGCCTACTTTTCGGCACTCTTGTCGAAGGACTTCATTGGACGGGCCAACATGCGTCACCTTCCACCTTCGCTCATAGCCGATCCAACAGTGAAGGATGAAAGAACGATCAGGTCTGTTGCGGCGGTGATAGTCAGCAAGAGAGATGCCGATTCGGCAACGGATAAAGCCGCCATCGCAGGACTTTTGAGCGGACTTCGGCCGGACATCAATTACCTTGCCGGCTCGCAGACGCTTTGGTATGCGAAGTGCGTTGTTCATGGCCCACCTAGACTGCAGCGTTCGCCACTCACGCTGACGCTACTTGCGATGCATCGGCTCAGCGAAATTTGTCGATATCGCCCTATCGAACTGGCCTCCTTTCTAAATGGCCAAAAGAACTGGCTATTGACGGAGTTTATCCGAATGTCGCCGGCTCAATTTCTTGACGAACTGGCAGCAGAGCTTACAGGTCAACAGTTCATGATTCCCAACGTGCGACCCTCAAACTGAAGTGTATCTATCATGATTAAAATTTATCTGGCATGCGGATTGACGCACGTACCTCGCTGCGAGTTTACTGCATATGTGATCCTCTTGCAGAAGCTGGCGGCGCATTTGACAGACAGGCATGGCACCGAAGTCAAGTACGCCCTTCGCGACAGCGATCCTCAACTTGGGCATAAACCATTTTCTGATCGAGCGAGACTCTGCTACGCTTGGGACAAGGAAATGGTCGAGTGGGCGGACTTAGTCATTGCTGAAGCGAGCTTTCCGTCGACAGGTCTCGGCATTGAACTGCAAATCGCTTGTGCCCGAAACACCCCAATCGTCGTCGCCTTTAAGCTGGACGGGGCATAAAGCCCAACCTGTCGATTACCGAACTCCGGATCAAGACCTTCATAGCCTTCAACTCGGAGAGGGCTATGTCTCACTTATGGCTCTGGGCTTGCCGACGATCGCTAAAGTACTGTCGTACGGAAATGATGCCGACGCTCTGGCAAAGATCGGTGCAGCTATCGATGCGTACAGATGACGTTCAAGCCTATCGACCTAAGCCTTAGAACGTTCTTAATGAAGATTTCATTGCACGCAGGATAGGTTTTTGCCTCTTATCGATGCTAGAGGCTTTACGACCATTTTCAGGCACCACAACTGGATCTGTCCGCCGACAGCAACGGGCCGAAGGCGGACATTAGTTCCAGCACCATGCCCACGACCCTACCCCAGATAAACATCCCTAATCACCTGCGTCAAGCGCCTATCCTCTCTCTCGGCTACAAGCGGCCGTTCGCATCTTCGGAATTGAGCTGGCCCACGAAGCGGCTCTGGCTTGAACGAGTTCTGGGATCCAGTGATGAACGCCTCCTCGCCTGCATAGTGGGTATCCAGCCCGATTGCGTTAACGCGCTGACTGATGGCGAGAAGAGCTTGTTCCGAAATCGATATGCCGTCATTGCTATTGCCCATGAAAAAGCCGCAGAACAAATCAGGCGGAAACCGTGCCAATGACTCCCAACACAGCGAAACCAACGTACAGGCAAGTCTTCCAGATCTTGGGGCTGCTGGCCGGGTCGCCGATCCCGCCAACGGCTGCCGTGGCCTGCAGTGGCACCCCGGCGCCTGCGCCGGCGCCCAACGTCACTTCACCCAAGAAATACACGATCGATGAGCTGAGGCTGGAGTTGCCGCGAAACTGGTCTGGGAGCTGGGGCGGCTTAGACGACGAAACCAACAACCGCTACGCGCGTTTCGAGGCGGACCTGGAGCGGCCTGGGCAGCTGGAACTGGAAGTGCGCGTGGATGAAATGCGGCTGAGGCAGGGATTCGCCTGATGCTGGAATCGATGACCTATACCCTTTGACCCGGAATGCCGAGGTGGCGGAGTTCCTCGCATCGATGTGCCGGCACTTGATTGATCAGACGGCATCAAGATCGTTGCAGTCGTATCCGCCTCTTCGTAGAGCGCTAGATCGATGCGCAGAAGGGCCTTCCCACCGGTGATCGCGGCACGCCGCTGTACATTGGCAGGCACCGCGCCGCCGCGGTACCTGTCCGGTGCATGGTGCGGGACCGCGTCTCCGTATTTCCCCGTGTGAAGAACTAGATGCCTTCGCTGATCGAGGTGACGGGGTTGCTCTGCACGGGACCATCGCCCGTCGCAAAATCGGCGCGGATGACACCGAGCCCACTGGCGTACCAATAGTCCACGCGCGCGTCGTCTACCGACACCTGCAGATGGCACGTATGTTCGAAGGTGCGTGGCCCAGCGGCAAGGGGCAGTTCGATGGTCGCGAAACCGACGAACGTGATCGTCGCATCGAACGGCAGCAGGCGTTGTTCGAGGGGCATGCCAGTGGACTGGACCTTGGTGCCGCGGGCCACTTCGTCGGGGTAGGGCTCCGCATCTGGAATCCGGACCTCCCCGGCCGGGATCCCTAGCCCATGCATGCCAGTGGATTCGAGCGCAATGGGCCGGTAGGTGCCAGGGTCGTGGTACTGCACCACCGTGCCACCCCCATGCTCGTCCGACAGGGTCACGGACACCGCAATCACGTCACTGTTGTCGTAGCGTGCTGACTCGATGCGCGTGTGGGATGCGGATGTCGATAGCTCCACACCCGGCTGCAGGACGAAACAAGATGCGAAGCTGGGAGCCGGAGTCGCCGCGGCGGCCGCGTCTACCGCCAGCGCGATTGCAAGCAGCAGGAGATTCGGAAAACGCTTCATGCAGGTTCCTAAGATGGCGTGCGCAGGGCACGAGTCGTTCAGTCCGCGAACGTGACGGTTTCCATGATCTTCTGCATGCCCGCTTCCGCGGCGCTGCGATTCGCCTCAACCGTCCAAGTGGATGCGTAGCAGTTCCACTCCTCACCACACTACTTGACGGCCAGCACGTGCAAGCGCCGGGCATACGATTGGTCGTCTTCGAAAAGGTTGTACTGGAACTGCGTGGCATGGACCTTAACGCCTGGCGCCAACTGGTAGGCTGAATACTTGGGCGGTCCGTAGTATTCGCTGTCCTCCACCTCCAGTGAGTACGAGTGGGCGGCCCAATCCGGCAACGAGAGGACCTCGCCCGTGTGGACGAGATTGATCTTGACCTCCAGGTTCAACACCTCGAAACGGGTCTTGTCGGCTTCGATGATCACACGCCGCTGGTTCTCCCCGTCACTGGGATGGTCTTCCACGACCGTCCAATTCCCGGGCACCTGCATCTTCAACCCGTGCTTAGCGTAGGTCCTGGGCGATGCAACGTCTGGCGCGGCAGCGGGCTCGATGACGAGGTTCTGCGAAGCGCCCACGACAGGTGCAAGACAGGCGACACAGATCAGGCTGTGGAGCAGGAGAGGTCTCACGGGCAATCCTCGGATCGATAATGGCAGTGGATGCTAAAGAGGGCACCAAGGACCCGCCATACAACGAGTTGCAAACTTGCATTGGTGCCGCGGCAAACCTAGGGACGGAAAGCGGAAAGGCGACCCGAGGGCCGCCTTTCCGCGTTGACACAACAAACGAAGGTGGGCGGCCGATTGCTCGGCCGTCAGCCCTTCGCCATCCGACACGGCCTTGATCGACGGGCGATACGGCCCGGCTTGGCAACTTCCAGCACCTTGACCTTCACCCGATCGCCTTCCTTCAGCACGTCCGACATCTTCTCGAAAGGCGTTCTGGTTGGGCTTGCGGGGTTGGACGCATCGCAAGGTCACGCCGTTGGGTTTGGCCAACAGGCTGAATACTTCACTTAGAAACTCAGGACAGCTATCGGATCGTAGAATCTGCGGCAATCCGTACCGCCCAACGATACGACCGTGTTCAAGCTCGTTCCTGCAGCTCTCACCCCGCAGGGCACGGCGTTAGGCCACAGGTGCATCCGGCAACCGCGCCAGTATGTCGTCCCGACAGGCGTCCAGTATCTCGTCGGCGAGCGCTGCATCATCCGGGCAGGACCGCGACAACACCACCGCGCCCACCGCATGCGCAATCAGGGCGATCCGCCCCGCACTGCTGCGCTCAGCGGCAGCGGCACCAGGCAGCAGCTGCGGTCGTCCTGACCTTGGTCTCGACGTCCACCCTCACCTTCCTGAGCTGCCCTTGGACGTCGCATTCCTGTCCCTGCCGGACGGCGGGTCAGCGTCTTTGTCCCCGACGTGAGCATGTCCGCCGGTCTGGTCCTCGATCTGGATGACTGTCCCCTTCTGCCACGCATCCGCCCCTGCATCGATGGGCGGCGCGGCGATGTCGGCACGGCGTTGTCGCTTGTCCTCACTACTGACGCCCAACCGTGCGTCGCGTGCAGCCACCATCGCCGGATCCGCCTGGCCATCTGCGGTGAAGCCCATCATCAGCTGCGGCATGCCTCGGGGCAGGTCCTTGTCCAGGTCTGTGTGCCAGGTGTGCCAGGTTTTGCCATATGTGTGGATGAGCTTCTCCATCAGCTCGTGCTCGGCCAACTCGGGGATCCCTGGCGCTATGAGCTGACCGGATTTCACCTCCTGAACGTGGCTGTGCCATAGCGCCTTCTCCTGCTCGGGAAGGCCCGCGAAGAGCTTCTCGCTGATGATGTACTCCACCCCCATCAACTTGGCGTCTTTCACGTTGCCGTCGTAGATCGTGCACTGGATGACATCCTCGTTGAGGATGGAGCAGTAATGGTGCGCTTCCATCTGGACTTTCATCTGGCCACTGTAGAAATGGAACCCGTCCAGATAGGCGTTGATGGCATCAACCGGCGGACGGTCCTGCAACACGGCGGCCCCGGTCTCGAGCGCTTTGGTCTTCGCGGTTTCTTCAGCCCCAGGTGCTTGGACGCTGGACGCCGTGTTCCCTCCCCCGCACGCAGACAAGGCGAAGATGACAGCGGCACATACTACGGTTCGATGCATTACGGCTTCTCCTGAACGTCCCACTCGCCCAGCCTGGTTCTAGCCCTTCGATCGTGGGGCGGCCGTGAACAGGTATGCATGCCGTGCGCAGAAGACATGGCAGGCGTGTAGCAGGCCTTCACAGCTCTGCGCACGAACCTAACGGAAGAGCCCCTAGCTTCAGCGCTCCACCCGCCACCAACCTGGAGGACCATCATGGCGATCAAGACCGCTGAAGACCTGTTCATCCACGAACTGTCGGACATTTACAGCGCGGAGAAGCAGCTGACCAAGGCACTGCCCCGCCTTGCGCGCGCCGCCGCCAACCCGGACCTGGCCGCCGCCTTTGAAACCCATCTGGAGGAGACGCAGGGCCAGATCGAGCGCATCGACCAGGTGGTCGAATTGCTCGGCATCCGTCTCAAGCGCATCAAGTGCGCCGCCATGGAAGGGCTGGTTGAGGAGGGGAAGGAAGCCATCGACAGCATCGAAGAGGGACCGGTGCGCGATGCGGCTCTCATCGGCGGCGCCCAGAAGGTCGAACACTACGAGATAGCGTCCTACGGCACGATCGCAGCGCTCGCCAAGCAGCTGGGCTACAAGGACGCGCTGCCGCTTCTCCTTGAAACCCTCGAAGAAGAAAAGGCAACCGATGAGAAGCTGACGATCCTGGCCAAGTCGGTGGGAATGCCCAGGCGGCAAAGGCCGCTTGAGGCCCGCCCCGGATTCGGCAGCTGATCCAGGAGCGGCATGCACTGCCGCTCCTTCACTGCATGATCGAGCCGCTGCCGACGCCTTACGACCAGACGGACGATTGAGGTGGGAGGAGAGCCATGAGTATTCCCAACCCCGCGCTCGTGATCATCGATATGTTCACGTTGTTCGACTTCCCGGAAGCCGCCCAAGTGAAGCCCAGTGCTCTGGAAGCAGCTCGGCACATCGCAAGGCTCGCGCGGCATTTCCGCGAGCGCGGCCATCCGGTCATCTACGCCAATGACAATTTTGCCAACTGGCAGATGGATTTCAAGGAGTTGGTGAAGCTCTGCCTGTCCACGGAAGGCGCGTCATCGGCGATCGCGAAAATCCTCCAACCGGAGCACGGCGACTACTTCGTGCTCAAACCCAAGCACTCGGCCTTCCTCGCCACCCCACTCACCGTGCTGCTTGCCAAACTTGGCGTAAGGGAGCTCGTCGTTGCCGGAATGACGGCGGAGTCCTGTATCACGGCCACGTGTTTCGATGGCAACGCCAGGGAGTATGAAACGATCGTGATACAGGAAGCGGTCGCCGGCATCGGCTCCCGGAAGACCACGGCCTTACGACTGCTCCAAGCATCCAGGGCAGCCACCGTCCTCAAACTGGCCAGCTACCTGCGCCGCGGCGGCCCCGCATAGGCCCGAAGAAACAGCGCGACGGTTGCATCGCTCCTGGAGACACGCCTGGGCCCCTGAGGCAAGCCGTGCTCCGTGAGCACCAGCCTCAGGAAATTCTCGCTGTCAGCGGCATTGGTCGGGCGTGTGGAAGCCTCCATGAAGACATCGTCTGCAAGCGTCAGATACGGTTCCAGCACCGCATTCCACTGGTCTCTGTAGACGTCACTTGCGGCGCCAGAGCGCGACAACGACCGGCAGAACGCCTGACACGAAGCGTCCGCCGCCAATCTGCCGATGCCGTCAGCGATACGCTTCAACGCCTCGCCAAGATCGGCAACCCCATGCATATCCAGCGTCCCTGAGGGCATCGATGCGAGGTGGCCGTCCATGACCGTCCTGTAAAGACGCTCCTTGTCACGGAAGTGCGCGTAGAGGGTGACCTTCGTGATACCACAGGCCTCTGCGATGCGCTTCATCGTCGCACGCTCAAAGCCCTCCTCCGCAAACACGGTGGCGGCGGCATCAAGGATGCGCCGTCGGCTGCTCGCCCTCGCCCGCTCCCACCGCAGCGTGGTTTTGCTTGCGCCGCCGGTTGAGGCCACGGCATTCACAGGCGCCGGAACAGCGCGCTGGCATTCACTCCGCCGAACCCAAATCCATTGGTCAGGGCGAACGCGATGTCCGCCTTCCGCGGCACGCCGCCTACGGTCTTCAGTCCATCCGCCAATGGATCCGGCCGAATCAGGTTGAGCGTCGCGGGCGCGATCTGATCACGCAACGCGAGCACGGTGAAGATGGCCTCGATGCCCCCCGCCGCCCCCAGCAGATGCCCGGTGCTGGACTTGGTGGCGGAAATCAGAAGATCGGGGCGGGTACCGAACAGCGCACGCATCGCCGCGAGTTCTGCCCGGTCGCCCACCTGGGTGGACGTGGCATGCGCGTTGATGTGATCGACCTGCGCCGGCGTAATGCCTGCCTGTGCCAGCGCGATCTCCATCGCCCGCCGCGCCCCGCTGCCGTCGTCGGGGCCGGCTGTCAGATGGTAGGCATCGGAGGTCGTGCCGTAGCCAACCAGCTCGGCAAGCGGCTTGGCGCCGCGCGCCAAGGCGTGGTCCAGGCGCTCGATCACCAGCAACCCTGCCCCTTCGGACATGACGAATCCGTCCCGCTGCTCATCGAACGGGCGAGAGGCTGCCTGGGGCGTGTCATTGAACGACGTGCTGAGCGCCTTGGCCGCCGCGAAGCCGCCCAGGCTGACCCGGTGCATCGCCGCCTCCGCCCCACCGCACAACGCGATATCCGCCTCACCGGACCTGATCAGTCGTGCTGCATCACCGATGGCCTGGACACCTGCTGCGCACGCCGTCACGGGCGCGCCCTGTGGGCCCTTGAACCCGTAGCGTATCGATGCCTGCCCTGCCGCCATGTTGGCCAGGAAAGTCGGCGCAGTGAAGGGCGACAGCCGGCCAGGCCCACGGCTCTCGGTGGTGTGGACCGCATTGACGATCGATCCAAACCCGCCGATGCCCGTGGCAATCACGGTCGCCGTTCGCAGCAGCCCGCGCTCATCGGCATCATGCCAACCCGCCTGCGCCAGCGCTTCATGCGCGGCGACCAGCGCAAACTCAACGAACCGGTCCATCTTCTTGAGATCTTTCGGCGCGATGATGCCGGTCGAATCAAAGCCCGCCTCCGGGTCTTCAACGCGGTCAGGCACGCGGCCGCCGACTTCGCAGCCGGTCCCCGCTGCAAGATCGGCACCCAGCGTCCCGATCCCGGAGCGCCCCGCCAAGAGGCGCGACCAGACGGTTTCAACCCCGCAGCCGAGTGGGCTGACCACGCCCATTCCGGTCACCACGATGCGGTCTTTGTCAGCAATGCTCATGAATCACTTCCCATATAAAAGAGGTCCGGGCCAATGTCAGGCAACGGGGGTCTTCTCCGCTCGGACCTTGAACCAGATGGCATACATCGCCGGGAGGAAGACCAGCGTCATCACGGTGCCGGCGATGGTGCCGCCGATCAGCGTGTAGGCAAGCGTTCCCCAGAACACCGAATGGGTCAGCGGAATGAAGGCAAGCACCGCTGCCAGGGAGGTCAGGACCACTGGACGCGCGCGGTGAACCGTCGCCTCGATGATGGCGTGGAAGGTCTCCATCCCTGCTTGTTCGTTCTCATGGATCTGACCAATGAGGATGAGCGTGTTGCGCATCAGGATTCCCGACAACGCGATCAATCCAACCAGCGCGTTGATGCCGAACGGTTGCTGGAA
The DNA here is from genome assembly GCF_039673645.1 of Stenotrophomonas sp. TWI700. Classification (NCBI taxonomy): domain Bacteria; kingdom Pseudomonadati; phylum Pseudomonadota; class Gammaproteobacteria; order Lysobacterales; family Lysobacteraceae; genus Stenotrophomonas; species Stenotrophomonas sp. TWI700. The sequence goes on along the minus strand of NZ_JBDJMB010000001.1, from coordinate 200,826 downwards.
CAGCAGCAGCGTTGGCACCACGCCGATCAATCCCAACGGGCTGGTCATGAACACCATGATCATCGCCGAGATGGAGCGCACCTGCAGGATGATGATCAGAAGGGTCACCGCCAGCATGATCGGGAACAGCGGCAGCATGGCGCTCATGGCCTTGCCCGATTCCTCGATGGAACCTGCCTGCGCAATGGCGTAGCCCTCAGGCAGCGAAGCAATGAGTGGCTCGAGCTGCCTGCTGATCGCGGCGGATACGTCCGGCGGCTGCAGCGCATCATCGATGTCACCGCGCACGGTGATGGTGGGCACCCGATCACGACGGCGCAGCACCGGCTCTTCCATCCGGACCTCCACTGTGCCGATCTGGGACAGCGGCACGCGCTGGCCAGCCGCACCAACCAGGGTGAAGTCCGCAATCCGGGCAGGATCCAGGCGTGTGTCCCCGCCGGATCGAGCGACAACCTCGACGCTGCGGATGTCCTCACGAACGGCCGTGACGGGCACCCCGCTCAGGAAGAACTGCAACTGCTGCGAGACAGAGGCCGACGTCATGCCCATCGCTTGCAGGCGGTCTTGATCCAGCATGAAGTGCAGCGTCGGCGTGCGCACACCCCAATCGGTGTTGACCGTGCGCATCATCGGGCTGGCGTGCAGGGTCTGCTCGACCTTGGCCGCAATGCCACGGACGACATCCGAATCCGGACCACTGACCCGATACGCCACTGGGTAGGGCGAGTAAGGCCCGAACACCAGCTGCGTCACCCGCACACGCGCCTCGGGCGCCAAGCCCTCCGCCACCGCTCGGCGAAGCTTGGCTTTCAAGGCATCGCGCTGTTCCTGGCTGTCGGTGCGCACCACGATCTTGGCAAACGCCGGGTCCGGCAGTTCCGGCGAGATGGCGAGATAGAACCGGGGCGCGCCCTGACCGATGTAAGCCGTGACGATCTTCGCTTCCTCCTGCGCCGAGAGCCACTTCTCGACCTTCCGGGTCGCCAGGCTGGTCTGTTCGATGGCCGTGCCGTAGGGCATCTGCACTTCGACCAACACCTCCGGACGATCAGAGATGGGGAAGAACTGCTTTTTCACCAGCCCCATGCCCACCACCGAGAGCACGAATAGTGCGATCACCGAGCCTGCGGCAAGCCACTTGCGTGCAATCACGCGCGCCAGGATCGATCGGAAGCGGTTGTAGCGCGGCGTGTCGTAGAGACTGCTGTGCCCGCCTTCGACGGTCTTGAGTTCAGGGAGGAGCTTCACACCCAGGTAAGGCGTAAAGAACACCGCGACCACCCACGACACGATCAGCGCGATGCCCACGATCCAGAACATGTTGCTGGTGTATTCGCCCGCAGTGGACCGGGCAAAGCCATTGGGCATGAAGCCCACCGCAGTCACCAGGGTGCCAGCCAGCATCGGCGCTGCCGTATGGCTCCACGCGTATGCCGATGCCTTGACCCGGCTGTAGCCCTCCTCCATTTTCACCACCATCATTTCAATGGCGATGATCGCGTCGTCCACCAGCAGGCCAAGCGCCAGAATCAGCGAGCCTAACGTGATGCGGTCGAAATTCTTGCCGGTTGCGGCCATGACCATGAACACGGCAGCCAGCGTCAGCGGCACCGCCGCAGCGACCACGACCCCCACCCGCCAGCCCATGCTGACAAAGCACACCAGCATCACCACCAGCAGCGCGGCGAAGAACTTCATCATGAACTCGTCGACCGACGCACTGATGTTCACCGCTTGATCGGTGACCTTGTCCAGCGCCATCCCTACCGGGAGGCCCGCATTGATTTTCTTGACCTCCGCGTCGAGTGAGGCGCCGAGATCCAGGCCGTTCCAGCCGTCACGCATGACGATGCCAAGCAGCATCGCCGGCTCGCCGCCGTTGCGGATCATGAAGGTCGACGGATCCTCATAGCCCCGCTTGACGGTCGCAATGTCCCGCAGTTTCAGCGTCTTGCCCTGTGCAACGACCGGCGTATCGCGGATCTTCTCCAGCTGGTCCAGCGCCCCATCCAGGCGGATGAAGATCTGCGGACCCATGGCCTCGACCGAGCCTGCGGGCGTCAGGGCATTTTGTCCGTTGAGCGCCCCAAATACCTGCTGTGGTGTGATGCCCAGGTTCGACAGGCGTTCGTGCGAAAGCTCCACATAGATGCGCTCGGGCTGCTCACCGATGATGTTGACCTTCTTCACGCCAGGAACGTGCAGCAAGCGCTGACGCAGGGTTTCGGCGTCGCGTGCAAGCACCCGGAACGGCTCACCCTTCGCTTTCAGTGCGAACAGAGCGAAGGTGACATCCGCGTATTCGTCGTTGACCATCGGGCCGATCACGCCTGCCGGCAGGTTCGCCGCTTCGTCGGCCATCTTCTTGCGCGCCTGGTAGAACTCCTCCTGCACGGCTGAAGGGGGCGTGCCGTCCTGCAATGTCAGCGTGGTGAAGGACAAGCCAGGCCGCGTGTAGGTTTCGCTGCGGTCATACCAGCGCAGTTCCTGCAGTCGCTTTTCAAGCTTCTCGGCGACCTGGTCCTGCATTTCCGTCGGCGTGGCACCTGGCCAGGCCGTCACGATGGTCATGACCTTGACGGTGAACGCGGGGTCCTCTGCGCGGCCGAGCTGGAAGAACGACACGATGCCGGCAACGGAAATCAGAAAGATCAGAAAGACCGTGATGGCGCGCTCGCGCACCGCAAGCGCGGACAGGTTGAACCCACTCACTGATGGGCCCCATCTGCAGCGGTGCTCTTGGCCGTGTCAGCCAGACGAACCACCTGCCCTTCCCGCAGCAGGTGTGCGCCAAGCGCCGCCACGCGATCCGAGGCCTTCAACCTGCCCTCGACCAAGGCCTGATCGTCGCCCAGCTGCTTGACGGCGACCGGCGTCCAGCTGGCTTTGAGCGGCTCACCGCTGATCACCCATACGCCGGTTCCGGTGCCGGGATCGAACAACGCGCCCAGCGGAACCTCAAAACCAGCCGGGACGCCGGCAGGCGCCGAGCCTGCAAGCTCGACCGCCACCCTTGAACCCAGCGGCAGTGGGGCGCTGCCCTCTTCCAACGTGTAACGGGCTTCGAAGGTCCGGGTTGCGGCGTCTGCCGATTCAGAGAGCACGCGCAACCGCGCGGGAATCCTGCCGTTTCCCCCGAACGAAGACGCCAAGGCGACCGAGCCGATCAGGGGACGAAGCGTTTCCGGCAGTTGGACGACCGCCTCTCGGCTCCCCGCGCGGGCAAGCCGGGCAACCACCTGCCCCGCCGCCACGACCTGACCCGGCTCGGCGTTGATGGTCATGACCACCCCGTCGGCATCGGCAACGAGCGCTGTGTACTGGCTCGCATTGCGCGCAACCCGGGCCTGGGATTCGGCCGCTCCGAGCTGTGCGGCCGCCGCATCGGCCGCCGCTTTTATCTGGTCGTAGGATGATCGTGACACGACGCCCTGGGCCGCCAGATCGCGATACCGCGCTTCGTCGGCCGTGGCCTGCACGCTCTGCGCACGCGCCGCGATGACGGCCTGCTGCTGGGCGGCCGCGGCCAGGTTCAGATCGTTGGGGTCCATCCGGTAGAGCACATCGCCGCGCTTGACCGTCTGACCCGTCTCGACGAGCCGCTCAGTAAGCTTGCCTCCCACCCGGAATGCCAGATCGCTCTGCACCCGTGCCGCGATGGTGCCGGTGAATGTGCGCGCGTTTCCCGCGCCCGGTTGCACGGTGGCAACCCGGACGATGGGCGGCGCGGTCCGGGGGTCGATGTCATCCGACGTTCCGCAGGCTGCAAGGAACAACGGAACAACACAGGAAATGGCTGTGAGTACAAAACGGCGCCGCATACAGACTTCCGGAGTGGGGTATCCGGACGCATTCTGTTCCTAGTGACCATTTACGTCAATAGTCACTACCGTAGCGGGGAAAGACTCCGAATGACCAGGTCCTGCAGCGCGGTGGGCGCCTCCTCATGCCAGGCCGACAGGTGGGGAAGCGTCACCGGGTTCAGATATGGCACCAGCACCTGGTACACCGCACGGCTGGTCTCTTCCAGCGGCGTTGAGTTCTCAAATGCACCGGAAGCGCGACCAGCTTCCAGGATCTCTTCGACAAGCTGCCGGATGCGGCCTTGGTAGGCCTGGGTCGAGGGCCAGTGATCGGTCGCGGCTGCCACCGCAATCTCATAGAGCCGGCGATCCTGGAGGAACAGGCGAAGACTGGCCCCCACGATGACGGTGAACAGAACACGAAGCCTTTCAGGCGGCGCTTGAACGCCCTTCAAGGCCGCATGCACCTCGCTTTCGATCTGCCCGAGGCAATTGGCGCAGATGACCTCCCCGATGGCCTGTTTGGAGGCAAAGAACTTGTAGATGTAGGCCTTGGAGAAACCGATGGCCTTGGCCAGGTCGGACACCGTGGTCTTGTCGTAGCCGTAGTGACTGAAGTGCGCGGTGGCCGCCTCGATGATCTGCGTGCGCACATCGTGCTCAGCGGGGCCGCGCCCGGCGTCGAGCGCTGCGGAGGGTGAAATGGACATGGGCCAAGGGTAGCGCCGCGGAGTGAACCGGGCAAACGGTGACCGATCGGGTATGCGTTCACCCCAGCCTGTTGCCGTGGTGACCGCAACGGCACAGCGCCGAAGGCCGGTCTCAGGCCACAGGGGCATCCGGCAACCGCGCCAGTATGTCGTCACGACAGGCATCCAGAATCTCGTCGGCCAGCGCCGCATCATCCGGGCAGGACCGCGACAACACCACCGCGCCCACCGCCTGCGCAATCAGGGCGATCCGCCGCGCACGGCTGCGCTTGGCAGCAGTGGCATCCACCTGGCCCTCGGGACCTGCTCCCGCTGCCAGCCGCCCTTCGATACCGGTTGCGAACGCAGCCTTGACCGACGCCGGCTGACGCGCGGCGTCCGTGCACAGCGCCGCCATCGTGCAGCCTTGCCCTGGCGCATCCCGGTGTTCACGGGACAGGTAACAGGTCAGGAACGCACGCAGATCGGTCTCGGCCAAGGCCTCGGCGGATGCCTCAAAACCACAGGTGGCCGCTTCAGCCATCAGGTCGGTCTTGGAGGCGAAGTGCTTGTAGAAGCCGCCGTGGGTAAAGCCCGCGGCCCCCATCAGGTCTGCCACGCCAACGCCATCGTATCCCCGCTCCCGGAACAGCGTGGAGGCGGTTTCGACGATGTGCGCCCGGTTGGCCTGCGCCTGTGCCTTGGTGACCTTCATGACCGATGCCTTGCAACGCTGTGCTGCGGAAGTACGTCACTTTACCACATTTAGATTACATGCATCATCAAACCATTGACATCTAAGATTACGGTCATCATCATTGAACCACCTGCCGTCCCAGAGGGGGCTTCGGCCCCTTCGCAACAGCCCTCTCAACGATCACGACCCCACACCCCATGAAGACCCCGACGCTCTTCCAGCCCTACCCCCTTGGCCCGATAACGCTGGCCAACCGCATCGTGATGGCGCCGCTGACGCGCAACCGCGCCGGCGCCGGTCTGGTACCCAGTCCATTGGCCGCCACCTACTACGCCCAGCGCGCCTCGGCCGGCCTGATCATCACCGAGGCCACCCAGATCTCGGCCCAGGCCCAGGGCTACCAGGACACGCCGGGGCTCTACTCGCAGGACCAGATCGACGGCTGGCGTCAGGTCACCGATGCCGTGCATGCCCGGGGCGGGCGCATCTTCGTGCAGTTGTGGCACGTGGGCCGCATCTCGCACGTGGATCTCCAGCCGGGTAACGCCGCGCCGGTTTCCGCCTCGGCCATTCGCGCGCAGACCAAGACCTTCGTCCACAACGGCTTTGTCGATGTGTCCGAACCGCGCGCATTGGAGATCGACGAGCTGCCGGCCATCGTCAACGACTTCCGCCAGGCTGCCGCCAATGCCATCGCCGCCGGTTTTGACGGCGTGGAAATCCACGGTGCCAACGGCTACCTGCTCGAACAGTTCATCAAGGACGGCGCCAACCAGCGCACCGATGCCTACGGCGGCTCCATCGAGAACCGTGCGCGCCTGCTGCTGGAGGTCACCGCCGCCGTGGCCGAGGAGATCGGCGCGGATCGTACCGGCGTGCGCATCTCGCCGGTCTCGCCGGCCAACGCCATCGCCACGGTCAGCGACCCGCAGCCGCAGTATGACTACATCGTCGACCAGCTCAGCGCGCTCGGCATCATCTACCTGCATGTGGTCGAAGGTGCGACGGGCGGCCCACGTGACGTGGCGCCCTTCGACTTCGACGGGCTGCGCGGTCGTTTCAAGGGGACCTATCTGGCCAACAACGGCTATGACCTGGAGCTGGCCAACGCACACCTCGCCGAAAACAAGGCAGATCTCGTTGCGTTTGGCCGTGCCTTCATCAGCAATCCCGATCTGGTGGAACGCCTGAAGACCGGCGCAACCTTGAACCCATTGAATCCGGCCACGTTGTACGGGGGTGGCGCGGAGGGTTACACCGACTACCCCACATTGACGGACACGACGCCGCAGTAACCCGTTCGACAGCCGCGCACTGCGCCCCCCGTTCGTCCACCCATTTCCACGAGACACACCATGAGCCTGCTTCCCACCGTCCTCATCACCGGCGCCTCCAGCGGCATCGGCACCGTTTACGCCGAACGCTTCGCACGCCGCGGCCACGACCTGGTACTGGTCGCGCGCGACAAGGCGCGCCTGGACACACTGGCCGCCCGCCTGCGCCAGGACACCGGGGTCGCCGTCGACGTCCTGCCGGCCGACCTCACCCAGCACACCGATCTGGCCAACGTGGAAACCCGCCTGCGCGACGATGCCCGCATCGGCATCCTGATCAACAACGCGGGCATGGCTCAGTCCGGCGGCTTCACCGCGCAGTCGGCCGACAGCATCCAGCAGCTGGTGACACTGAATACCCTCGCCCTGACGCGCCTCGCCGCGGCCGTTGCACCGCGACTGGCCGACGCCGGCGAAGGCGCGATTGTGAACATCGGCTCGGTGGTGGGTCTGGCCCCCGAGTTCGGCATGACCGTCTACGGTGCGACCAAAGCCTTCGTCCTGTTTCTGTCGCAGGGGCTCAGCCTGGAACTGTCGCCCAAGGGCGTCTATGTGCAGGCCGTGCTGCCTGCCGCCACGCGCACCGAGATCTGGGAGCGTGCCGGCATCGACATCAATACGTTGTCGGAGGTGATGGATGTCGGCGAGCTGGTGGATGCCGCCCTGGTCGGCTTTGATCGTCGCGAGACCGTGACCATTCCGCCGCTGCATGTGGCCGCACGCTGGGACACATTGGAGGCATCGCGCCAGGGCCTGCTCTCGGACGTCCGGCAGGCGCGGGCCGCGGAGCGCTATCGCGCATGAAAGCCTTCCTCATCGACCGCTATGGCAAGAACGAAACAGGGCGCATCGATGACGTGCCGACGCCGTCGCTGCGTGATGACGATGTGCTCATCCGGGTGCATGCTGCCAGCGTCAACGCGCTGGATACGAAGATCCGGCGAGGCGAGTTCAAGGTGATCCTGGCGTATCGCCTGCCGCTGATTCTGGGCAACGACCTGGCCGGTACGGTGGAGCGCGTCGGCGCCAGCGTTCGCCAGTTCAAGCCGGGCGACGAGGTGTACGCACGTCCCGACGATGACCGCATCGGTGCGTTCGCGGAGTTCATCGCCGTCAAGTCCACGTCTGTGGCACTCAAACCCAGCAACCTCACCATGGTGGAGGCGGCCTCGCTGCCGCTGGTCGCGCTGACCGCGTGGCAGGCACTCGTCGAAACCGCCCAGCTGAAACCCGGGCAGAAGGTGTTCATCCAGGCGGGCTCCGGCGGCGTCGGCACCGTGGCCATCCAGCTGGCCAAGCACCTCGGCGCGTTCGTTGCCACGACAACCAGTACGCCCAACGTGACGTGGGTGAAGGACTTGGGCGCGGACGTGGTCATCGATTACAGGCAGCAGGATTTCGCTACGGAACTGCAGGACTACGATGTGGTGCTCAACAGCCTGGGCAAGGAGGAACTGCAGCGATCGCTGCAGATCCTCAAGCCGGGTGGCCATCTTATTTCCATCTCGGGACCGCCCACGCCCAGCTTTGCCGCTGCGCGCGGGCTGGCCTGGCCGCTCAAGCAGGTCATGCGCCTGCTCAGCCTTGGCATCCGCAGGAAGGCCAAGCAGAAGGGAGTGACGTACACCTTCGTGTTCATGCGGGCTGACGGGCGTCAGCTGAGCGAGATCACCTCGCTGGTCCAAGCCGGTTCCATCCGCCCGGTCATCGACCGGGCCTTCCCGTTCCAGGAGACCCAGAGCGCCATGGCCCACGTCGTTAGCGGAAGGGCCAAGGGCAAGGTGGTGGTAGAGATGCTGTAGCACCGATGCTGTAGCAACCAATGCCCGTGTAGAACACCATTCGCGTTGGGCGGCACCAGCGGTAAGCCCAGCGTCATGGACTCGCTCATCTGAGCCCGCTGCGCCTTCGTGATCTCGCCCGGCGATACCCTGCGGGTACGGTCACTGGATCGCTAAGTCCGCGGCCGAGGTAAACACTGACGGCCGAACGGTGTGGGGGGCATAGGCCATCTCGCCTGCGGCTGCGATGACTTCCAATACGCGGGGCGCAACAGGGCCAACAGCCTTCCGTACTCCGATGAAGTGGACCCACGAGCCCTCCACCTCCACCTTTGCTCCGGCGAGCTCTGGGCACTGACCCACCAACGCTCGGAGGTTCTTGATCCAGGCCTCGCAGGGGAGCGCGTCCAGCTGGACCACGGTGGTGTCATCGCCCACGTACAGATCAGCCATCTCCATCCGAGTTACCCGCGGCGTTGCTGCCGTAAATTGTGGATAAGCGCTCATACGTTTCTCCTGACAAGGTTGAAGACGAATATCCGCTCCCCGGACGGCACGGCGTGTCAGCGTGGCGTCAAGGGTCCGTCAAACCGAGGGAATCTCTAGCCCGTCAAGCGGAACGGGTAAGTCCCTCGTGCCGAAAACACATCGTCGTGCGAGCGGCTTTTCTAGAATTTCCGGACCAACCGATGCTTGACCTGTCAGGAGGAATCGCTATGAGCTATAGACGCAGCCGGCCCTTCAACATCGAAAGTTCGACCCCACCATGGACGTGACGGTCTGGCATGTCCTGTATGTGCTCTGGTTGGCTGCGGGCGCCATGGACTTCTGGCTGCACAGCGCCAGCAGTATCGAATCCACCTCGGGCATTCCAGAGTCAAGGCTGCACTTGGCTCAGATTGCGATCCTCGGGTTGGCGACGGTTCTTTGGCTGGGATTCCGAGCCTCGTATGCGCTTCTCGCCATCCTCTTGGCACTGGTGTGCCTGCACGCAATAACAGGCTATTGGGACACGCGGGTGGCCTATCCCAAGCGCGCGATTCGCCCATCGGAGCAGCACCTCCACAGCATTCTGGACTTAGCGCCGTGGGTCGCGACAGGTGCCGTTTACTCGTCACTGCCTAGCGCCCATCTCGGACCAGTCTTGGCATTTGACCCTGCCCCAGCCGGCCTATGGGCCTTTGCGCTTGTGCCCGCAATCCTTCTGGTGGTCTTGCCGGCTCTGGGTGAACTTCGTCGATGCTTTAGCTATCAACGGACAAGATAAACGGGGCGCCCCGACGCCCCGTCGGAGAGTGGAAGCGCCTCCGACGGGGCGTCGGCGATGATGAGCGGGGCTTTACTTCTTCGCCTCCACACCGGGAGCCGCATCGCGCACCAGGAATTCCTCGGTAACTTCCGGCAAATGCGTTGCAAGCCAGTCGGCCATCGCCTCTTCCTGGACCAAAATTTCCTCACACACGCGTGCCGTTTCCGGGTCACCGGCGGTACTGGCTGCCGCGATCAACGCGGTATAGGAGGCAATTTCAAAGTGCTCGAACACGTAGCCGGCCATCGCGCCTTTCACGATTTCGTCGGATGCGGTCATCCCACCCAGCGCCTGGCCGAACGCGGCCATCTTTCCCATCACGTCTTTGATGGTGGATGGAGAGCCGCCGAGGCGCTTGATGCAGCCCTCGAGCAGCTCTCGTTGTCCGATCGTCTCTTGGATGTGCTCTTCGATCCGCGCCTTCAGCACGGGGTAGTGCTCAATACGGGACGCCTGCCCCTTCAACATAGTCTCCGCCTGCTGCTCCATTGCATGGGCGTCGCGCAGCCAGTCAAGCAGGTTCTCTTTGGGTTCGGCCATGGAAATCTCCTGGTTGGACAAGGGAGAACGCACCCTATCCAGCGAGGCATCGCCGAGAAGCGATGTTTGGGTGAAGACCAGGCGAAATCATGAAGACCCGGTCAAGCCGACTGCTTCGCTTGAAGCTCAGTGATCGCGCGATGGATGTCTTTGAGACGAAACGGCTTCTCCATCAGCGGGGCGCGCTTGAAGCGCTCAGGCAAAGTGGTTTTACCAAACCCCGTTGTAAAGACAAACGGGATTCCCCGCTCCATCAGAACGTCTGCAACGGGGAAGGACTCTTGCCCATGCAGATTGACGTCCAGCATTGCCACATCGAACGCGACACTTTTCGCGCGCTCCAGAGCGTCCGGCAGGTACTCCGCTTTCTCAACGACTGCGTAACCAAGGGTCTTGATCGATTCCTCGAGCACATACATCAAGCTCGGCTCATCCTCTACCAGGAACACACTCACTGCTCCCATTCCGTCTGCCATACGGCCACCCTCCCCGCGCGTCGCGTTTATCCCTGCAAGAACAGTGTGACGACGGCGCAGCATCAGTGTGTAAAGACCGCATCAAAGCGAGCACGGGCGCACGTATTTTTACGATTTCTTTACAAACCATCCCTTAGGGTGAAGCGACGCCGGGGAGATGGACGTGACACAGTTGGAACACCCCAAAGACGTGTTGAATGACGAGTCCCGACAGTTCGCCCTCTTGGTCAACTCCGTCACTGACTATGCAATTTACATGCTTGACGAGCATGGCGTAATTCGGACTTGGAACCCGGGCGGGCAGCGGATCAAGGGCTACTCCGCCCAAGATGTCATTGGAACGAATTTCTCCCGGTTCTACCTCCCCGAGGATGCAGCTGCGGGCGTGCCGCAGCGCAACCTGAGGACAGCAGCCGCGGACGGCCGGTGCATCGAGGAGGGGTGGCGGGTCCGGCAGGACGGTTCACGGTTCTTGGCGAGCGTAGTGATCGATCCGATCTGGGTCGACGGCGTGTTGGTTGGATATGCCAAAGTGACCCGGGACATTACTGAGCGTCATGATGCTCAAGAACGGTTGCAGAAAGTCCAGCACAGTCTGCTGCAGGCACAGAAAATGGAAGCCATCGGCAAGCTGACGCTCGGGTTGGCCCATGACTTCAATAACCTCCTGACCATCATCGTCAACTGCCTTGACCTCATCAGCTTGAAGGTTAAGGACGGCCCTGCGTCGAAGCTGATAGAGACGGCCCTCCGTGCGGCGGAGCGTGGTGCGCTGCTCTCGCGACAACTACTGACGTTTGGCCGAGGCCAGAAGCTGTCTCCTGAGCCCCTGAACGTCGCCGCCGCGCTGCGTGAATCCCAAGAACTCCTGCAGCGTTCGGCGGGAGACGCGGTCGAGGTGACCTTCGACCTCGACCAGCATCTCCCCTTGGTATTCGTCGACAAGGCACAGCTTGAGGCAGCGGTCCTAAACCTGGTGTGCAACAGCCGCGATGCGATGCCCGACGGCGGCACCATCACCATCTCGGCCTGCGCTAAAGAAACCCACGATCCCGCCTCAGAGAATCACGTCCCTGAGCCTCACGTTTGCGTGACCGTTGCGGATGATGGCGAGGGCATTCCAATCGCCCAACAGGCACGCGTGTTCGAGCCGTTTTTCACCACAAAGCCCGTGGGACGGGGAAGCGGCCTAGGGCTTAGCCAGGTCTTTGGTTTCACGAAACAATCAGGGGGCTTTCCCCAACTCAGCAGCGTTCCGGGAAAAGGCACGCGCATCGTGCTCTGCTTTCCTGTCTACGAGCCCTGATATGCCTATCAATCTGCTTTTCGTTGAAGACGAAGACGATCTACGCACGGTCGTGGCTCAAGCATTGTCCGACCAAGGTTTCGCGGTAACCCGCGCATCCGATGGAGTGGAAGCGATCGCTCAGTTGAGGGGTGGAACCCGATACGCCGTGGTCGTCACGGATGTCAGCATGCCGGGGGGGATTTCCGGCCTTGAGGTGGCGGCAGCGGTTGCTGAGACGCAGCCTGATGCCCGCGTGCTGGTGGTGTCCGGACTTCAACGCTCCCAGCTCCCTCCCCTTCCTGCGTCAGTGCGTTTTCTGCCGAAGCCTTACCGTTTCAAACAGCTCATCAACGCGATCCACGAACAATTGGCATAAGTCACACATCCATCGCCTTGCGGCGCCTGCATCCCACCGTTGATGCGGTCATTGTCCCCGCATACCGCGACCGCGCAGCAGAGCGACCGCTGTGTTCTGGACTTGCCTCCGGCCTCGGCGTCATCGTACCAGCTGCCGCGATGGCAACAACGCCGCACCCGCTTCGAGCACTTTTAGCCAGACGGTGACCGCGGCGTCGTGAAAATGTGGAGCCCGCCCAAACGCAGTTCTCATGGCGCCGGGAGCAGCATAGATGGCGATACCGAACACGGAGCGACCCATGAGCAAACTGCCCCTAAATCCCGGCGCCGACGTGGATGACCAGGACAAAGCGCACACCCCGGACAAGCTCCGGAACGATGACGCCACGTGGAAAGACAAGGACATGCCTGAGGCGGAACACACCGCCAAACCGGAAGATTACGAGCGTCCGGCACAGCCGTGAGGGCCGGCTCCGGCGATTCCACCCCATTCAGGAGAGCCAGATGGCCTTGATCCATTCGATTTTGATGGGAGCTGTCGCGGGAATGCGCGCGATGACCCCCTTTGGCGGCGGTGACCAACGCCGCACGGAGCGGTAACTTGCCGGCCGATAACGGTGCCCCTCGCCTTCTGGCCAACAAGCTCGCCTCCGCAGGGATGCTTGCATTGGCAGGCGGTGAGCTCGTTGGCGACAAGATGAAGACGGCCCCCGACCGCATTGTTCCGGCTGGCATGGTTGCGCGCGTCGCTACCGGGATGATTGCGGGCGCGGCGCTCGCTCCCCATCGGCAGCGAAAGCTTGGCGCGCTTCTGGGTGCCGGCGCCGCCGTTGGTATGGCTTATGTGACCTTCAACCTGCGCATGCGGGCGATCGCCCGCTACGGTCAAAGCGGCACCGGAGCCGTGGAAGACGCCATTGCCGTCGGCAGTGCTGCCCTCATCACACAATGGGCTGCCGGGGGCGCCAAGCCAAGAGGACGTCACGCATGAACCCCAATGAGCCGACGTCCGTCATCGAATCCGATGTGCCGGTCGGCCCCTGCACATCGCATCGACACCACTGGGCCGCGACGTTTACCAAGGCGTCCGCACACTGACCTTTCCTCAACCCAATAGAGGCTCAGCCAATGCCCGTGCCCAACTACCCCAAGCCGCCGTTCAAGGCGCAGCAGCAGTCGTTTCCCGGCAAAACCGACAAGCTCGACCCTCGGCCGGATCACGGTGAGGAAAGCTACGTTGGTCACGGCTTGCTGAAAGGCAAGAGAGCCCTGATTACCGGCGGCGACAGCGGCATTGGCGCGGCAGTAGCCATCGCCTACGCCCGGGAAGGCGCCGATGTGGCTATCGCGTTCCTTGAGGGCGAAGAGAAGGACGCTGCCAGCATTGGGGCCCTCGTAGAAGAGGCGGGCCAGAAGGCCGTCCTGTGCCCCTGCGACATCAGCGACGACGCTCAGGCTGAAGCGCTCATCGAGCAGGTCACCCGCGAACTTGGGGGCCTGGACATCCTGGTCAACAACGCCGCGTATCAGCGCTACTACGAATCCTTCGATGACATCACGTTGGACGACTGGCGAAAGACGTTCGATACCAATGTGCATGCCGTCTTCAACCTGACCCGTCTGTGCGTGCCGCACCTGCAGGACGGCGGCTCGGTCATCAATACAGCCTCCGTGAACTCCAAGAAGCCCACGCCCAACATCCTGCCCTACTCGGCCACCAAGGGCGCGGTGGCCAACCTCACCATCGGCCTGGCCGGTCTTCTCGCCGAGAAGGGCATCCGTGTCAACGCGGTATTGCCCGGCCCGATCTGGACGCCCTTCATTCCCGCCGGCATGGCCGCGGAGGAAGTTGAGCAGTTCGGCAGCCAGACCCCGTTTGGTCGTCCCGGCCAGCCGGCCGAGCTCGCCTCGGCGTACGTGATGCTCGCTGCCGACAGCGCGAGCTACACCTCCGGCGCACTACTTACCGTCTCCGGCGGCGCGGTCACCCTGTAAGGCCTGTTCTCCCTCATCCCCCAAGGATTCCAATGACTTCTCGCAACCAATACGACATGCAGAACCCGCTGACCCAGTTCCCACAGCCGACGTACCCGGCCCAGGTTCAAACCCCGCCCGGCACTGTTCATGAGCTCAAGCCGGCGGCCGACCATGGCGAGAAAAGCTACGTAGGCCTGGGGCGCATGAGGGGTCGCAAGGCGCTGGTGACCGGCGCCGATTCCGGTATCGGCCGCGCAGTGGCCATTGCCTTCGCGCGCGAGGGCGCCGACGTGGCACTGAACTACCTACCCGAAGAAGAAGACGACGCTGCCGAAGTGGTGGCGCTGATTGAAGCCGAAGGCCGCAAGGCGGTCGCCATCCCGGGTGACCTCCAGGACGAGCAGTTCTGCGGCGACTTGGTGGCGCAGGCGGTCAAGGAGCTGGGCGGGCTGGACGTGGTGGCCAACATCGCCGGCAAACAGTTGGCAGTGGAAAAAATCGAAGACCTCACCACCGAGCAATTCGACGCCACCTTCCGCACCAACGTGCACGCGCTGTTCTGGGTGTGCAAGGCTGCCTTGCCGCATTTGCCCGCCGGCGCGACCATCATCAACACCGCGTCCATCCAGGCCTATCAGCCATCGCCCAACCTGCTGGACTACGCCCCCACCAAGGCGGCGATCGTGAACTTCACCAAGGCCCTGGCCCAGCAGGTGGCCGAGCGCGGCATCCGCGTGAACGCGGTTGCTCCGGGTCCGATCTGGACGCCCTTGCAGCCGGCCGGAGGTCAACCGCCTGAGGCCATTCCGGAGTTCGGCTCGCAGACGCCGCTGAAGCGTGCGGGCCAGCCGGTGGAAATGGCGTCGGCCTACGTCCTGCTGGCCACCCAGGAGTCGAGCTACATCACCGGCGAGGTGATCGGCGCCACCGGCGGCATGCTGCTGCCGTGACCGCTGGCTTCAGCGATGCCGATAGCGTGCCCGCCGAGCGCGACGCGGACGGGTATGCGCCCATCCACTCCTACGCCGCCATTGGCGATGGGCGCTCCAGTGCACTCATCGCGCCGGATGGCAGCATCGACTGGTGGTGCGCCCCGTGCATGGACGCACCGCCCTTGCTCGACCGCCTGCTCGATGCCCCGGCCGGCGGTCGTTTTGTGCTCCAAGCCCGCGACGTTCAGCAGGTGCAGCGGCGCTACCGCGACAACAGCAACGTGTTGGAAACGCACGTCCGCACCGCCACCGGCCTCACCCGGGTGACCGAGTCGCTCAACAGCGGCCCGGCCGGGCGGCTGCCTTGGTCCGAGCTGGCCCGCCGGTTGGAAGGCTTGGAGGGAGAGGTCACCTTCGATCTGCTCTACCAGCCTGGCACCCGGGCTGGGGCCTGCACGCCCTGGATGAGCAATACCCCAAACGGATGCGTTCATCACGCCGGCCCCGTGATGACGATGCTGCGCTATGCCGAACGCGTGCAGATCGGCAATTGCGACGACCGGGAACTCCGCGGCACAGTGACCCTTCGGCCTGGCGACCGGGAGATCATCGCGCTGCTCGCCTCTCAGGACGAAGTGCTCCCGGTTCCGCCCTTAGTGGACATCGATACCCGCATCGACCGCTCCGATCGGGAGTGGCGCCAGTGGGTGGACGACCTGCACTGCGACGCGAGCCGTCGCGACGAGGTCATCCGGTCGGCCTTGGCGCTCAAATTCCTGTGGTTCGCGCCCACCGGGGCCATCGCCGCAGCGGTGAGCGCTTCGCTGCCCGAGCGCATCGGCGGCGACAAGAACTGGGACTACCGCTACGCTTGGGTTCGCGATGCCGCATACGTCATCAAGACCTTCCTGCGCGTGGGTGCCCTGCCCGACGCCAAGGCCGGCTTCAGCTGGCTGATGACCACCATCGGTCGCCACCGTCCCGGGCTTGCGCCGTGCTACACCCTTCGCGGTGAGCGGGTCGAAAAGGAACGCTGCATCGACGTGCCGGGCTACCGCAACAGTCAACCGGTGCGCGTGGGTAATGCGGCCTCTGAGCAGTTGCAGACCTGCGCCTATGGTGACGTTTTGGAAATGGCGAGCCGGATGATCGAAGGCGGCCACATCCTCGACCCCACCACCGCCCGGCTCTTGTTCGAACTGGCTGACGAATGCGCCGACAACTGGATGCGCAAGGACAGCGGCTTCTGGGAACTGGGCGACGCGCAGCACTACACGATGTCGAAGGTGGAATGCTGGATGGCGCTCCGCCGAGCCTGCGAACTGGCGGAAGCTGGCCACATCACCACTGCCCGTCTGCCGCGCTGGCAGCGCGAGAAAGAGCGCATCCTGGACTGGATCGACGAGCACTGCTGGGATGAGGCAAAGCAGAGCTACGTGATGCATGCCGGCAGCGACCGGCTGGACGCGAGCCTGATGCTGGCGTCGCGCTTCGGCTTGGGCGAAGTGCGCCGGGAGCGTTTCATCGCTACTCGGGAGGCCATGCGGCGCGAACTGTCAGATGAGAGCGGCGATCTGCTGTGGCGCTACAGCGGCATGCAGGACTGCGAAGGAACGTTCATCAGTTGCGCGTTTTGGATGGTGGAAGCCTACGGTCTGCTGGGGGAGGCAGAAGAAGCGGATCGCTTGTTCGGATCGTTGCTGGCCCGCGTCCAGAACGACGTGGGCCTTATGCCGGAGATGTGGGACCCCCACGCCGATGAAGGGCTGGGCAACACGCCGCAGGGCCTGAGCCACTTGGCCTTGGTGCATGCCGCTTATGCGATAGATGGCGAATGAGGCCGATACCAGTGGGCTGAACATGCGGCCGTAACGATGTCAGGCAGCCATCGGCGTCAGCTACAAGCGGCGCCGCAACGTTGGCGGAACAACGCTGCGGCCCATCACGAAAGCTCCGTGGCCTCGACGCCCGCCCTCACCTTCCTGAGCTGCCTTTGGACGTCGCGTTCTTGTCCCCGTCGGACGGCGCGTCAGGTTCTTCTTTCCTTGCGTGAGCATGCCCGCCGGTCGGGTCCTCGATCTGGATGACCTTCCCCTTCTGCCACGCATCCGCACCTGCATCGATGGGGGGCGCGGCGATATCGGCACGACGCTTCCGCTTGTCCTCACTACTGACCCCGAGCCGGGCGTCACGGGCAGCGACCATGGCTGGGTCCGCTTGGCCGTCTGCGGTGAACCCCATCATCAGCTGCGGCATGCCTCGGGGCAGGTCCTTGTCCAGGTCTGTGTGCCAGGTGTGCCATGTCTTGCCATACGTGTGGATGAGCTTCTCCATCAGTTCATGCTCGGCCACCTCGGGAATCCCTGGCGCAATGAGCTGACCCGATTTCACCTCTTGAACATGGCTGTGCCACAGCGCTTTTTCCTGCTCAGGGAGGCCAGCAAACAGCTTCTCACTGATGATGTATTCCACCCCCATCAGCTTGGCATCTTTCACGTTACCGTCGTAGATCGTGCACTGGATGACATCCTCGTTGAGGATGGAGCAGTAGTGATGGGCTTCCATCTGGACCTTCATCTGGCCGTTGTAGAAATGGAACCCGTCCAGATAGGCGTTGATGGCGTCGACCGGAGGCCGGTCCTGCAGCACGGCCGCCCCGGTCTCGAGCGCTTTGGTCTTCGCGCTTTCTTCGGCCCCGGGCGCTTGGACGCTGGACTCTGTGTTCCCACCGCCGCACGCAGACAGGACAAGCGCGACGGCGGCGCAAACGATGGATCGACGCATAGTGATTCCTCCTGAAAAGCAACGGCAGCTGGTAAGTGGGATCAGTCGTCCTGTGCCCACCGTGCCAAGTTCTGTTGGATTGATTCGATACCTTCCCAAGGATCCTTGCGCCTGCGTTTGAGCTTGGCGGGCACGTCCTTCATGGTGAAGGTATCTGCGCGGGTGAGCTTCGACAGCTCGCTCCATGCGATGGGCATTGCCACGGGCGCGCCTGGCCGACCTCGCAAGGAATACGACGCAACAGCGGTGGCCCCTCGGCCGTTGCGCAGGTAGTCGACGAAGATGCGTTTGTTGCGCAGGCTTTTGGTCGACGTCGCTAAAAATCGCTGCGGCTCAGACTGTGCCAAAGCGTCTGCGAACCCATGGGCGAACCGCTTGGTCAGATCCCAATCGCATCCCGGATTCAAAGGCACGACCACGTGCAAGCCCTTGCCTCCGGAAACGCGCAGGAAGGACTCCAGCTCCAACTGCTGAAGGAGCTTCCGAATGTCGGTTGCAGCTTTCTTCACCTCGGAGAATGGCACGTCCGGGCCGGGGTCTAGATCGAACACCACGCGATCGGCCCGGTCAGGCGAATCGGCGTGGCTGCCCCAAGGGTGGAACTCCAAGGCGTTGAACTGCACAAGCTCCAAGAGACTGGCGGCGTCTTCGACCACCAGGTAGTAGGCATTGATCCCACTGTCTTCCTTGAGCTTCACCGAACTGACCAACTCCAGACCCGCAGTGTGGTGTTTCTGGAAGAAGCACGGCCGGCCGGTGCCAGCTGGGCAGCGGATGATCGACAGTGGACGCCCAACGATCTCAGGCAGCAGATGGTCCATGACCGCGCTGTAGTAGTCCCACACATCCTGCTTGGTGGCCTTGATGTCGGGGAAGATGACTTTGGACGGGCTTGAGAGCTTTGGGGGAACCCGCTCTCCAGCATCCGCCCTGCCCTTGCTGTTCGTGGATTTGACGGCAACACCGCGCTCGGGTTCGGTGACGGCTTGCTTCCCACGTTTGTTCGGCTTGGCAGATGCAGCACCGCCGCCGGAATCGTTGCTCTGATCCGTGTCCTTCAGATCGGCCACGTCTTTGTCGGGCCGCACCGCTTTCAGCGACGCTTGGCGCAGCAATTGTTGCCCGCCAATGCCTCGGTAAAAGACCTCGACGACAAACCGGGGCGCAAACCAAGTGGCAGCCCGCAAGTCGGTCTCTGTCGTTGGGACATGTGCGGTGGGCCTCTTCCCGCCGGCGGTGCCGATCAGCGCTGTCAGCTCCCCAATCAAGGTGTCCGAAAACCCCGAGCCGACGCGCCCCACGTAGAGCCACCCATGCTTGGGGTCGGGCTTGGCCAGTAGCAACGATCCGAAACCAGTGCGGTTTCCTTTGGGTGCCGTGTAGCCGACCACGGCAAATTCGTCGCTGGCCAACTGCTTGGTCTTCTTCCAATCCTCGCCTCGGCCGCCGTGGTAGCCGCGATCGACGCGCTTGGAGATGATGCCCTCGAAATGCTGCTCACCCGCCAAACGGTAGGCGGCCTCCCCATCGCCGGCGATGTGCGAGCTCATGGCCAAATGGGTCGGGGCTCCCTTCAGGACGTCCTCCAACAGCGCCTTTCGTTCCAGCAGCGGCGCATCCGCGATGTCCACGCCATTGATATGCAGAAGATCAAAGAGCGCATACGACAGCGCACCTTGGCCCTCGCCAGATAGGGTGGCTTGAAGCAGATTAAAGTCTTCCTTCGTCCCACGCCCCGCGATCAACTCCCCGTCCAAGGCGGCGGATTTCAAACCGAGTGCAACGACGGCATCACGTATCTCGGGAATCTTGTTGGTCCATTCCAACGCGTTGCGCGACCACAAGCGAACCTCGCCTTGCGCCACCGTGGCGAGAATCCGGTAGCCGTCCCATTTGATCTCGTGAACCCACTGGTCGCCCTTGGGTGGCAAGTCGCCCAGCTTGGCCAACTGGGGTTCGAACGGGCCCAGGGGGGCCTCGGCCTTTTTACTACTGGTGAGCGCTAACGCCCTCTTAGCCCAATCCACGCGTCGAGCGGATTTCGCGACGGGGACCGCCTTGAGCCGCTTCTTATCAGCCTTCCCGCTGCCGGCCCGTTTGAGGTCTGCGGCAGGGGGCGCGGCGACATCCCCCAACAGGTCATCGGCCTCGACCTGGCTGGCGTAGGCATCGGCCTCCTTGAAGAGAAGCCACTGCGGTTGGCGCGCCGGCTTGCCGGACCGGACCAGGTGCCATCCGCCTTTGAGCTTGGATCCGAACAGTTCGAAGCGCAGATGCCCTTTGGCGAGTTGGGCCTCGGGATTCCCTTCGGTGGCCCAGACCCCGTGATCAAACTGGGCGACGTGGCCCCCACCATATTCGCCCTTGGGGATCTCGCCTTCGAAGCTGGCGTAGTCGACGGGATGGTCTTCCACCTCAACAGCCATCCGCTTGACCTTCGGGTCGTAGCTTGGCCCTTTGGGCACGGCCCAACTCTTCAGCGCGTCACCAACCTGGAGGCGGAAGTCGTAGTGACGACGGCTGGCATGATGCAACTGAACGACAAAGATGGCCCGCTGCCCGGCGGGTAGTGCCTTGCCGGGTTCGGGCTCTTTGGTCTTGCTAAAGCTGCGCTTGCGGCGATATTCAGTGAGGGACATGCCCCGCGCCCGTCACTTGCCCAGGTGCTTACGAACCGCCGCCGAGGTGGGGCCGACAGCCTTGACCGCTTCCTTTAGCTGGGCCGCCGTTACGCCCAAGGTCTTGGTCCAATACTGGACCTCGTAATCTTCATTGACGTTGATTCGGTCACGATCCGGGGAACCGGTCTTCTTCTTGTCGTCAGTCATGGCATCTACTCCCAGGCAAGTAGACTGTTTCTAGTCCCACCGCCGTAGGCCCGCCGTGAACAGGAATTGCGTGCCCCTTCACAGATGAGGCTCAGCTCCAATACAACACCCGGGCTCATGGGAGCCTCCAGGCGATTCGGCTGCTCGCTCCATGGAGCTTTCGTAAAGATCAGCCGGTGGCCCTGCGTCCTCAGATCCACCGCAGCAGTGATCTAAGCCTCAACTGCTGACTCTGGCTCGCGAGACTGGGCCAACGCGCAGCTCGCGGTCCGGTGACTCCCGCCCCCCTCGGAGATCCTCGTTCCAAAAGCGTGAAAGCAGGGAGAGGCCATCGTCTATAGCCCGCAGATATCTCCTCCCGTAGCGCCCCCTTTGAAGGCGCTCACGTTGGGTTTTCCAATAATGATGAAAGTCACCCTTCCTACACATTCCCGGTCGTAGGTTCTCTTCCGCTCAACACGCATGAGTGGACCATGTCGAAACCGTTTTTTAGCAAAATTGCCTGCTCTGCTTCGCGCGCCTCGGGATCGTTGGGCGCCTTCGTAGCGGCCTTGGGTGTGGTTATTGTCTGGGCGAGCAGCGGACCGTTCTTCAGGTTCAACGACACGTGGCAGTTGGTCATCAATACCGGAACGACGATCGTGACCTTCTTGATGGTGTTTCTGATTCAGCACACCCAGAATGCCGACACCGCCGCCATCCACATCAAGCTGGATGAGCTGATCCGGGTGACCAGCAACGCCAACAACGAGTTGCTGAATCTGGAGGAGATGGACCAGGAGCGTCTGGAGGAAATCCGCCTACGATATGAGCAGCTGGCCAAGACTGCGGCCCATCTCAAGGCGAAGAAGGACCTGTGCATGCCGTGCGCGGAAGAAGACGTTGCGGGCGTGTAGCAGGCCTTCACAGATTTGCGCACCAACCTAACGAGAGGGCGCTTAGCTTCAGCGCTCCACCCACCACCAACCCGGAGAACCATCATGGCGATCAAGACCGCTGAAGACCTGTTCATCCACGAACTGTCGGACATTTACAGCGCGGAGAAGCAGCTGACCAAGGCGCTGCCGCGCCTCGCGCGCGCCGCTTCGAATCCGGACCTGGCTGCCGCCTTCGAAACCCACCTGGAAGAGACCCAGGGTCAGATCGAACGCATCGACCAGGTTGTCGAGCTGCTGGGCGTCCGCCTCAAGCGCATCAAGTGCGCCGCCATGGAGGGGTTGGTTGAGGAGGGTAAGGAAGCCATCGACAGCATCGAGGAAGGCCCGGTGCGGGATGCCGCCCTTATTGGCGGTGCCCAGAAGGTCGAGCACTACGAAATCGCTTCATACGGCACCATCGCGGCCCTCGCCAAGCAGTTGGGTTACAAGGACGCGCTCCCGCTTCTGCTGGAAACATTGGAGGAAGAAAAGGCAACCGACGAGAAGCTGACGATCCTGGCCAAGTCCGGGGGCAACGCCAACGCCGCGAAGGCCGCTTGAGGCGCATGGCTATGAGGCAAAATGCCAGGACCTAGTGGCTGAACCAAGGAGCGGCGAAGATCGCCGCTCCTTCACTGAAATTCGCTAGTCGCAAGACTACTGTCGAGACGTTCGTTCAATTGTAGGCCGTGTGGGCATGTGGAAGAGAAACGGTTTGTCGATCGTGCTTCTGGCTTTTCTCCTGGTCTTCTTGGGAGGCCAGATATGGACTGGCTTTTTGACCCACAACGAGGAACTCGCTGAAACGCACCGCGCTGCACTGAGCCTACTTGAATACCTGCATAGCGGCCATTTCGTCAGCGCAACCTTCGAGAACTGGGAAAGCGAGTTCCTTCAGATGGGCATGTATGTCCTGCTGACCGTCAGCCTGCGCCAGAAGGGTTCGGCCGAATCGCGCCCGCTGGATGATGCGCAGGAGCAAGAGCGGGTTGAGCCGGGTCCCACGCCTTGGGCCGTTCGGAGAGGCGGGATCTGGAAAGTGCTTTACGGTCACTCCTTGGCGATCGCATTCACGGCTCTGTTCCTGCTGAGCTTCTCGCTGCATCTTGCTGGCAGCTGGCGTGCGGAGGTCGATGAGCAGCTCGCGAAGGGATTGCCCGCTCCCACCTGCTGGGAACACCTTTGGAGCAGCAGCTTCTGGTTCGAATCCTTCCAGAACTGGCAGAGTGAGTTCTTGGCCGTGCTTGCCTTGGTTATCCTGACCATATTCCTTCGTCAGAAGGACTCACCGCAGTCCAAACCGCTGGCGGCGCCTCACAGCCAAACGGGCGATTGAGCGGCAGAGCAGCTATGAATACACCCAGCCCAGCGCTCCTGATCATCGACATGTTTACGTTGTTCGACTTCCCAGAAGCCGGCCAGGTGAAGCCGAAGGCGCTGGAAGCCGCTCGGCACATCGCGACACTCGCCCAGCGCTTCCGGGCGCTCGGCCATCCGGTCATCTACGCCAACGACAACTTCGCCAACTGGCAGATGGATTTCAAGGAGTTGGTGAGGCTGTGCTTAGCCACCGAGGGTGAGTCATCGGCGATCGCGAAGATTCTGGAACCGGAACACGGTGACTATTTCGTGCTCAAACCCAAGCATTCCGCATTTCTCGCCACCCCACTGGCCGTGCTGCTTGTCAAGCTTGGTGTAAGGGAGCTCGTCGTTGCTGGAATGACGGCGGAGTCGTGTATCACGGCCACATGTTTCGATGGCAACGCCAGGGAATACGACACGATCGTGGTGCAGGAAGCGGTTGCCGGCATCGGCTCTCGAAAGACCACGGCACTCCGATTGCTTCAAGAGTCCAAGGCAGCAACCGTTCTTAAGCTTGCGAGCTACCTGCGCCGCCTTGGCACCTAGCATGGCCCATTTCCGCCTTGTGCGAGCAGCCTGAAGGAAGGCGCGGCTGCTCTCTTGTGATGCAACCCCGACAAAGACGATGGCCCGGCATCGAGCCGAGCCATCCTGGTATTGAGGTCAGGGCGATTGGCCGGGGCTTATTCCTCTTCGTCCTGGCTGCCCTGCTGGACGGAGCGCTCCCGCTTCTGATCCTGGTCCTGATCCTCTTGCTGCTGCTGACCCTGACGCTGGTTGTCCCGCTCCTGCCGACCCTTTTGGTCCTGCTGGTTTTGCTGACCCTGCTGATTCTGCTGGTTCTGGTTGCCCATGTCAGTTCTCCATTGACAGCATCGGCATTGATGCTGGGGACGAGGCTATCCACGCCAAGGTTATGCGTACGTTGAAACCTTTCCACGTTCTCGAACGAAATCGGCACGTAGCTAAACAGTTCATTTGCCCAGCTGTCCGTCCGCAAGGGTCAGACCGCGGGCCCAGCTTCGCTCCTGGTCCTTCAGGCACCGCTGCTGGCGTGGGCAGCCAAGGCCGGGTTTGATGAGATTGAAAGGCGTGTTGTAGCCATCCCCGTCTCCGGAGAATTGCCACCGCCGGGCTGCAGCCTTTCTTGAACTGCGGCAAGCAGTCGGCTGACTCGGCGCGCAGCGCCTCCGATGCTCGGTTCCAGTCCCAGAACGTAGACAAAGCAACCGTCGAACTTGGCAGAGGCAGACTCAAGCCCTTCCGTGTCGGACATTTCGCGCTTGAGCGCCTTAAGCCAGCGCTTAGGAGGCTCAGACTCCAGCTCCACCACCACCGCAGCTTCGCCGAAGTCCAGCGGCATCACCTCGAGCCTCAGGACCTTCGGAGTCGACAAAATTTGTGATGAGTTGCCCACTGCCGTTCTCCTCAAGAGCAATGGACGCAAAGTATGCGCAGCTCGTGCCAAGGCTGCGTCAAAATTCGAGCCCAGATGGATGACATCTGCCCCAGGGTGCGCGTCCTTCTGCACAGCGCAGGTGACGCTGAAGTGTCATGCGCTGCAGGTTGTCCCCGATCAGGAAATGGAGCCAATTCAGCTGGGCGTGCTCGCAGGCCCCAATCGCAGGTGTTGATCGCTTCACAAGATGAAAGCGGCTCAAACGCGAGTATTGGCATCCGCCTGCTTACACGCATCGAAGCGCTGGGATCAACGTCAACGTGCTACAGAACCTGCTTCATTTCGCGCCCCTTATAACCGCAGCCATGACGTGCGTGACAGCGTTGATATGGGTCGTTTATCTGGGTTTTTTCCTTCGCAGCTACCGACGCCAGCAGCGACCGTCCATCCTGATCACCTCGGGCGCGGGCAAGGACCTGGATGCGCACTGCTTCGTGACCAATCTCGGGTTGGAACCGGTGTACTTGCTCGATGTGGTCATTGACCTGATTGAGCCAAGTGGCAAGGTCGTACGAGCAGTCATTCCCGAACGCACAGAGCGCTGGAGTCAAGCTGTTCCCGGGGACGATGATGATGTCCGCCGTGCAACCAATGTCGGGGCGCTCAGCAGCGGTGGTGAACGAGACCTTGGGCGATTCCGGACCTTGATCGAACGCGCCAGCACTGAGAACCCGGACATCGCCGCCGAGGTTGCCTTCACCAGCCTGGAAGTGACCGTGGTGACAGTCACCGCTAGCCAGGCAGAGCTGTGCGGGGCGTCACGTTGCTACCGCATTGAGCATCGCGATGGGGGCCAGGCTCGACTGAGAGCAAGAACCATCAAGGCCCGACAGTTGCAGGGGTACTTTGCACGCCGCAGCCTGACTCGTCTGTTGACCGCCCAATTGAAGTCCTTGGATACAGCATAGTCAGCATTGCAGCCACTGACGCCCTTGTGCCGATTCGGACGACGCTGCTAAGCACTGTGTGCGTTGATCTGCAACGGTCCATCGCTATCGTGGCTTGGCTGAGCGTCGATCACCCCTTGCGCCATTCGCGCAGACGACCAGGCGCTGCGACTTGGGCTTGGCCCCGCCTTTCCTGTCCTGCCTTGCCCATCATCGTCACCAGTTCCAACGCATGCCCACCTTGCTGTTCCAGGATGTCTCATCGCCGTTGAAGCTCCAGGTGTAATCGACGTCCGCGAACAGGTAGCCGGTATCACTCACCTGCCACGTACCTCCCAGGCCGACCTCGCCCCAGCTGTCGCCGAGGTCGGCCGTAAAAGGCACATACCCGGTCGCGCTGGAGAACTCTGTCCTGGGTGATCCGTTGAACTCGTGCCACGCGTTCAGGCGAAGCCACGCGTCGCTGGCCCGGGGCCCGCCGTTGCGGCCCTGGCCACTGCCGATGCGATTGAGCCGGATGCCCAACCGGCCGACCGTGGAATCGCCGTCGCTGTAGCGTACGCGCGCGATGTCATCGACCAGGTCGTCGACGTCCACGCGCTGCCAGATCACCTGCGCCTGGGGTTCGATTCTCCAACCGGTCAGATCTTCCGCGGTGTCACCCGAACCCAGGGCGAAGGGCCACCCGCCCTCCAGCGAAAGAACCGTGCCATTGCCGTTGGTGAAGGTGTCGGGCAACCGTGTCGATCGCGCGCGCAGGTCATATGACGTGTATTGGGCCACGGCATCCAGGTAGCCGCCGCGGGCGTTGAACCCAGTCCAGTAGGCGCCGATCGTGCGGGCATCGAACTCGTCGCTGCCGACGTGGAAGTCATGATCCAGGATGTTGTGGCGAACGTCTCCCTTGCCCTTGCCGTAGGCCAGATAGCCACCTGCGTGCTGACGGTTGCCCTCCGAGTCGATGGAGCGGTAGAAGTCCAACCCGATTTGAAGCGCTTGGAATCGGTAATCGAAGCCTGGGCCACGGTTTCCGTAGATTCCCTGGTTCCCGCCGTCCCGCTCGCCGTCGTGGGCCAGGACTCTGACCCATGCCCCGTTCAAACCGGTCCGGTCTTCGTCCAGATCGGTGCGCTGCCTCAGCAGGTGTTGGTCGCCGACGCGCTCATTCAGGGTGTCCACCAGCGCCCGGCCATACAACGCGGACATGACGGGCAAGGCTGCGGCAAGCGACACCTCTTGCCGATATGCAGGTGTCGGTGGCACCGGTGGCACAGGGGGTGTCGGCGGCGGAACGGGCGGAGGGTTTGGCGGTGCCGGGCATCGCGGGACCGGAGCACCGGGGGCGGCGCAGTCGATTGTCGACCGCAGGAACCAGCTGTTCTGGTTGTCGGCGGAGCCGACGCCACTGGCACCTCCGCGGTAAAGAAAATACTCATACGGTCCGGCCACGACCGGGGCCGAAAGTGCGAACGTATCAGCGGCTGTGGTCGCGTTGATCGCCTGGACCAACAAGATGCCGTCAGCGGAGGTAAGCGCGCCTCCCCCGCCGGTGTTTCGCACCTGGATGGTGCCCGGCCCCGTCCCTGTGCCATCGAGGATGACCAGGCGATCAGAGGGCGAGTCATCGGCAGCAAGCCAAGCGTTCATCGCCAGCGTCCCATCGCCGGCATAGCGGTTCACGGTAAGCGTCTTGTAGCTGCCGGCCAATGTGGGTGGGCCGACAGGGGGAGCGAAATCGATCACGCTGGGGTCGTTGACCAGGTCGGTCAGCACCGACGAGCCGGTGAGGAACCACGTGCTGTCGATGAGCGTGACTGAGGACGTGCTGCCAAGGGCAGTCTGAGCGGAGCCTGTCAGCGTGGAGCGGGCGATGGTCAGGGTGCCATCGGCCGCCGCGGAGCCGCCGGCAGCGGGACCCACGTCCAGCCATTGCCCACTGCCACCGACCTGGGTATCGCTTAGATCAACCAACACCCCAGTCCCGTCTATGGTCACCGTGCCGCCTTGGGCATTGCCCAGGCTCCCGCGGGCGAACCGGACTGAGGCATCTGCTCCCGTGAGCAACAGGGCAGGCACGGCCGCGCCAGTAGCCGCGGAGTTCACCACCACGTTGGTCGCGTCCAGGGTTGCTGCATCGCTGACCTGGATTACCGGGGCGCCCGCCCCACCACCGCTGGCAGTGCCTCCACCCGACAGCACTGCGCTCGTGCCGCTGCCGTTCGCCGAGAGAGCCGTGCCGGGACCGGAGACGGCGATGGTGCCCGCATGGTTGAAGACAGCAGCATTGGTGAGGGAGATGCCGGTACCCGCTGCGCCGCCGGCTGTGACGGTCAACGAGGAACCCGCGGCGCCAGTGAACGTGCTTGCATCCAACTGGATGGCCGTCGCCGCGTTTTGTCCGACGCCTACACGAAGCGTGCTCCCGGACTGAATTTCGAAGGTGCTTGCGGCGATGCCGTTCAAGCCGAGATCACCGCCCGTGATGCCCGGAGTGCCCGGGCCAAACACGACGGCTCCAGAGTCGTTCCGAATGCCGACAGACCCTGCGCCGGTCGCAGCGATAGCACTGGTTCCATCGATGGTCAGGCTGGTGCCGTCATGCATCAGGGCACCGAAGCTGTTCGCGCCCGCTGAAACCGTCGTGTTCGTAAGGCGCCCGACAGCGCCCGTGGCCATGAAAAGGCCCCAGCTTCCGGTGCCGACGTTGAACTGGCTGTCGGTGGCGGTGAGGCGGGCCGGTGCGAGTGCGCCATTGCCCCACCACCCAACGCTGTCATTGCCGAGCGTGATCGAGCTGCGGAGGACATTTGATCGGGAGCCTGCGATGGCGCCTGTGTAGGACCCGGCGAAGTAGTTGTAGATGCCCAGCGAGTAGTTGCCTGCGGTGATCGTGCTGTCGGTCAGGTTCAACTCGGCCTCTCCGCCGACCAGCGCTCCACGGGTCCGGCCGGTGCCAGCGATTCCATCGCCCAACGTGACGGTCATGTTCGACGCATTGATCTGGCCCAGAGCACTTTGACCCGGCAGACCGCCCCCAGGTCCGGAGTTCGTGATCTGGAACGCGGTGGCCAACGTGGTGGGCAGATTGACCACCGTGCCGTTGGCGTTGACCACACCGCCTCCGAACGCCGTCAGCGCTGCGAGGGTCATGGTCGGCGAGTAGGTGTTGGCGGGATTGAGGCCCACTACCGTCCCCGCCCCCAGGTTGAGCACGCCCCCCGTGGTCGCGATGGCGTTGGCCAGGGATTGGGGTGCCATGTAGATCGTGGTGTTGGTGAACGTGCCGGTTGCGACCGCATAGGCGCCATCCGGCCCACTGAACACGGTGATGGGGCTGAAGAAGCCCGCGCCGCCGGTCGGTATCTCGGCCACGATGTTGTAACCGTTGAATGTAGCCGTGGTGCCATACCCCACCCGGACCACGTCCCAGGTCGTCCCGGGGATCGTTGCATCGGGTAGAGCGTGCGTGGCGCCGTCGCACAGTGATACCACGCGAGGGTTGGTCTGGATGCCTTGGCAGCCAGCCCCCTCCGACGGTGCGGTCAGCAGCGTCGTTCCCGACAGCGTGGGCAAGGGTTCCAACCCATGGTCCGGAGGCGGGGCCGCAAAGGTTGCGTAGCTCATGAAGCAGGCGGATGCCAACGCGGTCAGCCGCCACACCTCTCGAGAGCGCCCCCGGACATTCCCCGTCCCCTTTGCCATACCCATCGGCGTAGATGACATGTCGAGCTCCACTTGGGAGCATCGAGTCTATTTTTGCCTGCTGCCACGCGCATCGGCACAACTGCCGGTTACTCGTCAGTATGTTTACTGATTTCCACGGTGCCAACCGGCTGCTACACGCGACTCAGAGACTAAACGCGACCACCCTACTCCTGATAGCGAACCCTGATCACCTGCGGCCGCCCCATGTCCGCGCTCCGCCAGGAGCAGAAGTTCAGTACTTGAACGCTGGCGAGCCTGACACTCAGACACCCTCCAACGGCGTCTCCGACCAGTCTTCATGGCGCTCATCCGCCTTCCGCTAGCGGACGTCCGGCGGCCCGAGCTTGGTCGACGGAGACAGCTCCGGCGCCACAACGGCGAGGTCGTAGCCGAGGATGAGCTCGCGCCACTCAGGCGTCAGGTCGTCCATATCCTTGCTGCGCAAACGGCGCAGATCCACCAGGATCCAGTCGCCCGGTGCCATGCCCGAGGGGCGGGCCGACATCACATCCTTGCGCCAGTCGCTGTCCTTGCCGGTGGTCGCATCGAAGTCGTACAGCTTCATCGGGCGACCGACCCCGTTGTATCCGGCGCCGACACCTTTCGCGCCACCCACCATCAGGTGCACGGCCTTCACGCCCTGTCCGTCGGCATGTTCGGCGACGAAGTTACCCACGTCGCGCTGGCCAAGCGGGTTGTAGCCTTTGTAGAGATGAAAGGCGCCGAACTTCATCAGCACGCGCGCCTGCGGCACCGCGTCGAAATGGGCCGCGAGCGTCCGCTTCATCAGGCGCGCCCTGCGTCCATTCGGATCGCCACGACCAGACTGCGAGGCCTGATAGATGGCGCGCGTTTCGCGCAGGGCGGCGAACAGTGCCTTTGCCCGGTCACCACCGTCCTGGTCGATGGCTTTCCCCGCCGGATCCAGCGTCGCATCGGTGACCTTCAACAGGAACAGGTCCATGGGGGAACCCGAGGCGAGCGCAGCCTGTACGGCCGTCCGCTCCTGTCTGGCCAAGGCCTCGATCTGGGCACGCGCGAGCGGCCCTGGGGCGGACGCCAGCATCTGGTTGAACAGATAGCCGCTTACCCCCAGAAACTCCTGATCCAGCCCCCACAACGTGAAGTCCGGCCCGGCAACAGCGGCGCACTCGGCCACCGTCTGGCCTTCGGCGCGGCTGTTGAGAAACGCCATGGCGTCGGGATAGGTGGTCATGAAGTCGGTAATCTGCTGTTCGCGGTCCGGCGCTCTCATCCGTGCGTCGACTGCAGTGGCGACCTCCGGCCCGGTCTCGACGGCCATGGCGGTCAGGCCGCCGGGCGCCATCAATCGACAGACGTTCGTGGTGAAGGCGGGAATCTCACGCGAAAAATGGCTCTCGCCGATAAGGACGTACCGGCTGGCCTCTACAGCGTCCGACAGAATGGCGGCGCCCGGGCCCGAGAAGCCCTCCGGCCGCACGGTCAGCGGCGACCCTGCCTGCGCCAGGCGATCGGCGAAGGAGAGAGGCACAGCGGTCTCCGCACTGGCGGAAGCGGCGCACAGACATGCGAGCGACAGTGCCGCCCCGATCGACTTCAGACGCATATTGCTTATCCCCTTGGATGAATCGGCGTGACGGCGGGAACCCGCTCAACCCAGTGTAGAGCAAGTGCACTTCGGCCAACGCTTGACGGCAGGGCCGGCCCCGCCAGCCGCACCCGACCTTCACAGCTACCAAGGCACCCCAAATGCAACTATGAAGGCCGCGACCTGCCCCCCTCGGTAACCCATGCCCCACTTTCGTCGTCTTTTTGGTCGTTGGCTCCGCCTGCGTCGGCTCGTGCGTTGGCGTTGGCGTGAGCGCCAGGCCTCGGTCCCGGCCATCGAAGCCACCGAGGTCCCACTGCGTGCCGCGCTGTACAGCGTTGAACAGATGGAGGTGTACGGCCGCGCACTGGCGCGCCAGCATCGGGTGCGGATGCGACCTGGCGCAGAGCGCCTGCTCGATCGCCTGCAGGCCAACGAACGTGTCCTCGAAGACGCCAACACGCTGCTCAGCAACGTAGTGCGCGAACAGCGGCCGGTGACCCCGGCCGGGGAATGGCTGCTCGACAACTACTACCTGATCGAAGAACAGATCCAGACTGCGCGACGCCACCTGCCGCGCGGCTACAGCCGGCAGCTGCCTTCCCTCGTTGGCGGACCCTCGGCAGGATTGCCGCGCGTGTATGAACTGTCGATGCAGGCCATCGCGCACGGCGATGGCCGCATTGATGCCGATACCCTGGGCCGCTTCATCGCCTCGTATCAGTCGCTCGCGCCGCTGAGCCTGGGCGAACTGTGGGCCGTTCCCATCATGCTGCGCCTGGCCCTGCTGGAGAATCTGCGGCGCATGGCGGCACGGGTGATGCGCGACGGGACAGACCGTGGCCTGGCCGCCCAATGGGCGGACAACCTCAATCGCGCGGCCTCCGACACCCCTACCGATGTGGTGCTGGTGGTCGCCGACATGGCACGCTCCGAGCCACCTCTGACCGGCGCCTTCATCGCCGAGCTCACCCGCTCGCTGCAGGGGCGCGGCGGCGCATGGGCCATGCCCGTGGCCTGGCTGGAACAGTGGGCGGCCGCGGCCGGGCAGCGCATCGATGAACTGGTCGCCGCCGAGGGACAGCAGCAGGCGGCCGACCAGGTCTCGATCGGCAACAGCATCGGCAGTCTGCGCTTCCTCTCCACCATGGATTGGCGCACCTTTGTCGAAGATATGAGCGTGGTCGAGCAGCGACTGCGGGACGACCCCATGGGCGTCTATGCGCAGATGGATTTCGGCACCCGCGATGCCTATCGCCACGTGGTGGAGAAGATTGCCCGCGGCAGCCGCGTCGCCGAGGAGCGCGTTGCGACCATCGCGCTGGATCTGGCACGGGCTGCGCCGCTCGAGGGGCCACGCACGCACGTGGGCTACTGGCTCGTCGGCGAAGGCGTGAACGCCACCATTGAGGCGGTGGCCGAGGCAGCCCCGCGCCGCCGCAAGGCACCGCGACTGGCGCATCGCGTACCGCTGGCGCTTTACCTGCTGCCGATCATCCTGCTCGCGGTGCTGGCCACCGGCGGCCTGCTGGCTACCGGCAGTGGCGCAGCGCCCGTCTGGCTGGCCGCGCTGCTCGGGCTGCTGGTCTTCAGCGAGCTGGGCATCGTCCTGGTGAACTGGACCGCGACGGTGCTGGTCACGCCCCGGCCGCTGCCCAAGCTCGATTTCAGCGAAGGCATCCCCGCCGCCTGCGCCACCGTGGTCGCGGTCCCGTCGATGCTCTCCAGCATCGACGGCATCGATGTCCTGACCGAAGCGCTGGAGGTCCGCTTCCTGGCCAACCGCGATCCCCAGCTGCGCTTCGTGCTGCTGACCGACTTTCTCGATGCCGCGGCAGCCGAGACGCCGACGGACGCCACCCTGCTTGCGCATGCCGTGGAGCGGATCGAGGAATTGAACCGTCGTTACGCGCCAGAGCGCGGCGATCGCTTCTACCTGCTGCACCGCCCCAGGCAATGGAACCCGGGCGAAGGCGTGTGGATGGGGCACGAGCGCAAGCGCGGCAAGCTGGCCGCGCTCAACGCCCTGCTCCGCCAGGGCAATGCGGCCGCGTTCATGCGCGTCGTCGGTGACGCGGCGGCCCTGATCGGCGTCCGCTACGTGATCACCCTGGATTCGGACACACAACTTCCGCGGGATGCGGCACGCGCGTTCGTCGCCACCCTCGCACACCCACTCAACCGTCCGCGCTTCGATCCGGCGCTGCAACGCGTGGTCGAGGGCTACGGCATCCTGCAGCCCAGTGTCGGCACCAGTCTCGGCCGGCGCCGCACCTCGCGTTTTGCCCGGATGTTCGGCAGCGAGCCGGGTATCGATCCGTACACGCGCATGGTCTCGGACGTTTACCAGGACCTGTTCGACGAAGGCTCGTTCGTGGGCAAGGGCATCTATGACGTCGAAGCCTTCGAGCATGCGCTCGAGGGCCGCCTGCCCGAGAACCGCATCCTCAGCCATGACCTGCTGGAAGGCTGCTATGCACGCGCAGGGCTGGTGAGCGACGTTCGCCTGTACGAGGACTATCCGGAACGCTACGCCGCCGACGCCAAGCGCCGTGCACGCTGGATCCGCGGCGACTGGCAGCTGCTGCCGTGGTTGCTGCCGTGGACACCGCGCCCGGGATCCGGATGGGAACGCAACCGGCTCAGTCTGCTGTCGCGCGGCAAGTTGCTGGACAACCTGCGCCGGAGCCTGGTGCCGATCGCGGCGCTGGCCTTGTTGATGGCGGGCTGGCTGTATGCCGGGAACCCGGCCGCATGGACGGCGTGGGTGCTGGCGCTGTGGTTCGCGCCGCCACTGATCGGCATGCTGCGCGATGCGCTGAGCGTTCCGGAAGACACGCCGCTGGAAGCGCACTACATCATGGTCGGGCGCGGTACGTTGCAGTCGTTGCTGCGCGCGTCCACCCAGATCGCCTGCCTGCCCTACGAAGCGTTGCTGGCCGGTGGTGCGATCCTGCGCACGCTCTGGCGCATGGCCATCACCCGCCGTCACCTGCTGCAATGGAACCCCTCCAGCGAGGTCGAGCGCCGCCTCGGCGGCGACCGCAGCGCGGAATGGCGTGTGATGGCACCGGCGTCACTGCTGGCGCTCGCGCTGGCGGCGGTCGTGGCCAGCGTGCATCCGCAGGCGCTGCCTGTCGCCCTGCCCCTGTTGCTGGCGTGGACCTTCGCCCCCGCCTTGATGGCGTGGCTGGGCCGGCCGCCGGCGGCGAGCGTGGCAGAACTGTCCGTGACCCAGCGGGCCTTCCTTGGCCGGCTGGCGCGGCGCACCTGGTCGTTCTTCCAGGCCTGGGTCCGCGAGCAGGATCACTGGCTGCCACCGGACAACATTCAGGAGCATCCGACCCTGGTCGTCGCGCGCCGCACGTCGCCGACCAACATCGGCCTGTCCCTGCTGGCCAATCTGTCCGCGTGGGATTTCGGGTATCTCCAGCAGGGTGCGGTCGCCAAACGTTCCGCCCTCGCCTTCGATACGCTGGACCAGCTGCCGCGCCATCGCGGTCACTTCCTGAACTGGTACGACACCGAAACCCTGGCGCCACTGCCGCCGCGCTACGTCTCCACCGTGGACAGCGGCAACCTGGCTGGCCATCTGCTGACACTGCGCCAAGGCCTGCTCGCGCTGGTCGACGCGCCGGTGTTGGCGCCGCACACGTTCGACGGCCTGGCGGACACGCTCGGCGTGCTGGAAGAGGAACGGCAGCGCCATCGCCCGGATGACAGGCACCTCGGCGAGGCCCTCAACCACCTTCGCCAGCGCCTGGCGTCAACGCGTACCGACCTCCCCCGCGGGACGGCGCAGCTGCTGGCCCGGTTGCAGGAGCTGGCCGATCTGGCCGACGCCGTGCTGGCGCAGTGGCCGGCACCGGAATCGCCCGAGGAAGGTGAGCTGCACTGGCCGGCCCTGTTCGCTGCCGAATGCCATGCCGCCCAGGCGGCACTCGCCGACCTCCCTGCCGCTGCCGGCGTGGACGGCGAGGCGCCGGTGCCCAGCCTTCGCCAGCTGGCCGCCCTGCCCGGTACGGCGGGTGCGGACGCGCGCGCGCGCATCGAGCAACTGCACGCGTTGGCGCACCGTGCCGGGCAGTTCTCGCTGATGGAATACGGGTTCCTGTTCTACCGTACCCGCAACCTGCTCTCGATCGGCTACAACGTCGACGACCACCGTCTCGACAACAGCTTCTACGACCTGCTGGCCTCCGAAGCGCGGCTGTGCGCCTTCGTCGCCATCGCCCAGGGCCAGTTGGCGCAGGAGAGCTGGTTCGCGCTCGGCCGGATGCTCACCGAGGTCAACGGCACGCCGACGCTGCTGTCATGGAGTGGCTCGATGTTCGAGTACCTCATGCCGCAGCTGGTGATGCCGAGCTATCCGGACACCCTGCTCGACCAGACCGCACGTCACGCGGTCGAGGCGCAGATCGTTTACGGCCGTACCTTGAACCTGCCGTGGGGCGTATCCGAGTCCGGCTACAACGCCGTCGATGCCCGCCTGAACTACCAGTACCGGGCGTTCGGCGTGCCGGGGTTGGGTCTCAAGCGCGGCCTGGGCCAGGATCGGGTCATCGCGCCCTATGCCAGCATGATGGCGCTGATGGTGGCGCCGGAAGCAGCGTGCCAGAACCTCCAGGCCCTCGAAGGATTGGGCTTCTCCGGACGCTTCGGCATGTACGAAGCGATCGACTACACCCCCGCCCGCGTACCGCCGGGGCAGGATCACGTGCTGTTGCGTTCGTTCATGGCCCACCACCAGGGCATGGGCCTGCTGTCGCTGGATTACCTGTTGCGCGACCAGCCGATGCAGCGTCGCTTCGTTGCCGATGTCGAGTTCCAGGCCACCTTGCTGTTGCTGCAGGAACGCATCCCGCGCATCGGTGTATTCCATCCCCATGAGGTCGAATCCCTGGGCGAGCACTCCGCCATGGCCGAGCACGAGACCTCCCTGCGCGTCCTGCGCGATCCGGGTGGCCCGCGCCCGGAAGTGCAGCTGCTGTCCAACGGCCGCTACCACGGCATGCTGACCCATGCCGGCGGCGGCTACAGCCGCCACGGCGACCTGTCGCTGACCCGCTGGCGCGAGGACGGCACCACCGATGCCTGGGGCTCGTTCTGCTATCTGCGCGACGTGGACAGCGGCGAG
Organism: Stenotrophomonas sp. TWI700; assembly: GCF_039673645.1. Classification (NCBI taxonomy): domain Bacteria; kingdom Pseudomonadati; phylum Pseudomonadota; class Gammaproteobacteria; order Lysobacterales; family Lysobacteraceae; genus Stenotrophomonas; species Stenotrophomonas sp. TWI700. The sequence goes on along the minus strand of NZ_JBDJMB010000001.1, from coordinate 164,991 downwards.
TTCTGGTCTGCCGCCTACCAGCCCACCTGCGTGGCAGTGGACAATTACGAGGCGATCTTCTCCGACGCCAAGGCAGAGTTCCGCGGTGCCCGCCGCGGCTGCGAGAGCCACCTGCAGGTCGCCATTTCCGCCGAGGACGACATCGAGCTCAGGCGCCTGCGCCTGACCAATCGCAGCCGTCGCCAGCGCACGGTGGAAATCACCACCTATGCCGAAGTGGTGCTCGCCCCCGCCGCATCCGACGATGCGCATCCGGCCTTCAGCAACCTGTTCGTGCAGAGCGAGATCCTGTCGGCCAAGCAGGCCGTGCTATGCACGCGCCGGCCCCGTTCGCACGACGAGGTACCACCGTGGATGTTCCATCTGGTGGCGGTGCATGACGCCGAGGTGGTGGCGATCTCCTACGAAACCGACCGCGCACGCTTCCTCGGTCGTGGCAATACGCCGCGGACACCGCAGGCGTTGACCACCGATACCGAGCTCTCCGGCACGGACGGCTCGGTGCTCGACCCGATCGTGGCGATCCGCGTCCGCGTGGTGCTTGAGCCTGAGCAGACCGTGCAGCTGGACATGGTGTACGGCATCGGCGCCGACCGCACCGGTTGCGAGGCCCTGGTAGACAAATACCGTGATCGCCGCCTGGCCGACCGTGTCTTCGACCTGGCCTGGACGCACAGCCAGGTGGTGCGCCGGCAGATCAACGCCAGCCAGGCAGAGGCGTCGCTGTACGAGCGCCTGGCCAGCCACGTGTTGTATTCCAATCCGCTGCTGCGCGCGGGCGCCGCCGTCCTCCAGCAGAACCAGCGAGGACAATCCGGACTATGGGGCCATGCCATCTCCGGCGACCTGCCGATCGTGCTGCTCAAGGTCACCGACGCAGAGAACGTGGAACTGGTCCGGCAACTGGTGCAGGCGCATGCGTACTGGCGCCAGAAGGGCCTCAACACCGACCTGGTCATCTGGAACGACAGCAAGGCCGGCTATCGGCAGGAACTCCAGGATCAGATCCTGGGGATGGTGGCCGCCAGTTCGGAGACCGGCCTGCTCGATCGCCCGGGCGGCATTTTCGTGCGCCCGGTGCAGAACATGAGCCACGAGGACCGCATTCTGTTGCAGGCGGTCGCACGCGTGGTGATCAGCGACGAGGACGGCACGCTGGCCGCGCAGGTGGGACGCCAGCCGCTGCCGGTGCGCCGGATTCCGGCCCTGGTGCCGCAGGCGGAGCAGCAGGAGCTGGCCTTGGCCATGGAAGCGACGCCCGGGCTGCCCGTCGTCGCCGACCCGGGACCCGAACCCGGACTGCCCCCGGGCGCCGAGCATGACGAAGAGGTGGACGACCCGTGGCCGTTCCTTCCATACCGCGGCGCGGGCCGATTCGACAACGGCACCGGCAGTTTCAGCGAGGACGGCCGCGAGTACGTCGTGGTGGTGCGCGAAGGCGCCCCGACCCCGGCACCGTGGGCCAACGTGATCGCGAACGCCCGCCTGGGCACGGTCGTCAGCGAGAGTGCACCGGGCTATACCTGGTTCGAGAATGCACACGAATTCCGCTTGACGCCCTGGCTCAATGATCCGGTGTCCGACACCGGCGGCGAGGCCTTCTACGTGCGCGACGAGGACACCGGCCGTGTCTGGTCGCCGATGCCGCTGCCATGCAGGGGCACCGGTGCGTACCGTACCCGCCATGGCTTCGGCTACACTGTCTACGAGCATATCGAAGACGGCATCGCCAGCGAGTTGTGGGTCTTCGTCGATGTCACCGCACCGCTGAAGTTCTCGGTCCTGCGCTTGCACAACCTCTCGGGCAGGCCACGGCGGCTGTCGGCCATCGGCTACGTTGAATGGGTCATGGGCGACCTGCGCACCAAGTCGCGCATGCACGTAGTCACGGAACGCGACCCGCAGACCGGGGCGCTGCTGGCACGCAACAGCTACAGCACCGAGTTCGGCGGCCGGATGGCCTTTTTCGACACCGATGCCGAGGGCTGCGGCTGGACCTGTGATCGCCTGGAGTTCATCGGCCGCAATGGCGGCCTGCATGCACCGGCGGCGTTGCGTCGCGAACGTCTGGATGGACGCTTGGGCACGGGGCTGGATCCCTGCGCGGCGATCCAGGTGCCACTGGTGCTGGCGCCGGGCGACCGCAGTGAAACGACGTTCCGCCTTGGCGCGGGGCGCGACCGCGAGGAAACGGTCGCGTTGGCACGAAGCCGCCAGGGTGCCCATGAGGCCATCGATGCGCTGGACGCCGTGCGCATCCACTGGCGGAATGTGCTGGCCACCGTGCAGGTACGCACGCCGGACCCGGCGTTGGACGCACTGGCCAATGGCTGGCTGGTCTACCAGACCCTCGGCTGCCGCTACCTGGCGCGCAGTGGCTATTACCAGTCAGGCGGCGCGTTCGGCTTCCGCGACCAGCTGCAGGATGCGCTCGCCCTCGTCCACGCTCGCCCGGACCTGACCCGCGACCACCTGCTGCTCTGCGCTGCCCACCAGTTCGCCGAAGGCGATGTGATGCACTGGTGGCATCCTCCGCAGGGTCGCGGCGTGCGCACCCGCTGCTCGGATGATTATCTGTGGCTGCCCCAGGGCGCGTGCCGTTACCTGGAGGTCACCGGCGACGCCAGCGTGCTGGACGAAGTGGTCGGCTTCATCGAGGGACGCGCGGTGACACCGGAAGAGGAAGGGTATTACGACATGCCCACGCCGTCGACGCAGCGCGGCACGCTGTATGCGCACTGCGTCCTCGCGCTGGAGCGCGGTTGCCGGTTGCTCGGCGAGCGCGGTCTCCCGTTGATGGGGACCGGCGATTGGAACGACGGCATGAACCGCGTCGGCGACCAGCAGCGCGGTGAGAGTGTGTGGCTCGGATTCTTCCTCCACGACACGCTTCGCCGCTTCATCGCGCTGGCCAACGCGCGGGGCGATGCAGCCCGTGCGCAGTGGTGCCAGGAGCAGGCCGAGCGCCTGCGTCAGAACCTGGAACAGCACGCCTGGGACGGGGCGTGGTATCGCCGCGCCTGGTTCGACAACGGCACCCCGTTGGGCTCGTCGCAAAGCCAGGAATGCCGCATTGATTCGATCTCCCAGAGCTGGTCGGTGCTGTCAGGCGTTGCCGCGCCGGAGCGTGCCCGGGAAGCACTGGATTCGCTCTACACGCATCTGGTGCGAAAGGACGCCAAGCTGATCCAGCTCCTCGATCCGCCCTTCGACAAGACGACGGAAGACCCCGGTTACATTCGTGGTTACGTACCGGGCGTCCGCGAGAATGGCGGTCAGTACACCCACGCGGCCGTGTGGGCAGCCATGGCATTTGCACAGCAGGGCGATGCGGTGCGTGCCTGGGAGCTGGCCGGGATGATCAACCCGCTCAACCACACGCTGGACCCGGAGGCAGTGCAGACCTACCGCGTCGAACCCTATGTGCTGGCCGCCGATGTATACGCCGTATCGCCGCACGTCGGCCGCGGCGGCTGGACCTGGTACACCGGGTCGGCCGGCTGGATGTATCGCCTGCTGGTCGAATCCCTGCTCGGCATCCGTCGTGACGGTGATCGCCTGTCGCTTGAACCGTGCCTGCCCGATCACTGGCCGTCCTTCGAACTGAGCTACCGCTTCGGGCGCAGCCTGTACGAGTTCGTCGTGACCCGCACTGCGCAGGGCCAGCCGACGCTGCATGTGGATGACATCCTTCAGCCGGACCTCACCGTCCAGCTCCGCGACGACGGTCACTACTACCGCGTCGCGCTTGACCTGGGGGCGCCGCCGGGATGAGCGTGCGCCCCGAAATACAGGTACAGCTTGATGCGCTGGCCGGGATGCTGGTCCACTGGGTGGCGCAGGTGCGCCATCCAGCGCAGTTCTGGCCGCAGTTCGAAATGCTCGCTGGAGAGATTCTGGATCAATGCGCGCACGGGGAGAGAGACAACGCATGCGCATGCATCCAGGCCATGCTCAAAGAGCATGCGCTGGAGCTTCCGGCGTGGCACGAACGTGATGACAGCGTACCTACGGGGAAGCCAGGGACCTGATGGCACTCACCCTGTGCCGAGGCACCACGATCACCAGCACGATCGAGAGCACGTATGTCGCGGCCATCATCGAGAACGCGAGCACTGAGGTGGGCATGTCATCAAGGCCACTGGCCAATGTAGAAAAGTCCCACGCCGCATGAACCAGCATGGGAAGCAGCAACGTACCGCTGAAGCGTCGTAGCAGGTAAAGGCCCGTCCCGACGCAGAATGCAAGCAGAACCTGCACCAGCGCCAATGCGTCTACACCGAAGAATCCACTGGTGGCATGTAGCAAGCCGAACGATTCGCACGAGCCAAACCATGCCCACGCCTCGGATCGGGTCGAGCCGCGCAGCGCGACCAGCAGCACGCCTCGGGTCGTCATCTCTTCGCAGAACCCGACCAGCAAGGTGCCGGCGCCCATCAACCACAGGTGCCGCATCGATATGCCGCTCTAGTCCGTGGTCCAGATCAATGCGGTGACGAAGGCGAGCATGGGCATCAATAGCAGGAGGAACAGCAAAGGACGTCGCAGCCGTGGCGTCTCGAACTAGGCCAGGAAGACGACCACGCCGATCCACCACCTCGGTTTGATGCGCATGGTCGCCTCCGTCACATCAGAACTCCTTCTCAAGGTTCAGCAGGTAGGCGTTCTCATGCTGGTTGCTGGTGGATGCATCGGAGCGATACTCCACCCGCGTGCTCCATCCGCTGTTCCAGTTGAACGAGGCGCCAACGCCCAGGACGAAACGGGACCGGTCGTAGTTCACAGGACGAAGATCGTAGAAGGGCCCACTGGCCGTATCCGCGTATCGGACCGTGGCCGAGTCATTGCCCTCCAGCTCGCGTTGATACTCAACGCGCAGCAGCGGGATCACTGCGCCCCAGTCAAACTCACGGCGGAAGTCCAAGCGGACGCCGGCGCTGCCGCGCGTGCTGGCGACATTGGTGCGCCCGTACGCCAATGCCCACAGGTCGCTTCCGCCCTCTTGGTAGGGGTCAAGATTGCCGCGGGCGACGTCGTAGCGGACGTATGGCGTGACCTGCGTACTGCCCGCCAGCAGGTCGGCACCCACCGACACAGAGCCGAACCACTGCTTGCCATCGCGGTCGCCCTGGACGAAGCCCCCGGTCTGGCTCAGATGTCGGTGCAGGTTGTAGCGAAGCGCCTGGTAACCGATCAACCCGTCGATGAAGAAGGCGCCCGGATGGTAGCTGGCGTAGCCGACCGCCGAGAACGCCTCCGCCTTCGCGCGGGACCCTGCCTGGCCGACATCGCTGGAATCCCGCCCGTATCCCAAACCAGCGCCGAGAGTCAGCTCCTTGGAGAGATCCGCGTCGTAGCCTGCGCTGACGCCGCTGGTCTCAAACCCGACGCTGGAGGTGCTGGCAACGCCACCATAGCCGCCCGAGCGCAGACTTCCGCTGATCCAGGCACCCGAATGCACGTCCTGCGTGGGGCCCTCCCCGATCGCGCCCGGCGTCAAATCATGCCGACCGGCGTTGCCGTCCCAAGGCGCTGCCGCCTGGAGCTCTTCATCAGCACAGGATCGCGCTGTCTGCCCGTGCACGCCTGCCACGCAGCGCTCGCGGGTGGCGAAGCTGAGCTGGTTGTCCAACCTGCGTCCGCGCGGCGCATTTCCGTGCAGACGCTCCAGGCGGGATTGGAAGTTGTCGATCTGCGTATGTGCAAAGCGGCGTGCTGACTCCAGCTGCGCATTTGCCAGTCCCCGTACGTCCGGATCCAGGGTGGGATCTGGCCTAGCTTGAACCTGGAAGCGCACGGTGGCCGGGGCGGAGGTGGCATAGGCGTTGCTGAGGGTGAAGGTCGCCACCGCTTCTCCAGCGAAGCTGCTGCTTGCACGGAAACGCAACTCCTGGGTGCCCCCCGGCCCAGACACGATCGTTGCCACGCCTGCAGCTGCAGGGGCCAGCGACACCAGCGTGGCGCCAGTGAACGGCCCACCGCGTGCACCTTCGGTCAACTCCACACGCGTTTCGGCTGCGATGGCGGCGGTAACGGTGCGAGACACCGCCACGGGTGCAGGGTTCACGGTGATCGTCACCTGTGCCGGAGCGGAGACGCCACCAGGACCGGAAGCCGTGTACTGGAAGCTGTCCTGGCCTTCGTAGTCCGACGATGCGGTGTAGGTGACCACCAGATCCGTTACGGACACAGTGCCGTGCTGCGGCTGCTGCACGATGGCCACTGACGTGATGGCGCCGCTGTCATTGGCGGTCACGGCGATGGGCAGAGCACTGCCTGCCAGCGCTGTGGCTGCATCGGCGACGGCCACCGGAGCTGCATCCCCGACCTGAAGCGTGTAAGCACGCGTTCCCTGCTGTCCGTTTGCATCGGTGGCAGCAATCGTGAAGGCATAGCTTCCACTGGCCGTGGCGGTGCCCGTGAACTGGCCACTGGATGACAACTGCAGGCCGCTCGGCAACTGACCGCTGGCAACCGTGAACGCATAGGGGGCAACACCGCCATCCGCTACAAGTTGTTGGCTGTAAGCCGCCCCAACCGTTCCGTCGGGCAACACCGCAGTGGTGATGTTGATCGCCGGTGTCGAGACGGTGAGTGTGTAGCTGGCCGACACGGTGAACGGCGCCCCGGCACCGGTACTGCCGGTATCGGTTGCGGTGATGGTGAACGCATAGGTTCCTGGGACGGTCGGCGAACCACTCAGCTGGTCACCCACCAACGTTACCCCAGTGGGCAGTTGGCCTGCGCTAAGGGCGTAGGTATAGGGTCCCACGCCACCGGTGGCAGCCAGAATTTCGGCGAATGCAGTGCCGTAGGTCGCGTTGAACGCGCCAGACGCCGGTGTGAGTGTCAGTGCCGGCGCTGTTACCGCGATGGCGTAGCTGCCCGTACCAACTTGGGCGTTCGCATCCGTTGCCGCAAAGGTCACATTGAACGTACCGGCCTGTACAGGCGTGCCGGACAGGCTGCCGTTCGCCGCCAGGCTCACGCCCTGCGGCAGGGCGCCACCGACCACCGTGAACTGATACGGCGCAGTGCCGCCGCTGGCGGAAAGTTGCAGCGTATAGGCCACACCCACTGCGCCAGCGGGAGCCACCGACGGGTCCACGGTGATCGACGCGGCCGAAACGTTCAGCGTGTAGGCGGCCGAAACGACGAAGGGACTGCCTGTGCCGCTCGCACCACCGTCAGTGCTGGTGACGGTGAAGGTATAGCTGCCCGGAGCTGTCGGTGTGCCGGAAATCTGACTCCCCGACAGGGTGAGCCCTGCGGGCAGCGCTCCACTGGTCACGGCATAGCTGTAAGGCCCGATGCCGCCACTGGTGGACAAAGCCTGCGTATACGGGGCGTCGTAGCTGGCCGACAACGCGCCGCTTGCGGGTGTCAGCACCAGGGTCGGTGCCGCGATGGTGACGCTGTAGTTGCGGCTGCCCGTCTGCGCATTGGCATCGGTGGCGACGATGGTAAAGGTGGCCGTGCCGGCAGCAGACGGAGTTCCCGTGACCTGACCATTCGATGCGAGCGTGAGTCCGGCCGGCAGTGCACCACTGCTGATGCTGAAGGTGTAAGGCGCGCTGCCGCCACTCGCACTCAAGCTCTCAGTGTACGTAACCCCTACCGTTCCTGCCGGCACTACAGAAGGCTGGAGATCGATGACAGGTGCATTGATCGTGAAGCCGTAGAGCTGAGCCCCGGACTGACCATTACTGTCGATGGCCTGGATACTGAAGCTGTAGCCACCGGCCGCCTGCGGCGTGCCGGAAAGCGTTCCGCCGGACGACAGCGACAGCCCCGGCGGCAACGTGCCGCCAGATACGCTGAAGGTGTACCCGGGCACGCCCCCGCTCGCGGTGACCGTCTCGCTGTAGGCAACCCCGACCTCCGGTGTCGGCAGTGTGCTCGGGTTCAAGGTGATCGTTGGAGTGGAAACCGTCAGCACATAGGACGAGGACGTTCCGTAAGGTGCCCCTGGACCAACCAGGCCGGTGTCGGTGACATCCACTGCGAAGTTGTAGGTTCCCGGGGAGGTCGGCGTGCCGGTAAGCGCGCCACTGTTGTCCAAGGCCAACCCTGCAGGCAGCGCACCCGAGGAGATCACGTAGCTGTAAGGGCCTACGCCACCACTGGCAGTGAACGTCTGGCTGTAAGGCGTCGCGTAGCTTGCTGACGGCAGCGGTCCTGAGGCGGGCGCAAGGACAATGGTCGGCGCCGCGATCACGACGCTATAGGCAGCGCTGCCTGATTGCCCGTTGGCATCGGTCGCGGTCACGGTGAAATTGAACGTGCCCACAGAGGATGGCGTGCCCGTGAGTGCCCCGCCCGATCCAAGTGACAGCCCGGCCGGGAGTGCCCCTGCCGTTACGGTAAAGGTATAGGGCGCCACGCCGCCTGTGGCAGCAACGCTCTGACTGTAGGCCACCCCAGCGGTGCCGTTGGGCACTGCTGATGGGGTTAGGGCTATCCCCGCCGCGTTGACCTGCAATGTATAGCTTTGCACAACGCTGTAAGGCGCCCCGGGTCCGGCGCTGTTGACGTCGGTTGCAGTCACATCGAACGAGTAAGATCCGGGAGACGTCGGCGTGCCAGAGAGAACGCCCGCAGCAGACAGGGTCAGGCCGGGCGGAAGCGTACCCGTAGAGGCGTAACTGAAGCTGCCGGTGCCCCCTCCGCCGGTGAAAGTCACGCTGTAGGGCACAGCGTAGGCCGCCGCGCTCAGCGCCCCGGCGGCGGGCAACAAAGTGAGGGGCGTATCGTCGTTGAGCAGCGTGATGGTCCCAAAGATGCTGCCTGGCGAAGCGCCGTCAATGTTGATGATCTGGAGGAAGAAATTCTTATCCGCTTCCGACAGCGTATTGCCCAGGATCCCGATCGGGACAATCAGTCGATCATCACCTGCGGCAATCCTCCCTGCCGTCAACGCAACACCGACGTAGTCCGTGCCCGCCACGGCACTTCCGTCGTCCGTGAGGTAATCAAAGGTCACGTCGCGAGGCGCCGCGCTGTCGAGCTCGATCACCACATTGACCACCCCGCTACCGTCCCCTTCGGGCACATTGATCGGCGGTACGGTAAGCGCCGGATCCTGGGCGAAAGCGGACGGCAACCACATGAGGCTGGTCAGGCATATAAGCGCGGCAATGCAACGACCTGCACAGTGGGACAGGATTGACATCGGGAGCGTCTCGAGGGGAGTGCGTAGATTCAGGCTGCCTTCGGAGTTGTGAAAAAAACGAGACGGCGATGAGGTACGTCGTAATGACCTGTCTAAAATGTGATAAAAATCTCAATTTACCAGTCTGATGACGGCATCCTATCTACCCTCGCAACGTCCATGCAGCTGCGCTGATACTGTCGGCCCGTCATCAGGGAGAACCGCTGTGAAAAAGCCGATCGCCGTTGCCGTAGTCGCGCTGGCAAGCGCATGCTTCTCTGCTTCAGCATTCGCCGCCATACAGCAGTTCAATGGCACATGTCCCGGAGGGGTGGACGTACACGCCGACGAAGGCGGTCCTGTCTTCATCAACGGCAAGGAAACGCGGCTGAAGCGGTTCAGCGATGACTATTACGAGGCCAGTAACGGTGCGGGCCTGACGCTCTCCATCAACCGCACCCCGGATGGCGGCACGCAGATGTCCTACACGGGTCCGGGGAATGCCAATGGCGTTTGCTCCGTCCAAACCCCGTCAGGATACGAGCGCGCCGCACCTTCCCGCCCGTCAGGCAGCCAAGCGGCTACCATCGTGACGTGTGCGTCAGAGGGCCAGAAGCAGAACGAATGCGAGATGGACACTCGTGGGGAAGTGATTGTATCCAGACAAATCAGCAAGACCCGCTGCGTGCAGGGCGAGAACTGGGACGTCAATCGCCACTCCATCTGGGTCAAGGACGGTTGCCGCGCCGAGTTCCGCAACGTCTCCCAAGCAAGCGCAGGGGCCGAGTCATGGCGGCAGAACGACAGTCGCGGTGGCGCGGACCTGTTGGGTGCCTGCAGTGATCGCGCCCGGGCAGAGGGAACGGAAGTCACCAGGGTGGCGGTGAATCAGGACATCATGGAGCTGATCATCAACTATCCTGATGGCCGATACCTTTGCCTGGTGCGCAACGATGGCACGGTGCAGTCGCTGACGCGGCTGGGCCGCCAGCGATAACAAACATTCCGGCTTCCGGACGCACCAGATGTCAGCGGGGCCGATGCGCTGATGGGCCCGGAGTGGGCCCATCAGACGCCTGAGGAAGAACAGGGTTAAAAGCGATTTCGGTCGGGCTCTACCGCAGTACAGGTTCCTTCAAAGGTCTCGGAGCCCTTCATCGTCATGAATCCGGTGCGCCGATCAATCGAGATCTTCGGCACGTTCATGCCGTTGAACTTGAACGAGCCCTGGATCCGGTCAGGTGTGACAGTGAGGTCGTGCAACTGCCACCACCCTCCATTGCTCCCGCTCGACAGGGGAGGCGCCATGCTTTTGGGCGGTCTGATGCGCCCGGCGCCATCGTGGATTTCGACCTGGAATGTCGCCTGCATCTGTTCGCGGTTGTATTGAACACCGTCATGCTGGACATACTTGTGCTTGTCCCGGTCCCACTCGTAGCCATACGTATCGTGACTGGCCAAGTGCTCCCCGCTGCCCGAACAGATCAGGTCAAAGTCCGTCCGCCCTGCCTCATCGGCCCACGCCGGCATCGCCGTAGCGGCCAGCAATCCCAAGGCTGAGACTGCTACTACGGCAATCCTTTTTTCGATGGCCTCATTCTCATACCCGCACTCCCTCCGCTGTTGACAGTCCACAGGAATGAATACTCAAGCGTGCCTTGCGGTGGGGCCGACGATCAGGCCGCCGCTTCCCGTTCAAATGACCCACAATGCCGTCGTTACCGCACTGCCGTTACTTAGGATTGAGTATCCTTGGTGACGGCCACGTCGACTAGTGCATTGGCACGGCTCCAGGCCCCGAAAAAGGCCACGAGTGACCACAATGCCACTGCGGCAAGCGGCCCAACCGTCGATAGAAACGCATTTCCGGGCACCTGAAAGGTTCAGAAAACGGCCGGTGACCTGGGAAACCGACGCTCACTATCAATGACGCGTGTGAACGTGCTTGAATGCATCCATCATTGCGGGGCAGACGCCGATGGATAAACGCTCGCGAGAAAGCCGACCTGACTTTCCGTTCTACAACGGCGAGCCAATCCCGATCTCTGCTGCCCAATGGCTGCTGGTTCTTGCTGCCCTGGGTCTCGCCTTCTCACTGCTCATACTGCCTCTGGCACCAATGGATGCGCGCTGGGGCAACTGGGTTCACGCCTTGCTTTTCTGCCTTGTACCCCTGGCGGCAATGGTGCTCATCGACAGGCGCAGCCTGGCGGCGCTCTTCCACCGCCCAAGGCCGCGTGACGTCCTCTGGATGTTTGGTATTGCTGCTCTCAACCTGGTGGTGACCATCCTCGTCGCCCTTCTGTTTTCCGGCCTTCACCACGCGTCGTCCAACCCGATGTTTACCGAGATGAGCGACGCCGATGCGTTAACACGCCTGCTGAACTTCGGGATGATGGTGCCGCAGTTGATGGGGGAAGAGTTGTTCACCATCCTTCCGTTCCTGGCCCTCCTGCAGTGGCTCACCCAGCGCACCCAGGTGCGCCGTCATTTCGCCATCGTCTGCGCGTGGCTGCTTTCTGCCCTGCCCTTCACGCTTGCGCACCTGCCAACCTACCAGTGGGACCTTCTGCAGTGCCTGGTCATCATCGGCACCGCGCGGCTAGTGCTGTCACTGGCCTATCTCATCACGCGCAACCTGTGGGTTTCGACAGGCGCTCATCTACTCAATGACTGGGCCCTTTTCGGCGTTGCGCTCCTTGTTGTCCAGCCGCCGCAATGATTGGGCTGATAGCATCGTTCCTCTCCCCGGCAAACTTCCGGAACGCCATGCCCGCTGCCTTCCGCCTTGCCTGCGTGTTGCTCGCAAGCCTTGCAGTGGCGCATCCGTCGAGTGCCCATGCACTGACGCCCCCAGGCACTTCAGCGACGGCGCATCCATCCCCCAGCGCCCCGGTGGTTGCCCCCCTCATAGCCCCCGCCGCGATCGATGTCGCCGACATTCCAGCCCTGGCCGACCTCGACCAGCGCTTGGCCGAGCGCACCCAGGAGGCAAGCGCCGCGTCCGGCACGCCGGCCGGGTCATTTGCCCGTCGGCTGGCGAAGATCGAAGCGGCGGTCGAAGATCCATTCTGGCGCCTCACCTCTGCCGAAATGCGGCTGCTTCCGGTTCCTCGCCTGGAAAGCCTCTCCCGGCACTGGCGCTTCCAGGCAAGAGAACTGGCACGCTGGCGGGCAGACCTTGCTTTGGCCACCACCCACCGCGCCAACGACGCAGCCGGGCTGGCGTCCCGCAAGGAAGCGTGGCTGGCAACCAATGCACAGGAGTTGCCTGCCCCGCTGCGTCAACGCGTGGAAGAGGTCATCGTCGATCTGGCGCAGGCCGAGTCCGGGCTGTCAGATCCACTGGCCAGGCTGATCGCCTTGGGCAGGCGCGGCAATGCGGTAGACGCGCGTATCGAAGGTGCCCAGCGCAGGGTCGCCGAGGCACTGGCTGCCTATGACACCCGTCTGCTGCGCATCGACAGCCCTCCGCTCTGGCAGCTGGCGTCCAGCAGCATGCTGCCGTTCACCAACAATACCGACGCGATTGGCAACGGCCTCGATATCGAGGCCCGCTTTGCGGCGGAGTATGTCAAGGGCGACGTTCTGGCCGGTCGGCGCGCCCTGCAAACGCTACTGGTCATCTCCCTTCCCCTGTTGCTGTGGCTGGCGTGGCGTAGTCGCGGGCCGATTGCCGCTGGCCAGATAAGCCAAACCGAAGGCACCGTTCTTTCGCGCCCCGTCTCCTGCTGGCTGCTGCTGTTGGTCATCGGGGTCTTCGCATTCCAGCCGGATGCGCCAATGCTCACGCAACAGCTGGCATTGGTGGCCGCGGTGATTCCGGTTATCCGGCTTCTGCCCACCTCGCACAGACACCTGTTGGGCGTCACGCCCTACGTTGCTTCCGTGCTGTTCCTGCTCCTGCGCCTCGGCTTCGTCTTCCTGTCGAGTGCGGTTACGTATCGTCTCTACGTACTGCTCCTCGCGGTGCTTGGCCTCGCTGCAGCCGGCTGGCTCCTGTGGCGGGCGCGTCGTCACGATCGCCACGCCGAGACGGGGCCGCTCGGCAAGGCCCTTCGCGCAGCCGTACACGTGGCTGCGGCGCTGCTGGGAATCGCCCTGCTCGCCAATGCGGTTGGCAATGTCTCGCTGGCCGAAACGTTGACCGGCGGCGTCATCGACAGCCTCTACTTCGCACTGCTTCTCGTTGCGGGCATGACCGTCCTGTCCACCTGGGTGCAACTGCTGCTCAAGCGACCGGGTGTGTCACGATTCCGCCTGGCGCGGGAGCATGCAGGGCCCGCCGTGCAGATGCTTCTCCGGCTGCTTGCGGTGGCCTCGGTCGTCGGCTGGGTCGTCTATACGCTTGACCGCTTCCGCGTGTTGTCGCCGGTGCATGACGCGCTGTCGGAGCTGCTCGGGCACAGTTGGGCGCTGGGTGATCTGAGCCTGAGCCTTGGGCACATCCTGATCTTCGTGCTCACCGTGGTGATCGCGTTCTGGCTGGCCAAGACCGTGCGCCTGGTGCTGGACGGCGAAGTGCTGCCACGGATGTCGTTGCCACATGGCGTGGCCAACAGCGTCGCATCGCTGAGCTACTACGCCGTGCGCTGTTGGGGCTGATTGGCGCGTTGTCCGCGGCCGGATTCAAGGCCAGCCAGCTCACCTTCGTACTCGGCGCCTTGGGTGTCGGGGTCGGACTGGGCCTGCAGAACGTGGTCAATAATTTTGTCTCAGGCCTGGTACTCATCTTTGAGCGTCCGTTCCAGCCCGGCGATGTGGTCGAAGTCGGCGGAACCAAGGGGCGGGTGCGGGATATCGGCATGAGAGCGACCCGGTTGGCCACGTTTGACGGTGCCAGCGTCGTGGTGCCGAACGGGCAGTTGATCTCCCAGCAGCTGGTCAACTGGACCCTGTTCGACCGGAACCGTCGGCTGGAAGTGAAGGTCAGTGTTGCGTACGGCAGTGCCTCGGTCGACGTCGAACGATTGCTTGCCGAGGTTGCGCGCACCACGGAAGGAATCGCCCAGTCGCCGGCACCTGTCGTTCTTTTTGAAGACATGGGCAGCATTGCCATGGAATTTGTTGTTCGCGCCTGGACACACGAATACGACGACGCGGGCGCGATCCGCAGCGCGTTGGTCGCACGCCTCTACGAGGCTTTGCTTACCCACGGCATTGGCCTTGCACATGCGGCGTCGGTGGTCTATCAGCCTCCACCGCAAGAGAGCTCCTGAGCCACCTGCGGCCACGACATATGACGATGCGGCGTTGCGCCGTGGCCCAGCAATCACTCACAACGGGATGCCTGCTCATCGCTGCTGCGCCCGACGTCGCACAGAGGGTGGGGGCTGCGACAAACGGTCGCAGAGCACCAGCACGGTGACGCTTCCTTCCCGACATTCTCCCTGCATCCCTTAGAATCATGGCCGTGCGCCCTTCTGTCCTCCACCGCTGGCTTCACGCCTTGGCATGTTTGGCCATGCTCCTGGTGGTGGTCGCCCCGCTCATCAGCCGGGCGATTGCGCACCCCGAGGGAAATCCCGTTCAAGCCACGGATGCTCATGCAGGGCATCACACGGAAATGGAGCCTGAGGCATCCCAAATGCCTGATGCGCTCCCCATGCACCACGGCATCGGGCATGGCATGGACCACGCCATGCCAATGGTGCCGGAGTCTGCGGATACGGCAGGTCCGGACACCACACCATCGAAAACGTCAGCTGACCCCCATGCCGAGCACGAGATGGGCGTGGACTGCGACTACTGCCTGATCGCTGCCCGGATGATCAGCCTGCTGGTGGTGCTGCTCCTGGTGATGACCACATGGCCGGCGGTGTTCCATGCCTTTGCCGGCCTGGTCGATACACGGCGTATTCTTGCTCGTGGAACGCTTGGTGCCCGTGGCCCACCGTCGGCCCTCGCCTTTTGATCCAACCCGCAATCTGAGGCGCAGTGCGCCTGGCGGGTAGCGCACGTATTTCCTTGCTCCCGGTAGACCCGGGCAAGTGCGTTTGCAACTGCATGCTGCCCTCCCCTCTGCTCCCCCGGCTCGAATGCCGGCTCTTCTGCTTGTCTCGACCCTGCGTGGTCGCGGCATCTCGATGTTGTGGACAATGAACAGACTTCTCTCGACCCGCCTGCTTACCAACGCCGTTGTGGCTGCCCTCACTGGCGCCGCAGTGACGCCGTTGCTCGCCTTCGCCCAGGACGGCACGGTTCTGACCCTGGGGACCGTGCACGCCCGTTCCACCGCCGAACGCGAGCTCTCGGCACGATCGCTGTTCACTTCGGCGGACGTCATGGGTGGCGATCTGCTGCAACAGCAGAAGGTGGACCATAGCTGGGAACTGCTGGCGAATGCCCCTGGCGTGCAGGTCACCCAGTTCAAGATGGGCACCGACGCCGGGCGCTTCTCCTTCCGTGGCTTCAACGGCGAAGGCCGCATCAATGCAGTCAAACTGCTGATCGATGGCATTCCCAGCAATGACAACGCCGGCGGCATGCCCTACCTGGATGGCGTGTTCCCGCTGGATATCAGCGCGATTGAAATCGTGCGCGGCGCCAACGACGCGCGCTACGGCCTTCATGCCCTTGCCGGTGATGTGAACGTGTTCACCCGCCAGGGTGGCAGCGACGGCCAGCTCAGCGTTACCGTGGGCAGCTTCGGTACCAAGGACGTGCAACTGGCGAAGGGCGTCGAGAAGGGTGGGTGGTCGCACAATTACTTCGTTGGTTGGCGTGGCGCGGAAGGTGAACGGGACCATGCCGATGGCACGCAGCGCAGCTTCGCCGGGAAGTGGTTCTACACCGATCCCGATGGCCGATGGCGCGCGGGCCTGACCAGTCGGTACTACAAGAACGCCGCCCTGGAGGCCGGATATCTCAGCTATCCGGAAGTGCAGGCCGATCCCAGGCAGTCGCCCGATTACGCCCGCGATGACCGCAGCGTGCGCGAGACCGTCCAGACCGCACTGCACCTCGATGGCATGCTGGGCGCCGACTGGCATTGGAACGCCAAGGCTTACCAGAACGACTACCGCAATCAGCGCTGGGTCACCTTCACCGAAGGCGGTGCGCAACAGGAGCGCTTCAACGATGAAGCCCACCGTGGTCTCATCCTCAACGGCACGTGGCACCCCAGCACCACATTGGCCGAGTTGGTGCTCGATGCCGGTGTGGATGGACAGTGGCAGGAGAACATCGGCCGCCGCTATCGCACCGTGCTGCGCGAGCGCCAGGCGACCCTGCGCGATTGGGCTTTCGACCTCGATACCCGGGGTGCTTACCTGCAGGCCGTGATCCGGCCGATCGATGCGCTGAAGGTTGTGCCTGCCTACCGCGTGGACCGCATCTACGGCAACTTCCACAACGTGGGCAGCGGCACGCGTGCGCCGGTCTATGACTACGGCCTGATCAGACAGCCCAAACTGAGCGTGTCCTATGACGTGAGCGCGACCACGATCGCATATGCCAACTGGGGCCGCACCTTCCAGATCGGCAGTGGAAACGGCGCCTTCCGCACCCAGGCCGGCAACCTGTCACCCTCTATCAACGAGGGCTGGGAGACCGGCCTCACATGGACACCCGTACAACGCCTGCAGACCCGCTTGGCCTACTGGGAACAGCGCGCATCGGACGAAGTGGCCACCGTTCTCGGCGTCAACGGAGTGGTGGGCGCCAACGAGGTCGGCAACGTGGGTGAAACCCTGCGCCGCGGCTGGGACGCCCAGCTGACGTGGAAGGCCAGTGAGCCTTGGCGTGCGTGGGCGTCCTATTCGCGACAGAAGGCGGTGATCGAGGTGCCGGACCCGAGCGCCCCGCAGACCCGTGGCCGGCAGATCGAGAACGTGCCGAATTGGCTTGCCAGTGCCGGCGTGGAGTATGCGCCCGCCGCCGACTGGACCGTCAGCGCCTGGGGCAATGGCCAGGGCGACTACTTCGTTGAGCGCACCAACACGCTGGGTCGCCAGGGCGGCTACGCGCTGTGGAACCTGAGCGCGACCTATCAGGTGGACAAGCGGAACAGCCTGGCTTTGCAGCTGAAAAACGCTACAGACCGGTTCTATGTGTATGCCTGGTATGACAGTGGCTCTTCCGGCTACTCCCCAGGCGATGGCCGCGCACTCTACTTGAGCTGGACACGGGAACTCTGACATGGATGCCACCCCTACCGCTCGCCCGCGGAAACAATGGCGTTTCTACCGCGCTGTATGGCGATGGCACTTCTATGCAGGGCTGTTCGTGCTGCCGTTCATCGCCTGGCTGGCCCTGACGGGCGCCGTCTATCTCTACCAGAAGCCCATCGACCGCTGGGTGCACCACGACTTGAAGGTGGCAGGCACGTCCAAGGGTGCGCCTGCGCTACCCAGCGCCCAGATCGCCGCGGTAACCGCCGCCACCGTCGGGACAGTGTTCCGTTACACCATGCCAGAGCGCAGCGATGGCAGCGTCGAGATCGGCGTACTGGAGCCTGGCGGGCGACACGAGGTCTATTACGTTGATCCCAGATCGGCACGCGTGCTTGGGCACTTGCCGGAAAAGGGCACGTTCTCGGGGATCGTGAGGCGGTTGCACAGCCTGGACCTGCTTGGGGACTACGCCAGTGCGCTTATCGAGGTCGCTGCCGGCTGGGCCATCCTGCTGGTCCTCACCGGCCTCTACCTGTGGTGGCCACGCGGACAGAAAGGCGGCATCATCACCGTGCGCGGGCGACCAGGGCAGCGCCTGTTCTGGCGCGACCTGCACGCGGTGACCGGTGCCTGGGTCGGGCTGCTGCTGCTGTTCCTGGCCGTCACCGGCATGCCGTGGTCGGTGGTATGGGGCAAGCAGGTCAACGCATGGGCCAACGGGCAGGACTACGGCTACCCTGCCGGCGTGCGCGTAGAGGTGCCGATGTCGCAGCAGCGCCTGGCCGATACCACCGCGCCCACCTGGTCGATGGAACAGGCACGTCTGCCGGTGTCGGCCCCACCGCATGGTCGACACGGCCCTGCCGACAAACATACCGGGCACGAAGGACACGGGGCTGGTGCACTTGGCGACCTGTCACCCCAGCTGGGCGCCATCGGCATCGACGCCGCCGTGCAGCGGTTCACTACGCTTGCGCTCGCGCCCGGCTACAGCGTGGCGCTACCGCGTGGCCCCGTGGGCGTTTACACCGCCTCGGTGTACCCGGAAGACGTGGCCGACCAGCGAGTGGTGCACCTGGACCAATACAGCGGCCGGGTGCTGCTGGACATGGGCTATGCCGATTACGGCGCGGTGGGACGCGGACTCGAGTGGGGCATCAACGTGCATCTGGGCCAGGAGTACGGCACGTTCAATCGCCTGTTCCTGATCGTCGCCTGCGCGGCGATCGTACTCCTGTGCCTCAGCGGCGCGCTGATGTGGTGGAAGCGACGTCCGCTGGGTGGCATTGGAGTACCACCACTCCCGAAGGAGCGGGGGACCGTGGCCATCGTGGTCGCGGTGCTGTGCGTGGGCGGCGTGCTGTTCCCGTTGGTTGGTCTGTCGCTGCTGCTGGTCGGGATCCTGGATTTCACCCTCACCCAGGGCTGGCGCGCCACGACTGGACCACTGGGTTGAAGCGGACGATGGCCGTTTTCAACGCCCTCACTCTCAGCGAAAGGAGAGCGCCCGTCACTCGACCCAGTACACCGCCTTGAGCGCCTCCGCCAATCGCGATGCCGCCTCCTCCTGCGTGAACGGTGGCGTGCGCGGCGGATCGTAGACCTCCGGGCGCGTTCCCGCCACGACCAGATCGATCGCGTAGCAGCCGCCGTCATGGACCGCGCGGTAGCTCTCCGCGTTGACGTAGTGACTCATCGCGGCATCGCCGGCGGTGAAGTGGGTGAACGGCACGCCGCCGATATCGACCGTGGCCGCCTCCGCAGGACCGGCCGCTTCGGCAGGCATCTCCAGGCAGGTCTTGATTGCCGCGGCATCTTCGCTTCGCCCGATCCGCAGCTCAGCGGCGGTCAACCGATCCGAGCCGTCCAGTACCAACGCCACCAGCGGTGTGCCCACGCTGTCCGGCGGTGCGAACAGCTTCCACGTCGGCGAGGCAAGGTAGTCGCGCTGGAAATCGTGCGCCACCCGCGTCCCCGCGACCGGACCGACCGCAATGCCCGAAGCGCCCTCCTGATAGACCGGTGCTGGCCGCCCGGCCATGGTCACTGCGGCCTCCGGGTCAGCCGCCTTCGCCGCCCCCGGGTCTGCGCCGCTGGGCGGTACCAGCGGCGCAGCACCGCCCTCGCCCTGCGGCGAACAGGCACACAGCAGCACCGTCAAAGCGGCGGCCATCAACCCTGCATTGTTCCGGCTCTGCATCTGCATGAAAGGCTCCCACTGGCAAGGACCCCAGCCTGCCTTGCGGTCCGTGAACGGTATGCCACGTCGTCCGCGGAGCGCACGGCCGGTTGCGAGCGCTCGCTGAAGAGCTGACCCGGTCAGCGCTGGGCGAGCGCGTAATCCAGTGCCGCGCAGATGGCCGCCACCTGCGCGTCATTGCACTCGGTCGGCGACGTGCGCGGGCTGTCCGGATACACCTCGGTCGTGGTGGCGTAGCGCGCGTCGGTGAAACCGGCGCACGCCCCGATCGAGCGCGACTCGCCCCAGACCACGCCCGGTGACTGCAGCGGCATGCCGATCAGCTCGCCGTTCGCATCGGCCGGGGCGATGTGTGTGATCTTCTCGACCGCGGCGATCAACGCCTGCTGGAAGGCCGGCTGCGGATCTTCGCTGTTGCCGATCACGTAGAAGCCGTCCGGAATGATGTCCGGCACCAGCGCGATACCGTCGCGCGCGCAACGCGCCGGATCGAACTCGTGCAGGTCACTGTCGGTGGTTTCGTGCAGGTCCATGTGCACCAGCAGCGTATCGCCGCGTGCCGCCATCCAGCGCATCAGGGACGCGGCTTCCTCGATGATGCCCTCGCCGCGGAAGCTGCGGTTCGGATCGATCGCCTCCGGATTCCAGCGCTGGATGCGCTCGTAACCCCACGGACTGACGCAGGGCGCGACGATCAGGTTGATGCGACCCGCGTACGCCTCGGCGTGCTGGTCCAGGAACTGCAGCGCGCCGTGGACGCCACTGGTCTCGTAGCCATGCACGCCACCGGTGACCAGCGCAGTCGGCAAGACCGGGTCCCAGTCATGGCTGACCACCGCGAACAGCGGGTAATGATCCGGCGCGTAGTCGAGCTGACCGTACTGCACGACGTCAAAGCGCTCGCCCAGGCGCTCCAGCGCGGCCACGACATCATCGTGGTAGCTGCGCTGCCGTTGCTGCCCGGCCCGCCACTGCGCGCGTTCCGCGTCGCCCCAGGGCTGGCCGGGGGTGCCGATCGGGTAGAAATGCGTGTTGCTCATAGCGGTACTCCAAGGTGAAATCCGGTCGCAGCGCGGGTTGGGGCTGCGCGCGACAGTGCGATGGATATTCTATGAAAAAAGGAGCCGGTTGCCCGGCTCCCCTTCTTTTTCCACATCAACGATCAGACCGTCTGCGCCGCCTCGTACCCGTTCAAGCGCATGTCGCTGGACGCGCGTCCCTGGGTCAGCGAACGCAGCGAGGTGGTATAGCCACCCAGTCGCGCCAGCGGTGCATAGCCCAGCACTTCGGCCTGCCCATCCTGGTCCTCGATCGAGGCCACCCGCCCACTGCGGCGGTTGAGGTCGCCGACCACATCGCCGACGTTGCCCGACGGTGCGTGGATGGCGATCTCCATCACCGGTTCCAACAGCTGCGTGCCCGCCTGGGCCAGCGCCGCTTTCACCGCTTCACTGCCGGCACGATGGAAGGCCATGTCCGAGGAGTCCTTGACGTGGGTCTGGCCGTCGACCAGCGTTACCTCGATACCGACCACCGGATGGCCCAGCGGACCTTCGCCCAACGCCGCACGCACGCCCTTCTCCACCGCGTTGACGAACCCGCGCGGGATCGCGCCGCCGACGGTGCGGTCGACGAAGCTCACCTCGCCGTCCTCGCGCGGGGTGATGTCGATCAGGACCTGGGCGAACTGGCCCTGGCCACCGGTCTGCTTGGCGACCTTGCCTTCCACCCGCTGCACGGCACGCTTCGGCGTCTCCTGGTAGGCCACGCGCGGCTGGCCGGTGCGGACGTTGACGCCCCACTCCGTGCGCAGGCGCTCGACCATCACCTCCAGATGCAGCTCGCCCATGCCCCAGATCAGGGTCTCTCCGCTGTCCGCATCGGTCTCGACACGGAACGACGGATCCTCCTGCGCCAGGCTGGACAGTCCCTGGCTGATGCGGATCAGGTCCGAGGCCTTCTCCGCCGTCAACCGCCATGCCAGCACCGCATGCTGCGCCTGGATCGTATCGAGCAGCAGCGGGCGCGAGGGCGCACTCAGCGTTTCACCGCTGACGGCATCCTTCCAGCCCAGCACCGCGACGATGTCACCGGCCACGGCCTCCTTGATGTCGTGGGTCTGGTCGGCCTGCACCCGCACCAGACGGCTGACGCGTCGCCCGTGTGCATGCTGCGAGCTGGCCAGCGCGTCGCCCACCTTCAGCGTGCCCGAATACACCCGCACGAAGCTCAGCGCGCCGTGGTTCTGGTGCGTGATCTTGAACAGCAGCGCCGCGAGCGGACCATCGGGATCAGGGGGCAGCAGCACGTCGTTGCCGTTCTCGGTGGCGACCACCGCCGGCCGATCCAGTGGCGACGGCAGATAGTCGACCACGGCATCGAGCAGCGTTTCCACGCCCTTGCTCTTGAACGCCGAGCCTGCGAGCACCGGTACGCCGGCACCGGCCAGGGTGCCGCGACGGATCGCCGCGCGCAGCTGCGCGTTGTCGACCGCCGCGCCTTCCAGCCACGCCTGTGCCAGCACGTCGTCGGCATCGGCCACGGCCTCGATCAGCGCCTCGCGCTGCGGCATCCACTGGGCCGCCTCATCGGTCGTCCAGGCATGACGCAACGCCGTGCCCTTGTCGTCCCAGTGCACGGTGCTGCGGTCGACCAGATCCACCCAGCCGTTGAACTGGCTTTCGGTCCCGATCGGCACGCCGAGCGCCCACGGCGTAGCCCGCAGCTTCTCGCGCAGTTGCGCGAGCACGCGTTCGAACGCAGCACCGGTGCGGTCCATCTTGTTGACGAAGGCGATCAGCGGCACCCCGTGGCGACGCGCCTGGCGCCAGACCGATTCGGACTGGGGCTGCACGCCATCCACGGCGGAGAACACCGCCACCGCGCCATCCAGCACGCGCAGGGAACGTTCCACTTCGATCGCGAAATCGATGTGGCCGGGGGTGTCGATCAAGGTCAGGTGGTGGATCGGCTGGTCGCGCGGCGCCCAATGCGCCTGCACGGCGGCCGCGCCGATGGTGATGCCGCGCTCGCGCTCGATCGCCGAGAAATCGGTGGTCGCCGCACCGTCGTGGACCTCGCCGACGCGATGGATCTCGCCGGTTTTCCACAGCAGGCGCTCGGTGAGCGTGGTTTTGCCGGCGTCGATGTGGGCAATGATGCCGAGGTTGCGCCGGAGGGACAGGGTCTGGGTATGGGTGTTCATGGGATGGGTCTCGCTGCCAACATCGGGGAGCCGCACGCCGCCGTTGGCTAACGGGCGTGCGGCCAGGTTTGGGGCTCGGCGATCTGGTGCATGGCACGTTCTCCTTCAAACAGTTCTGGTGCGTGGAAACGAAAAGAGCGCCCGGTGGGCGCTCTGCTTGGGGTCCAGGGTGACCGGTGTTCCGGTCAGCAGCCTTGCACTCCGAGTGGCAGACGCGCCCGTGCCGCGTAATCGCGGGTCAAGGTAAAAAACGTCAGAAGCGGCATCGAAGTCATGGGGGTCACCTGGGGTGTAGCCGGCATTGTAGACCTCCCGTGGCCGGCTACAAGCCCTGATTGACACCACCGGCGCAACACTGAGCCTCATGCGTGCAGATAACGCTCGCTGCTGGCACGACGACACCTAGAGCAACCTGGACATGCGAATGGGTCGCAATTGCGTATATGACGGGAATCCTTAAAATGGCGGCCTATGCGTCGCCAGCGGCGACGCCCGCGCGTCAGGCTCCGCCCCTCAAAGCAACGAGCCGCGCTCGCGCCCCTCCTTCCGCGTTGCCGAGTTGTTGCCCATGACCTGCTTTTCCTCCCCGAACCCGCGCCGGTTGCGCCCCAACCTGCTGGCCCTGGCCTGCCTGGCCGCCGCGCTTGCTTCTGCCGCCCATGCCCAGACCGCGACCGATCTGGATGCGGTGCGCGTCAATGCCTACCGCGCCGCCAACAGCACCAGCGGCGCGACCAAGACCAGCACCGCGCTGGCCGAAACTTCGCAGTCGGTCTCCGTGATCGAGCGCGCCGAACTGGATGCCCGTGGGGTGCAGTCGCTCAACGATGCGATGCGCTATGTCGCCGGCGTCAGCCTGGAAAGCTCGGGCATCGACAACCGCGTGGACGATTTCCGCATCCGTGGCTTCGACGCCGGCAGCTGGTCCAACAACGTCACCCTGGATGGCATGCGCGCACCGCAGGGCAGCCAGTGGAACCGCAGCATGTTCGACAGCTGGAACCTGGAGCGGGTGGAAGTGCTCAAGGGTCCGTCCGCCGTGATGTATGGCCAGGTGGCGCCGGGCGGCATGGTCAACCAGGTCAGCAAGACCCCGACCCCGGACCAGATGCAGCAGCTGCGCCTGGGCGTCGATGCAAACGGCCAGTACAGCGCCGCTTTCGACGTGGGCGCCGGCACTGCGGGGGATGATCACCTGTTCCGCCTGGTCGGCCTGTATCGCGACGGCCAGACCCAGATCAAGCGCACCGAACAGGAGCACTGGTTCCTCGCCCCCAGCTACACCTGGCAGCTCGCCGAGCGCACCCGCTTGACCCTGCTGGGCCTGTACCAGAAGGACGATGGCGGCTCGACCTACCAGTTCCTGCCAGCCGCCGGCACGCTCAATCCAACGCCGTCGGGCTACATGAAGAACAGCACCTTCATCGGCGAGCCGGACTGGAACACCTTCGACCGCACGCTGTGGACCGCCGGCTGGATGTTCGAGCACCAGTTCAACGACCACCTCACGCTGACCCAGAGCGCGCGCCGCACGCATGTCGATTCGCTGTTCCGCAGCGTGGTCACCTTCGGCGCACTGAATGCCGATGGCCGCACCCAGAACCGCCGCGGCGTGATGGGCACCGGCGACTCCGATGGCGACACCTTCGATACCCGCCTGCAGGCGCGCTTCAGCACCGGCGCGGTGGACCACACCGTGCTGCTCGGCTGGGACTGGCAGCGTGCGGACTGGGAAGGCGTGCGCAGCGCCATGAGCAGCCCGCGCCCGATCGACATCTTCAATCCGGTCTATTCGACCTACCGCCCGACGGTGAGCACCGAAACCCCGACCGCTGGCATCAATCGCCAGAGCGGCGTGTACCTGCAGGACCAGCTGGCGCTCGGCAACTGGCGGATGACGTTCGGCGGTCGCTACGACTGGACCAAGGACAACAGCAGCAGCGCCAACCGCAACATCGCCACCGGCATCTCCACGCCGGGCGGGCGCAACGTGATCAAGAGCGAGGCGTTCACCGGCCGCGCTGGCGTGCTGTACGTTTTCGAGAACGGGCTGACCCCGTACGTGAGCTACGCCGAATCCTTCCAGCCTTCGACCAAATCGCCGCTGGACAGCTTCACCCAGACCGCGTTCGAGCCGGTGACCGGGTCGCAGTGGGAAGCCGGCCTGAAGTACCAGCCGGCCTCGGTGGATGGGCTGGTCACCCTGTCGGTGTACGACCTGCGCCAGCAGAACATGATCGTCGATGACCCGGTGGCGTCGCATCGCAACTGCGGCGCGACCGGTACCGCCACCTGCTCGATCCAGGGTGACGAAGGCCGCGTGCGCGGCATCGAACTGGAAGGGCGGATCACCCCGATCGAGGGCTTCAGCCTGATCGGCGCCGCGTCCCGCATGGAATCGAAGATGACCCGTTCGGCGTCTTACAAGGGCAAGGAACTGGCGATGGTGCCCGACTACAGCGCCTCGTTCTGGGCGGACTACACCTTCCAGGCCGGCGCGCTGCAGGGTCTCAGCCTGGCGGCCGGCGCGCGCTACAACGGCGTCAGCTACGGCGACAGCGCCAACCTGTACCGGATTCCGTCCTACACGCTGTTCGATGCGGCGATCCGCTATGACGTGGGCCGGATCGGCGGCACCCAGGTGCAGCTCGCACTCAACGCCAGCAACCTGGCCGACAAGCGTTTCGTGTCGACCTGCACCGGCGTGTCGTCGTGCTACTACGGCAGCGGCCGCACGGTGATGGCGACCGCCAGATTCGGCTGGTAATGCGTAAACCGCGGGGCCGGCCGATGGGCCGGCTCCCGTCAGGGTAGTGCCGGCCGCTGGCCCGGCTCCCATCACACCGTCAACGCGCCGGCCAACCCGGGCGCTAGGCGTCGGTCACCACCACCAACGGAACATCGCGCTGCGGATGTCGCAGCACCAGCACCGGCTGCTGGTAGACCCGCTCGATATGCTCGCGGGTCAGGACCTCGGTAGGCGTCCCGTCGGCGGCCACGCGGCCCTGTTCCAGCAATACGATCCGATCCGCGTAGGCCGCGGCCAGATTCAGGTCGTGCAGCACCACGATCACGCAGGCGCCGGCATCGGCCAGCTCGCGGACCGCGCGCAACGTGCGTTCCTGATGGCGGAGATCCAACGCCGCCGTCGGCTCATCCAGCAGCAACAGCGGCGTGTCCTGGGTCAGCACGCGGGCGAAGGTCGTCCGCGCCGCCTCACCACCGGACAGATGCTCCACTTCCCGCTCGATCAACGCATGCAGGTCGGCACGCGCCAGCGCATCGGCGATGCAGGCGGCGTCTTTCACCGGGTCCGGCGGATGCGGCAGCCGCCCCATCGCGACCACTTCATGTACCCGGAAGGCGAACCGGACCGCGTGCTCCTGCGGCATCACCGCGCGCTCGCGCGCCAGCGGCTTGGCCTTCCACTCCGCCAGCGCCTGTCCACGCAGCAGCACGTGGCCCTGCTCCGCCTCCAGATCGCCTGCGGCCACCGCCAGCAGCGTCGACTTGCCCGCACCGTTCGGGCCGACCAGCGCTGTCACCGTGCCGGGCACGAAATCCAGCGTGATGTCATCCAGGATGCGCCGTGCGCCGCGGCTGAGCTGCACCGACTGCAGTTGCAGCAACGCGCTCATGCACCGCTCCGATGGCGCTGACGCATCACCAGCCACAGGAAGAACGGCGCGCCCAGCGCGGCCGAGAACAGGCCCAGCGGGATCTCGGACGGTGGATCCAGCGTACGTGCGGCGGTGTCGGCGACCACGATCAGCAGCGCGCCGGCCACGGCCGAGACCGGCAGCAGCCAGCGATGGCCGGGGCCGACCAGCAGGCGCACGACATGCGGCACGACCAGACCGACGAAGCCGATCGAGCCGGCGAACGCGACCGCCGCACCGACCAGCAGCGCGCTGAAGGCGATCAGTTTGAGCCGGGTGCGCTTCACATCCAGCCCCAGGTGCTGGGCCTGGCGCTCACCGAGCGCGAGCATGTCCAGCGGCGTGGCCAGCCGCAGCAGGGCGATCGTGCCGAGCACGAACACCGGCGCCACCGCGATCACATCCCGCCAGTCGGCCTGGGCCAGCGAGCCCATCTGCCAGAACACCAGCGACTGCAGCTCGCTCTCGCTGGCGATGTAGGTGAGGAACCCGATCATCGCCGAGCAGAACGCGGCGATGGCGATGCCGACCAGCAGCAATGTCGCCGTGCCACTGCCCTGCCCCGGCCGTGCCAGCAGGTAGGTCAATGTGATCGCGCCACCGGCACCGGCAAAGGCGGCCAGCGGCAGCGTCCATGCACCGAACGCGCCGGCGCCGAGCACGATCGCGGAGACCGCGCCCAAGGCCGCGCCCTGGGTCACGCCGACGATGCCGGGGTCGGCCAGCGGATTACCGAACAGCCCCTGCAGACTCGCACCGGCCATCGCCAGTGCGGCGCCCACCATCGCGCCCAGCAGGGCACGCGGAATGCGCAGCTGCCAGACCACGGCCAGATCGCGGGTGCTGACACTGGCCGGATCGGCCAGCCCCAGCTTCACCCCGATCGCCTGCAGCACGTCCATCGGCGGCAGCCGCAACGGGCCCACCGCGAAGGAGGCGATCACCGCGATCAGCAATCCCACCGCGGCCCAGATCAACACGGTCGCGCCACGGCGGCGCGCAGGACTCGACACCGCCATGCCTTACGCCCTCACGGACGCGGCACGGTGGCGAAGGCCGCAGCCAGGGCAACCGCGCCGCTGCCCGAGGCGACACTGGCGGACTTCAACTCCACGTCCGGCATCACCCACACGCGATTGGCCGCACCGGCCGGCGTCTGCCGCAGGGTCGGATAGGCGCGCCACAGGCCGGCCTGGCCACCGAACAGGGCCAGGTCGTTCTCGGTCACCAGGATCACATCCGGCGCAGCGGCCACCACGCCTTCATTGCTCAGTGCCGAGTAGTTGGCCACGCCAGCCTCGTCACCGATGTTGATGCCACCGGCCAGCGTGATCAGCTTGCCGGAGGCGCTGTCCGAGCCCGCCACCGTCGGCGCGCCGCCGGCACCGGTCGCGGAAACATGGATCACCCGCGGATGCCACGCCAGCGCGGCACCACTGGTCTTGGCCGCATCCAGCTGCGACTGCACCTTCGTGGCGAGTGCGTCACCCTGCTCGGCCATGCCGACCGCGACGGCGACCTTGCGCACCTTGTCGGCCGCCGGCTGCAGATCATCGACGATCACCGCCGCTTCGCCTGCGCCGCGCAGCTTGGCGGCCAGATCGGAATGACGGCGCAGGCTGTTGCCCAGGAACAGGGTGCCCTGCAGGCTCAACACGCCTTCCACGCCGGTGGTGCGGTTGAACAGGAATTGTTTGGGGGCCTTGCGCCCGGATTCGGTGGCCGAGCGCAGCGGCGCGGCGTACACCTGATCGTCCAGGCCAAGCGCTTCGAGCACGGCGATGATGTCATCGCCGCCGGCAATGATCTTCGAGGTGTCGGTCACCGTCGTGGCCACGCCATCATCGGAGGTGACCTGTGCCGGCAACTGCTGGGTGGCGCCGTCGATGTCGGGCACGTCCACGCCCACCACACGCTGCCAGCCTTCCGGCAGTGCTTCGGGGGTCTGCGCGGCCGATGCGGCAGCGGTGTCGGCAGCAGGTGCAACGGGTTCTTTCGAGCACCCGGCGATCACGGCGACCAGGGACAGCGCCAGCAGGCTGCGGCGGACAACAATCGACTTCATGACAGTTCCTCTTCAATCAGAACGGCGGGGCTGTACGCCCCGCCGCCGGTGCAACGCTCTCCGCGCAGCTCAGTTTGCGCGGGTGCTGATGCGGGTGATGCGGTCGCCCTTGGGATCCTGGGCATCACGCGACTTGTTGACGGCAAACACGTTGCCCTTGCCATCTTCACGCACATGGTTCGGGAAGGTGCCGCCATCCAGGTTGCCGACCACCTTGCCGTTGCCGTCGACCACGGTCACCGTGCCGGCACCGCGGTTGGTCACGTAGGCGAGCTTGGACACCGGCTCGAAGGCCACGTTCAGCGCACCCGCGCCGACCGGCACGTCGTGCAGCACCTTGCCGCTGGCGACATCGACGATCAGCAGGTTGTCCGTGCCCTGCGAGGCCACGTACAGGCGACCTGCCGAAGCGTCGTAGGCCACGCCGGAGGCGCTGATCGAGTTGCCCAGGTCGATGACCTTCTCCACCTTGCCGGTGGTGGTGTCGATCACCGCCGCCTCGGGCGTGCCGATGCTGACGGTGAACAGCTTGCCGGCCGCTTCATCCAGCACCAGGCTCATCGGGACGAACTTCTTGTCGTCCACGCCCGAGGCCAGGGTGATCGGCTCCAGCGGCTGCAGGGTGCGGGCATCGAACACCGACAGATGATCTTCACCGGCGGCCGAGGCGAACACCTTGCCATGGCGGCCATCAACCACGATGTCGCGGGCGTGCGGCACGGCACCGACGTCGAACTGGCGCACCAGCGACAGGTCCTTCTGGCGATACACGGCCACGGTGTCCTGGCGGGTGTTGGTGACCCAGACGTTGCCGTTGGCATCGTCCACGCCGACGCCATACACCGCGAACACCGCACCGCCCTTGCCGCCCGGCACTGCGGCCGGGGTGATCTTCGCGGTGACCTTGAGCGTCTTCGGGTCGAGCTTGAGCAGCTGCGACTGGGTCACCGGCGGGCGACCGACCGCCGCGGTGACGAACACCGCGTTGCTGGCCGCGCTGTAGGCGGACTGGTACAGGCCCTGGACCAGCTTGGCCGAGGTCTGGTTGAAATTCTGCTGGCCGCTCAGCGGCAGGTTCGGCGAGACGCGCAGCGACAGCACCGTTGCCGCGGACGGCTGGCTGGCACGCACGATCACCGGCTGCTGGCCGGGCACGGCATCGGCGGGGATCGCGACGTTGCCCTTGAAGTTGCCCTCGGCGTCGACCACGTACGGGGTGGCGTTGAGCACGGTCTCGCCGCGCAGAAGGGTGACCTGCTGGCCCGGCACGAACTGGCGGCCGATCACCTCGGCATCGCTGCCCGGCACCACGTTCTGGCCACGGCTGATCACTTCACCACGGAAGCCGTTGGCCGGCGCATCGAACACCGGCTGCGCGAACACGGCAGGGCTGGCCAGCGACAGCGCAATGGCCAGGGCGGCGACACGCGGGAGGGTTTTCAGGGTGTACATCAGCAGACTCCTTCTGTTGGGGGCGCGCCGGTTGGCGCGTTGTCACAGTGCTTGCCTTGGCGTGGCCGCGGTCCGTTGCGGCGGTGGCACAGGGCCACGGAACTGCCTGGGTAACGAAAAATCAGGGTGCCGGCGCGGGCGTGCCGCTGCGATCGGCAATGCCATACAACTGGCTCAGCGTGGCCTTGAGCGACGCCGGCAGCATCGGCCCATGGCCAAGGCCGGGAAATTCGCGGTACTGCACGGTCAGGCCCGGCACCTTGGCCAGGCGGGTGGCCAGCTGCTGCGCGGCATCGGGCGTCGCCCCGCCGATACGGCGCAGGTGCGCGACCACGCGCGGATTGGTCATGTCGCGCACCCCGCGGTTACCGGTGCGCTCATCGCCGCCGAGCATCACCGTCACCTGTGCCGGCTGACCCTGGGTGTTGGCAATGAACTGGCGCTCCATGTCGCCCAGCGGCGCGCCCTGGCTCCACCACAGCGATGGGCTGGCCGACACGTAATGCTGGAATGCGGCCGGGCGGGTATACAGCGTGCTGACCACGAACAGGCCGCCCAGCGAATGGCCCCACAGCGACTGCTGCTGCAGATCGATGCTGGCGCGGCGCTGCACTTCCGGCTTGATCCGGCGCTCGATCAGATCGAGAAACGCATACGCACCGCCACCGCTGGACTGCGACGTACCGTTCTCGTCATCGGCGGTATCGATCCACGCGGTGTAATCGCGGGTGCGTGCCGCGGAATCGATGCGCAGGTCGTTGTCGTAACCGATGAACACCAGCACCGGCGCGGCATGCGCGGCCAGATCGGCAAGCATCGCCTGGTCGAGCACCATCGCCGCGGCGTTGCCGTCGAGCATGTACAGCACCGGTGCCGGCGTGGCCGAGGCCTTCGCCGGCACGCCGACATTCACCCGCCAGCGTCGGGCGTGATCCGGACTCTCGAGCACGAAGTGTTCGAAGCGATAACTCTGCGCCGGCTGGTCCAGCACCGTCTCACCGACTTTCTGCTCGGGATTGCGCTGCTGCGCCGAGGCCGGCGACAGCGCCGCCATGCCGATGGCGGTCGCCACGCCAAGCGTGCGCAACCACGGCGATACGGAAGAGATCAGCGACGACGAAACAATCATGACTACCCGGAGCGAGGGGACGGTGCTATCGCGCCAGTGTAACTCAAATGAGAATGGGTATCACTGACGTTGCGCTGACCGCCGTGCCCGGGCGCCCTGGAACGCCCGATGTTTCAGCGCGCGCAGTCACCCGAGGCCGTGCGCGCCTCACCCACGGTCGCGCCCCCTTTCCCACTGGCCGACAGCCAGCCTGCCAGGGACATCGCATCCGGTATTCCCGCCACCATCGGGGCGGACGAGATCACCAGTTCGCGCGATGTGCCGACCGGCTCCAGCTCGGCCAGGCGCGCCGCCTTGTCATCATCGGTACTGACGACGTCGTCGGGCCCTGAGCGCGGCGTCTTCGTGGTGTTCGCGGCGTTGACCGCCTTGACCCGCAGTTCGCCGCCGGCCCCACTGGTAACGGTCACCGCGTACTGCTCCTTGCCATAGGCCCAGGACGTCTCGCGCTGCACCGCGGCTGCCTGCCCATCGGCAGGCAGTTCCAGCGTATCGCCTGCGAGCCCCTGCACCATCGCCATGCCACCCATCACCGCCATGTACATGCCGTACGCGCGCATCTGCTTCTCCTCGGCCGTCTTCGCCGCGGGCGCACCCGGCCAGCTCGCCTCGAGATTCAGATGCGCCTTGCCGCTGCACAGCGTCAGCACGACCGGCTGACCCTCGCCTTCGCCAAGGCTGATCAGACTGTCGCCGTTGTGGAACTGCTGCACGCGCCCGATCAATGACGCGCCGCTCGTCGGCACCTGGTTCACCTCGACACGGGACGCGCTTTTCAGGCGCTCATTCAACGACACGGTCGTCGCGTTGGCGGGCAAGGCCGCGCCGATCGCGGCAGCGAGCACGAACACAGGGAAAAAAGCGCGCATGGCATACAGTCCAGAAGGGCGGGACATCATACGCGCCCACTCGACGACCGCTTCGCACGTCATCGCCCTGTCGTGCAGGCAGCGCTCAGCCGCGCGCCACCATCGCCATGATGGTCGCCGCCAGTTCCTGCTCCGCCTGCAGCGGCGTGATGTCGCCGGTGGTCGCTGCAGAAGAGAGGCCCTCAGCGGCGCCGAGCATGCCCCACAGCCCCACCTGCGCCAACGCGCCTGCGGGTGCGAACGGTGACAACAGCGCGCGGCACTGCTCAAGAAACACGACGTCGTACTCGCGCTTGATACGCGCCAGTTCCGGTGAACCGGCCAGCGCAGCGATCACGCCCGGAATCTCGCGTCCCTGTTTCATGACGCACGCCACGTAGGCCTCGGCGATGACCTGCGCCTTGTCCGCAAGCGTCGGGCCACTGCCGGCGAACCGCGCTTCCATCACCACACCCTGGCGTGCATCGAAGTCGCGGTACAGCGCGGCCAGCAGACCGGCCCGCGTACCGAAATGGTCATACACCACCGGCTTGGTCACGCCGGCCTGCTCGGCCAGACGCCCCAACGTGAGCGCATCGGTGCCTTCCTCGCGGATCAGCCGCCACGCCTCTGCCAAGAGCTGGCGCAGACGGTCATCGCGGGTCATGCGGCGGCGGGGTACCACCGGGGCAGGCGCATCGGGCGGACTTGACATGGCTATATACCAATCGTAACTTACGTTCCGTAACTTACCGAAAGTATACAAGCCCTTCTCCGCTCCAGGAATCCCATGCACACACTCATCGTCGTCTCCCACCCCGATCCCGGCTCCCTGACCCACGCCGTCGCCGCCCAGATCGCAGCAGGCATTACCGCCGATGACGGAAGCACCGCCGAGCTCGCCGACCTCGACGCAGAGGGCTTCGACCCGCGCTTCAACCGGGCGGACCTGCAGGGCCACCACCGCAACGCCCCCTTCCCTGCCGATGTCCTGGCCGAACAGGCCCGGCTGGACCGCGCCGATGCCGTAGTGCTGGTGTTCCCGGCCTACTGGTGGGGCATGCCTGCCCTGCTGAAGGGCTGGATCGATCGGGTCTTCTCCAATGGCTGGGCCTATGACGACAGCAGCGGCCAAGGCGTACTCAAGAAGCTCAGCCACCTGCCCGTCCACCTGGTCGGGCTCGGCGGCGCCGACGACCGCACTTGGCAGAAGCGCGGCTATACCGGTGCGATGAAGACCCAGATCGAGACCGGCATCTTTGACTACTGCGGCGCGCCGGTGCGGTCGTCCACGCTGTTGCTGGAGACGGACACGGGCGACGCACGCGCGCACCTGCAGACCGCGTTCGCACTCGGTCACCGCATTGCCGGCAACGCCGACATGCCCGGGCACTGAAGCCCGGGCGCACCGGCAGGTATCAGGGCGTCGGTTTGGCGCCTTCTGCCTTCCACGCCGCGACCTT
The DNA here is from genome assembly GCF_039673645.1 of Stenotrophomonas sp. TWI700. NCBI lineage: Bacteria > Pseudomonadati > Pseudomonadota > Gammaproteobacteria > Lysobacterales > Lysobacteraceae > Stenotrophomonas > Stenotrophomonas sp. TWI700. The sequence goes on along the minus strand of NZ_JBDJMB010000001.1, from coordinate 131,705 downwards.
CGCCTTGGTTTCGTCGAGCAACGCATCGAGTGCCTTGCGGTCATAACCCTGGCCCCGCAGCACCACGTACTCGATGCCGCGCGTGGCCTCGATGTCCTCCAGCGGATTGCGCTCCAGCAACACGAGGTCGGCCGCCTTGCCGGGCGCGACCGCGCCGTAGCGATCCAGCGTGCCGAACCAGGCCGGGCCAGCGCGCGTGGCCGCTGACAGGGCCTGCGCCGGGGTCAGCCCTTCCTTGACGAACAGCGACAGCTCGTCATGCAGGCCGATACCCGGATAGTTGAACGAATTGAGGAAGCCGGCATCGGTACCGGCCATGATCGTGACGCCGGCGTGCTGCAGCATCGGCAGCACGGCGGCGACCTGGTGGTATTCCTGGTGGCGGGCCTGGATCTGCGCGGGCGTCGCCTTGGCCGCGCGCTCGACGCGCCAGGCATAGGTCGCCTGCAGTTTCGGTCCGATGTAGGCCAGGTACGGATCGTCGCGATGATCGTCCTGGTCGAGGAAGTCCAGGATGCGGCCGCCATTGAGGGTCGGGGTCACGAACACCCCCTTGGCCGCGAAGCCACGGTAGGCGGCCATGGCGGTATCGGGATCGAAGCCGGCATCCAGGCGTGCGGTGGCCTGGGCGCGGTCGATGCGCTTGGCCGCGAAGTCCGCGGCGATGCCGGCTTCGTCCTTGACCCCCGCCTTGTAGGCATAGTCCAGGTGCTCGATGGAACTGATGCCGGCATCGACGGCCTGCTGCACGGTCAGCGCCATCGGAATATGCCCGGACGCACGCAGGCCGTTGGCACGCGCTCCGCGTACCGCGGCCAGGAACAGCTCCGGCGTCAGCGTGCTGTCGGTGATCTTGACGAAGTCGACGCGGTCGCGCTTGAGGCGCACGAAGGCCGCATCCAGATCGGCTTGGCTGCCGACCTCGATCGTCCCCTTCCAGACCGGCTTCACGCCTTCGATCTTGGCGCCCGAGGTGAACAGTTGCGGGCCGGCCAACTGGCCGCTGGCGATCTCGCCACGCCACTGCAGTACCTGCTCGGGGAGATCGCCCGAGGCGTCACGGATGGTGGTGATGCCATGGGCGATGTACAGCGGCAGCAGCGCCTTGTTCTCTTCGATGAGCTCCGGCCCACCACCGAAGTGCACATGCATGTCCCACAGCCCCGGGATCAGGTAGCGCCCCTTGCCGTCCACCTGCTGCCTGGCCTGCCATGCCTTGCGCATGGCCCGGTCACTGCCCACCGCGACGATGTCCTGGCCCCGCACGACGACAGTCTGGTCGGCCCGCGTGGTGGCGTGCTCCACGTCGACGACGGTGGCATGGCGGATCATCAGATCGGCCTGCTCGGCCGCGAACGCGGCGGGGGCCAGTGCAAGCAGCACCGGAATGGCAAGACGCAGGGACATGGGCAGTGCACCGGAAAATGGAGAACCGGGCCACCTTACGGTCGGGCCCGGTGCATTCACCAGTTAAATTTTGGAATGCGCGTCATGCACATTCCCGATGCAGGGCGATGCGTCAGACCTCGCCCTGCATCGCCGGCCGTGCCTGCACCTGCTGCAACCAAGCCGCCACGCCCGGATGCGCGTCCACCGCCGCACCCAGGTAGGTGCCGTAACCCACTACCTGCCCCACGACCAGATCCACCAGCGAGTAAGCGTCACCGAGCATCCAGGACTGCTGCGACAGGCGCGCCTCCAGCAGGTCCAGCAATCCGTTGGCGGCGCGGATGCCGGCCGCCGCATGGTCGGCACTGCGCAGCGCGTCGTCCATGGTGGCCAACCACACCCGCCCGATCACGGCGCCATAGGTGACATATGCCCAGGTGCAGCAGGACATCGCCTCCAGCCGCGCCGGTGTTCCATCCTCCGGCCACAGCCCCTTGGCCACGCCGTAGTGCTCGCCCAGCCAAAGGTGGATCGCCAGGCCTTCGAACAGCGGCGTGCCATCCACCACCAGGCACGGCACCTTGCCGTTGGGGTTGATCGACAGATACTCGGGGGTGCGCTGCTCGCCGGCGCGGATGTCGATCTTGACGCGCTCGTGGGGCACTGCCAGTTCGGCCAGGGCGCAGGCGATCGGGGTGGCGCTGGACATCGGGTGCCAATAAAAGACGAGGGACATAGCAAACTCCTTGAGGGTGGTGAGGGGTGCGACCGGAGCGGTCCTGCACCGTCGCCTCAAGGCTAGCCACCCTTGCGGACAGAACCCGCCCGCAATGGCTGCTACGCTTTGCCCATGCTGACCGCCTCCGCCCGCCTGCTGAGCCTGCTGTCCCTGCTGCAGTCGCGCCCTCACTGGAGCGGCGCCACGCTGGCCGAGCGCATGCAGATCCACCCGCGCACCCTGCGCCGCGACATCGACCGGCTGCGCCAGCTCGGCTATCCGATCCACGCCAGCACCGGCGTGGCCGGCGGCTACGCGTTCCGCGCGGGGCGTGCCCTGCCGCCCCTGCTGCTCGATGACGAGGAAGCCCTGGCGGCGGCGATCGCCCTGCGTACGGCGGTGACCGGCACCGTCAGCGGTATCGAGCAGACCGCGATCACCGCGCTGGTCAAGATCGAACAGGCCATGCCGCCACGCCTGCGGCCGCGGCTGGAGGCACTGCGTTCGGCGATCCTGCCGACGGACCAGATCGGCCCCCTGGTGGATGCCGGCCGGCTGACCACACTGGCCGCCGCCTGCCGCGACCAGGTGCAGCTCGCGTTCGCGTACACCGATCGCGAAGGCCAGCCCAGTTCCCGCCAGGTCGAGCCGCAGGGCGTGGTTCACACCGATCGACGCTGGTACCTGGTGGCCTGGGATTGCCTGCGGGCGGACTGGCGCACCTTCCGCATCGACCGCATCGCCAGCGCACCGGTAGTGGGCGCGCACTTCGCGCCCCGGGCGGGCCCTGGCGATGGCGACCTGCGAAGGTGGGTCGCCCGCTCGCTGTCGCTCGGGCAGTATCCCGATGAGGCGCGGATCATCCTGCATGCGCCCCTGGCCGCGCTGCGCCAGCGCATTCCCGCGTCGGCCGGCGTGCTGGAAGTCGTCGATGGCCAGCGCTGCCTGCTGCGTTGCGGCGCCAATCCGATGGGCTCGGTGATCTATTGGCTGCTGGCCATGGACCTGGAGTTCGAGGTGCTGGGCCCGCCGGCGCTGATCGAGCGGCTTCGCGAGACCGGCGAACGGGTGGCCCGCAGCCTGACACAGCACGCTGCCGAGGCCGCGCCGATGCCCGGGCGCGCTTAACCGCCCGGCGTCGCCATGGCGGACCTCGCCATCGCGCTTCACAATGGCAGCATGACTGCCAGTGAAAAACCGAGTCGCACCCTGTTCGACCTGGACCTGCTGCGCGCGATGGTGATGGTGGCCGACTGCGCCAGCTTCACCACCGCTGCGGCGCGCCTGCACTCCACCCAATCCACCATCAGCCAGAAGATCCGCCGGCTGGAAGAAATGGCCGGCCATCCGCTGCTGGTCCGCGGCAACCGCGACGTACATCCCACCGACGCGGGGCAGCTGGTGCTCGGCCATGCCCGCCAGCTGCTCGCGTTGAACGACCAGCTGCTGGAAGCGCTGGCCGGCACCACCGTTGCGGTGACGGTACGGCTGGGCGTGCCGGAAGACTTCGTCAGCGAGGCCACCAGCCAACTGCTGGGCGCCTTCAACCGTGACCACCCGCAGGTCAAACTGGAAGTCACCAGTGGACTGAGCCGCGACCTGGCCAATGCCTACGATCATGGCGAGCTGGATCTGGTGCTGGTCAAGCAGCGGCGCAGCAGCCGTGCCGCAGTGAAGTGCTGGCCGGAAACCATGGTCTGGATCGACAGTGCGCGCCACCCGAGCATCGACCTGGATCCGGTGCCGCTGGTGACCTTTCCGCCGCGCGGGCTTTACCGCGATGACATCATCGATGCCGTCGAGGGTATGGGCCGCCGCTGGCGGATCAGCTTCACCAGCTCAAGCCTGAGCGGCATCCAGGGCGCGGTGGCCGATGGCATGGGCATCAGCCTGCTGCCGGCGCGCGCCTTGCGTCGCGAGCACACCGTGCTGGGCATCGAACAGGGACTGCAGCCGATCGACAGCTTCGAGATCGCCCTGCTTCACCGCGCCACTGCCGACCCGCTGGTGAAAACGTTGGCGTCGCGGCTGTCCGGACTGATCGACCAGGAACGTGCGGGCGCGCTTACTTGAGCTGCAGCGGGTAGCGCTGCCACAGCACGTGCACCAGGAATCCGGTCAGTTCCGGATCCTTGCTGGTGATCGACGCGCGGATCTTGTCCAGCAGCACCATGTCGCTGCAGTTGCGCACATCCGCATGGCCGGCCTGGCCGGCGCGGCGCGCGCGGTAGCGGGCCGCACGCTGTGCATCGGTCATCGCGTAGCCGAACGTGGGCGGACGGCCGCGCTTGCGCGGCAGCGTCAGTTCCAGTGTTCCGGGGTCTTGTTCATCGCGCATGACGGACGAGGATGCAAACGGGGGCGCGCACGATATCGTGAGACATCACTTTAATCCAGCGTTTTCAGCGGATTTCTGCGTTTGCGCAGCGTGCGCTCAGCGCAGCGCCTCCGCCACGCGCGCTCCCGCCCACACCAGCAGCATGCCACCCGCCAGGCTGACGCCGAGGTAGAGCGGCACCATCAGGCTCCGATCCGTGCGGGTGAACACCAGCGATTCCAGCATCAACGAGGAGAACGTGGTGAGACCACCGACAATGCCGACGATCAGGAACGCGCGCCAGTACACCGCCGCGTTGCCGCGACTCTGCAGCCAGATCATCACGTATCCGGCGACGAAGGCGCCGAGCAGGTTCACCGTCAGCGTGCCCCACGGGAAGCCCTGCCCGAACTGGCGCAGCATCGCATCGCCGACCATGAACCGCAGCGCCGCGCCCAGCGCGCCGCCGGCCATCACCAGGCCGAGCTGTTGCCACCAGACACCGACGCCGTCCATCACGCCTCGCCCTTGTCCGCGCGCGCCTGTGCGCGCGCCGCACGCAGGCGGTCCAGCTTTTCTTTCAGCTTGATTTCCAACCCGCGCGGCACCGGCTCGTAATACACCCGCTCGCCCATCGCATCGGGGAAGCCGGTCTGGTCCAGCGCGATCCCGCCGTCGGCGTCGTGATCGTATTGATAGGTCTTGCCGTACCCCAGTTCCTTCATCAGCTTGGTCGGCGCGTTGCGCAGGTGCAGCGGCACCTCCTGGGTACCGGTGTCGCGCACTTCCTGCTTGGCCTTGTTGAACGCGGCATAGCCGGCGTTCGATTTGGCGGTACTGGCCAGATACAACACCAGCTGCGCGAACGCGAGCTCGCCTTCGGGGCTGCCCAGCCGCTCGTAGATGTCCCAGGCCTCCAGCGCCATCGACTGCGCGCGCGGATCGGCCAGCCCGATATCCTCGATCGCCATCCGGGTCAGGCGCCGCGCCAGATAGGACGGATCACAGCCGCCATCGAGCATGCGGGTGAGCCAATACAGCGCGGCATCCGGATTGGAGCTGCGCACGGACTTGTGCAGGGCCGAGATCTGGTCGTAGAACTGCTCGCCGCCCTTGTCGAAACGACGGGTGCGGTCAGCCAGCACCTGCACCAGCATCTCCGGGCTGATCCGGCCGCCATCGCCTGTCGCCAGTTCGGCGGCGATCTCCAGCAGGGTCAGTCCACGGCGCACATCGCCATCGGCGGCGGTGGCGATCTCGAGCAATGCCTCCGGCGCGACCTGCAGATGCTCGCCGCCCAGGCCGCGTTCGGTGTCCTGCAGCGCACGCTCCAGCGCCTCGACGATGTCCGCCGGCGACACCGACTCGAGCACATGCACACGGCAGCGCGACAACAGCGCCGAGTTCAGTTCGAAGGACGGATTTTCGGTGGTGGCGCCGACGAAGACGATCGTGCCGCGCTCGATGTGCGGCAGGAACGCATCCTGCTGGGCCTTGTTGAAGCGGTGCACCTCGTCGACGAACAGCACCGTGCGTCGCCCCTCGGCGAAACGCTGGGCGGCTTCGGCCAAGACCTGGCGCACCTCGGGCAGGCCCGACAGCACCGCCGAGATCGCGCGGAACTCGGCATCGGCGTAATGCGCGAGCAGCAGCGACAGCGTGGTCTTGCCGCAGCCCGGCGGCCCCCACAGGATCATCGAGTGCACATGGCCGGACTCGACCGCGCGGCGCAGCGCGCTGCCCGGTGCGAGCAGGCGCTTCTGGCCCACCATCTCATCCAGCGTCTGCGGGCGCATCCGCTCGGCGAGCGGACGCATGTTGTCCCGATCCACCGTCAGCAGATCGGGTTCATTGAAGGTCGTTCGGTTTCTGGCCACGTGTCTATTGTATCGCGGCAGATTGCAGGGGGGATGCCGGCCAGCGACCGGCACTACACCGTCATTCGCCGATGACGTCCACGCCCTTGGCCGGGGTGAAGCTGAAAGTGCCCGAGGCGAAGCTCGGGTTGCGCTTCCAGCCGGTGAAGTTGATCACCGTGCGCTGACCCACGGCATCGACCACTTCCATGCGGGCCAGGCCCTGGCCATTGAAGCCCAGCGCCGCGTACTGGAAGGCGGTATCGGTGTCGCGCTTCGGGCTCAGCGCCAGCCACTGCAGGCCATCGCGCACGGCGGCTTCTTCGCTGACGTCGTACTGCTTGTCCAGCAGCGCCGGATTGATCAGGGCGGTCAGCGGGCTGTTCTGCTCTTCCTGGCCCTGCGGGCGCACGCTGGCCTGCTCCAGGTCCGGCTCGTAGACCCAGACCTTCTTGCCATCGGCCACGATCAGCTGTTCGTGCGGCTTGATGTACTCCCAGCGGAACAGGCGCGGCGCGGAAAGCGCGACACGGCCGCTGGTGGTTTCCTTGACCTTGCCCTTGCTGTCGAACACCTGCTGGCTGAACTGTCCGTCCAGGCCCTTCAGGCCCTGGGTGAAACGGTTGAGCTCATCACGGGCGCCCGCCCAGGCCGAAGCCGAACCAACACTGGCCACGACCAGGGTGGCGGCAAGCAGGGAGCGGCGGAAGGTGGTGTGCATGCGAGGTATCCAGGCGAATGGGAAGGATGGAAGGGAGTGTGCCCATTCAATCCTGAATGGGCGATCAGGGGAAGCCGCGCCGGACCTGCCGGTACAGCGCGCGGAGCGCGGCGCTGGCAGCGCCCGGCTCCAGGCAGGCCAGGCCGAGCCCGGCGTTACTTGGGCGGCGGCGGCGCCAGCACGCTGCGGTCGCCGTTGTGCTCGGGCGGACTGACCACGCCGGCCGCTTCCATCGCTTCGATCAGGCGCGCGGCGCGGTTGTAGCCGATCTTCAGGCGACGCTGCACACCGGAGATCGACGCGCGACGGGTTTCGGTGACGATGCGCAGGGCTTCGTCATACAGCGGATCGGACTCATCGCCGCCACCGCCGCCCGCCTCCGGCAGGCCGCCGGGGCCGACCACCACGCCATCGCCCATCATCTGCACTTCGTCCAGCACGCCGGTGATGTAATCGGTCGGGCCGCTGGCCTTGAGGTGCTCGACCACCCGATGCACTTCCTCATCGGAGACGAACGCGCCATGCACGCGGTCCGGCAGCGCCGTGCCGGGCGGCAGGTACAGCATGTCGCCATGGCCGAGCAGGGTTTCCGCGCCGGACTGGTCGAGGATGGTGCGCGAATCGATCTTGGAACTGACCTGGAAACCGATGCGGGTCGGGATGTTGGCCTTGATCAGACCGGTGATCACGTCCACCGAGGGACGCTGGGTAGCCAGGATCAGGTGGATGCCGGCCGCACGCGCCTTCTGCGCCAGGCGCGCGATCAGCTCTTCGACCTTCTTGCCGACGATCATCATCATGTCGGCGAATTCGTCGATGAAGATCACGATGAACGGCAGCGTCTCCAGCGGACGCGGGGCCTCGCCGAGCTCCGGGTTCGGCTTGAACAGCGGGTCCATCATCGGCTGCCCGGCGTCCTGGGCATCCTTGACCTTCTTGTTGAAGCCGGCCAGGTTGCGCACGCCCACCGCGCTCATCAGCTTGTAGCGGCGCTCCATCTCGGCCACGCACCAGCGCAGGCCGTTGGCAGCCTCCTTCATGTCGGTGACCACCGGCGCCAGCAGGTGCGGGATGCCCTGGTAGACGCTCAGCTCGAGCATCTTCGGGTCGATCATCAGCATCCGCAGGTCTTTCGGCGAGGCCTTGTACAGCAGGCTCAGCACCATCGCATTGACCGCCACGGACTTGCCCGAGCCGGTGGTGCCGGCGACCAGCAGGTGCGGCATGCGCGCCAGGTCGGCCACGGTCGGGCGGCCGGCGATGTCCTTGCCGAGCGCGAGGGTCAGCACGCTGGCCGACTTGTCGTATTCCTTGGAGCGCAGCAGCTCGGAGAGATAGATCATCTCGCGGGTGACGTTGGGAATCTCCAGACCCACCACCGACTTGCCGGGGATCACATCGACCACGCGCACCGACTTCACCGACAGCCCGCGGGCGATGTCCTTGTCCAGCGAACTGATCTGGCTGACCTTGATGCCCGGGGCCGGCTCGATCTCGAAGCGGGTGATCACCGGGCCCGGATACGCACCCACCACCCGGGCGTCGATGCGGAAATCCTTGAGCTTGAACTCGATCTGGCGCGACAGCGTCTCCAGCGTGCCCTCGTCATAGCCCTTGGGCTGCGGCTTGGGATCGTCCAGCAGCGCCAGCGGCGGCACGTCCGAGCCATCGCCGTTGACCCCGCGGAACATCGGAATCTGGGTCTCGCGCTTGGCGCGGTCGCTCTTCTCCAGCACCGGCTCCGGGCGAGGCTCGATCTTGACCGGCTCGCGCTTGGCGCGGACCTCGGCGTCGACCTTGCGCACTTCCTGGCGTTCCTCGCGCATCGCGCGGGTCTGCTGCCACTCGGTGGCCTGCTCTCTCTTCTTGTTGAACAGCGGCGGCAATGCCAGCACCCAGTTGCCGATCTTCTCCATCACCACGAACCAGGAAATGCCGGTCGCCAGGGTGATCGAGGCCAGCAGCAACACCAGCACGAACAGATTGGCGCCCAAGGCGCCGAAACCGACGCTCAGTGAACTGCCGACCAGCTTGCCGAGAATGCCGCCGGCGTGCGCCACATCGGCGACGAACAGGCGCAGGTGCAGGAAGCCGGTGCCGGCGATCAGGAAGCCGACCAGGCCGACCAGGCGCAGTGCGGGATCGAGATCATGCTCGCCCTTGGCCTCGCGCTTTAGGCCGAACATCGCGATCCAGGCCAGTGCGCCCAGCACGATCGGCAGCACGAAGGCCATGTACCCGAACAGCTGCAGCAGCACGTCGGCGATCCAGGCGCCGGCGCGGCCGCCCATGTTGTGGACCGGCGCGACCACGCTGCCGGTATGCGACCAGCCCGGATCGGTGGCCGAGTAGGTGAACAGACTGGCCACCAGATACAGCAGCGCCGGGGCGACCGCGATCAACCCCAGATCGCGCCACAGGCGCTGCCGGCGCGGATTGTCCACGCTGGCCGGTTTGCGCGGCGCTGCCTTGCTGTCGGACGCCTTGGCTCGTTCCGGGACCTGTTTCGCCACCTTAGACCACACCTTGGGAATGCACTGTTAGTGCTTGATAATAAACGACTGGACCCTACCCCGGTAGGTGTCGGCCGCCGGCCGGCACGGCCCGCGTCAAAACACCGGCGCCGGGATGTCAGTCGCGCTCGGCGGGTTGCCGCGTTCCACTGCGCGCCTTGAATCGCCCCGCCCCTGCCGCCACTCTATGACTTCGCTCGGATGCCGCGCAATCACTGTGCAGGCACCCCGTCCTACCTTCTATTGCGAGCTTACATGAGCAACTCCAAGCACTCCCGCCTGTTGATCCTTGGTTCCGGCCCGGCCGGCTGGACCGCCGCCGTCTACGCCGCGCGCGCCAACCTCAAGCCCGTCGTGATCACCGGCCTGCAGCAGGGCGGCCAGCTGATGACCACCACCGAGGTGGACAACTGGCCTGGAGATGCGCACGGCCTGATGGGCCCGGACCTGATGACCCGCATGCAGGCGCACGCCGAGCGCTTCGAGACCGAGGTGATCTTCGATCACATCCACACCGCCGATGTCTCCCAGCGTCCGTTCAAGCTGATCGGTGACAGCGCCGAGTACACCTGCGACGCCCTGATCATCGCCACCGGCGCCACCGCCAAGTACCTGGGCATCCCCAGCGAAGAGGCCTTCAAGGGCCGCGGCGTGTCGGCCTGCGCCACCTGCGATGGTTTCTTCTACCGGGACCAGGACGTGGTCGTGGTCGGCGGCGGCAACACCGCCGTGGAAGAGGCCCTGTACCTGTCCAACATCGCCCGCAAGGTCTACCTGGTCCACCGCCGTGACACCCTCAAGGCGGAAAAGATCATGCAGGACAAGCTGTTCGCCAAGGTCGCCGCCGGCAAGATCGAGACCGTCTGGCACCACCAGGTCGAGGAAGTGCTGGGCAACGAGGCGGGCGTGACCGGCGTGCGCGTGAAGTCCACCCTGGACGGCAGCACCCGCGACATCGAGGCCCACGGCTTCTTCGTGGCGATCGGCCACCACCCCAACACCAGCCTGTTCGATGGCCAGCTGACCATGAACAACGGCTACCTGGACATCCGTTCGGGCCTGGGCGGCAACGCCACCCAGACCTCGGTGGAAGGCGTGTTCGCCGCCGGCGACGTGGCCGACCAGCATTACCGCCAGGCGATCACCTCGGCCGGTTTCGGCTGCATGGCCGCCCTGGACGCCGAGCGCTACCTGGATGCCAAGGGCCAAGCGAGCTGATCCGACGCCCGTTCCGCGCAGCACACGAAGGCCGGTGGATCATTCACCGGCCTTTTTGCTGGGCGGCACCGTCCCCGCGCGCTGCGCCTGCCCCCGCTGCTCTATCCTCTGTCCATGCCCGATCCACGCTTCCTGCACCGTCTGTCCGATGTCCCCGCCGCTGCCTGGGACGCCCTGCACGACGGACGCAACCCGTTCCTGTCGCACGCCTTCCTCGCCGGCCTTGAAGAACACGGCTGCCTGCGCCCGGAGTGGGGCTGGCGGCCACGCCACTTCACCCTGTGGGAGGGCGACGCCCTGGTGGCGGCGATCCCCGGCTACCTCAAGGACAACTCGCACGGCGAGTTCGTGTTCGATCACGCCTGGGCCCACGCCTATGCCCAGCATGGGCTGGACTACTTCCCCAAGTGGCTGGGCGCGGTGCCGTACTCGCCGGTGACCGGCCCCCGCGTGCTTGCGCGCACGACTGAAGACAGGGGCGCCCTGCTGGCACTGCTGGCGGGCGAAGTGGCCCGCCTGGGCTGGTCCTCGGCCCACGTCAACTTCCATCCTGCCGACGAGGACGCCAGCTTCAGCCCGGACTGGCTGCTGCGCGAGGACATCCAGTTCCAGTGGCACAACCCCGGTGGCTGGCAGACCTTCGACGACTTCCTCGGCGCGATGGATCACAAGCACCGCAAGAACATCCGCCAAGAGCGCGCCAAGCTCGCGCGCAGCGGCGTCACGTATCGCATCGTGCAGGGGGATGAGGCCACCGAAGCCGACCTGCGTGCCATGCACGGCTTCTACCTGCAGACTTTCGCCGAGTACGGCAACTCGCCCGCATTGACGCTGCCGTTCCTGCAGCATCTCGCCCGCACGATGCCGCGCGCGCTGGTGATCTTCCTGGCCCTGCTCGACGGCGAGCCGGTGGCCGGTGCGCTGTGCCTGCGTGGCGCGGATACGTTGTACGGCCGCTACTGGGGCGGGGCCACCCTGCCCGGGCTGCACTTCGAGACCTGTTATTACCAGGGCATCGCCTACTGCCTGCGCGAGGGTCTGGCCCGCTTTGAACCGGGCGCACAGGGCGAGCACAAGCTGGCCCGCGGGTTCCTGCCCCGCACGGTGCGCAGCCGCCACTGGATTGCAGAACCGGCCTTTGCCGAAGCCTTGGTGGCGTGGTGCGCACAGGAACGCGTCGAGGTCGCCCACTATGCGCGGGTGCTGGCGGCGCACAGCCCGTTCAAGGCCGACACGGTCGACCCGACATGAGCCGCCGCCTGCCCTGGCGCCTGGACGATGCATCCGACGCCCCCTTCCCGCCCGCCGAGACCGCTCTCCGCGATCCCGACGGCCTGCTCGCGCTCGGCGGCGACCTCTCTCCGGTGCGGCTGCTGAATGCGTATGCGGGCGGCATCTTCCCGTGGTTCTCCGAGGGCCAGCCGCTGCTGTGGTGGTCGCCGGACCCGCGCATGGTGTTCCGCACCGACGCCGTGCACCTGTCCAGCCGCTTCCGTCGCTCGTTGCGGCAGACCACCTGGACGCTGCGGGCCGATACCTGTTTCGAGCAGGTGATCGATGCCTGCGCGGCCAGCCCGCGCCCGGGCCAGGACGGCACCTGGATCACGCGGGACATGCGCGATGCCTATGTCCACCTGCACCGGCTCGGCTTCGCGCACTCGGTGGAGGTGTTCGACGACGCGCGGCTGGTCGGCGGCATCTACGGGGTGGCGATCGGGCGGATGTTTTTCGGCGAGAGCATGTTCAGTGCGGCATCCGGCGGCTCCAAGGTCGCCCTGGCCGGTCTGGCCCATCGGCTGGCCGGCTGGGGCTGGCCGCTGATCGATGCGCAGGTGGAAAACGACCACCTGCTGCGCATGGGCGCCGAACACTGGCCGCGGCAACGCTTCCTCGCGTTGGTGCGTGAACAGGTCCAACAGCCAGCTGCCGCAGGCGATTGGAGCGATCTGTTCGGTACGCTGGCCGCCGCCGCCCTGGCCGATCCTGGCGCGCCTTAACCAAAACTTTGCATCAAACGCCCGACCCGCGTAAAATGCCCGCTCTTCAGGCCAGCTCGGCCGGTTACAGAACTGCACAGGACTACATGTCGAAAGACGACTCCATCGAGTTCGAGGGCACCGTCAGCGAGACGCTGCCGAACACCACTTTCCGCGTACGACTGGAAAATGGGCATGAAATCATCGCCCACATCTCCGGCCGCATGCGCAAGAACTACATCCGCATCCTGACGGGCGACCGCGTCAAGGTCGAAATGACCCCGTACGACCTGACCAAGGGTCGCATCACCTACCGCATGAAGTAAGCGGTCCGGGGGTTGTTCCCGCCAGAAGGCCAGCCAGGTGCTGGCCTTTTCGCGTGGGCGTCGCTCAGTGCGGCAGGCCTCACCCTGCCATGCGGCACCCTGACCCAGTGCACCCTGACGTCGGTCAGGATGCCTTGATGCAGATTCGCCCTGGCACGCAACGGTCCACTCTGGCTCTCGATCCAATCCGGATCCCGACCCGATGGCCCCCGCCATGAAGCGCCCGACCTCCCTGTTCCTGCTCGCCACCTGCCTTGCCGCCGCCTCCGTCCAGGCCGCCGAACCGGCCGCGCCCGCCGACTGCATCACCCTGTCCCCGGACAAGCAGGTGGTGCGCAACCGGGCCGACCGCGATGTGCTGCTGCGCAACGGCGACCAGCACTATCTCGTCCGTTTTGACCGCTCCTGCAGCAGCGCCGCCATGTCGTCCAGACTCGACTTCGCCACCCCGGGCCAGGACGGCCAGCTCTGCGGTGGCGGCGTGAGCAAGCTGCACACCAACAGCCAGAGCTGTGACGTGGCGGCGGTGGAGCCTCTCACCGCAGAGCAGTTCAACCGCAAGGCCCGCGCCCGCCGCTGAGCAGGCGCCCGGTCCGCGCACAGAAAAGCCCCCTTGCGGGGGCTTTTCGATTCATCTCGACAGCGCCGGCCGGGCGATTACACGGTGGCCGGCAACAGGCGCTCCGGCTCGGCCTCGGTCTCGACGAACAACTGGTCGTCGCGGACGTCGATGCTGACCCGGCCGCCGTTGACCAGCTTGCCGAACAGCAGCTCGTCGGCCAGCGGACGCTTGATCTTGTCCTGGATCACGCGGGCCATCGGGCGGGCACCCATCAGCGGGTCGAAGCCATGGTGGGCCAGCCAGTCGCGCGCGGTCGGCGTGGCCGACAGGCTGACGTGCTTTTCCTGCAGCAGCATTTCCAGCTCGATCAGGAACTTGTCCACCACGCGCAGGATGTGCTCGAAGCCCAGCGCCTGGAACTGCACGATCGCATCCAGACGGTTGCGGAACTCCGGCGTGAAGCTCTTGCGGATCACTTCCATCGCGTCGGTGGCATGGTCCTGGCGGGTGAAGCCGATCGACCGCCGCGAGGCCTGCGCCGCGCCGGCATTGGTCGTCATCACCAGCACCACGTTCTTGAAGTTCGCCTCACGGCCGTTGGTGTCGGTCAGCACACCGCGGTCCATGACCTGCAGCAGGATGTTGAAGATGTCCGGGTGGGCTTTCTCCACCTCGTCCAGCAGCAGCACGCAGTGCGGGGTCTTGACGATCTTCTCGGTCAGCAGGCCGCCCTGGTCGAAGCCGACATAGCCCGGAGGCGCACCGATCAGGCGGCTGATCGAATGTGATTCCATGTACTCGCTCATGTCGAAGCGCACCAGCTCGATACCCAACTGCAGCGCGAGCTGCTTGGTCACCTCGGTCTTGCCGACGCCGGTCGGGCCGGAGAACAGGAAGTTGCCGATCGGCTTTTCCGGATTGGCCAGCCCCGAGCGGGCCAGCTTGATCGCCGAGGACAGCGTCTCGATGGCCGGGTCCTGGCCGAAGATCACCATCTTCAGGTTGCGCTCCAGGTGCTGGAGCACGTCCTTGTCGGTCGCGCTGACCTGCTTGGCCGGAATCCGCGCCATCTTGGCGACGATGGTCTCGATCTCCTCGATGTCGATCAGCTCCTTGCGCTCACCGTCCGGCAGCAGGCGCTGACGGGCACCGGCTTCGTCGATCACATCGATCGCCTTGTCCGGCAGCAGACGGTCATTGATGTGCTTGACCGACAGATCCACCGCCGCCTGCAGCGCGTCATCGGCGTAGGTCACACCATGGTGCGCTTCGTACTTGGGCTTGAGGCCCTGCAGGATTTCGTAGGTCTCGCCCACGGTGGGTTCCACGATGTCGATCTTCTGGAAGCGCCGAGCCAGGGCCCGATCCTTCTCGAAGATGCCGCGGTATTCCTGGAAGGTGGTCGAGCCGATGCAGCGCAGCTCGCCGGAGGCCAGGGCCGGCTTGATCAGGTTGGAGGCATCCATGGTGCCGCCCGAGGCCGAGCCGGCGCCGATGATGGTGTGGATCTCATCGATGAACAGCACCGCGTTCGGCAGCTTCTTCATCGCGGTCAACACGCCCTTCAGGCGCTTTTCGAAATCGCCGCGGTACTTGGTCCCGGCCACCAGGGCGCCCAGGTCCAGCGAGTAGATCACCGCATCGGCGAGCACGTCCGGTACGGAGCCTTCCACGATGCGCTTGGCCAGGCCTTCGGCAATCGCGGTCTTGCCCACGCCGGCCTCGCCCACGTACAGCGGGTTGTTCTTGCGGCGGCGGCACAGGACCTGGATGGTGCGCTCGATCTCATCGGCGCGGCCGACCAGCGGGTCGATCTTGCCGTTGCGGGCCTGGTCGTTGAGGTTGCTGGCGAACTCGGCCAGCGCATCGCCCTTGCCCTCGCCTTCGGCGCCCTCGGCGCGGCCCTCGCCATCGGCGGCAGGCGGCACTTCGCCCTCCTCGCCCAGCTTGGCGATGCCATGGGAGAGGTAGTTGACGATATCCAGCCGGGTCACATCCTGCTGGTTGAGGTAATACACCGCATGCGAGTCCTTCTCGCCGAAGATCGCCACCAGCACATTGGCGCCGGTGACCTCCTTCTTGCCCGAGGACTGCACGTGGTACACCGCGCGCTGCAGCACGCGCTGGAAGCCCAGGGTCGGCTGGGTATCGCGCCCGTCATCTTCGGCCAGGCGGGAGACCGAGGCCTCGATGGCTTGCTCCAGTTCCTGGCGCAGGCGCTCGGCATCGGCGCCGCAGGCCTTCAGGACAGCCTGGGCGGACGGGTTGTCGAGCAGGGCCAGCAGCAGGTGTTCCACCGTCATGAATTCATGCCGGGCCTCACGGGCGCGCTTGTAGCACTGTCCGATGGTGTGTTCGAGGTCTTTACTGAACATGATTAACTCCGGCGGCTGTTGGGAACAATATGCGGCCAACCATCACGATTTCCATCACCCTAGCGGATCAGTGCGTTCATACGGCGTTAGCACTCCGCCGATCGCGCCCTCTATTGGACGAGCATCCATCATGCACGAACTTCCGGCCACGAAATGGCAGCTCCACCGTGACGGCGATGTCATCGAGACCCCGCGAGGCCGGCTCTGGCCGGTACGCCTGCCCGACGGCACCCCGGCGATGTTGAAGATGAGCACGCATGCCGAAGAACCCAACGGCCACCTGCTGCTGGACTGGTGGGACGGCGACGGCGCCGCGCGGGCGATGCCCCCGTTTCAGGGGCTCAGCGATCTGCTGCCCCGTCTGGGGCGCGGCGGATGTTGGCGGGCGCTGTGATCGCTGCTGGAACAGTGCAGATCGCGAGTGCAGCGGCTGCTGGCCGACCCGCGCGAGCGCGGGTGCATCTCTGGCCAAGGCGCGGACGGCGCTGAAGCCGCACGTGAGAAGGGCTTCCGCCCTCAGCCGCTGGCCTTTTCCATCGTGCACAGCAGCGGATGCTGGTTCATGCGCGAGAATTCGTTGACCTGGGCAACCTTGGATTCGGCGACCTCGCGGGTGAACACCCCGCACACACCGCGGCCGCGGGTATGCACGTGGAGCATCACCTGGGTGGCCTGGTCCAGGTCCATGGAGAAGAAGTGCTGCAGGACGGTCACCACGAAATCCATCGGGGTGTAGTCGTCGTTCAACAGCATCACCTGGTACAGCGGCGGCGGCGCGACCTCGGGACGTGCAGGCTCAAGCAGCACGCCGTGGTCGTGATGAGTTTCGTGGGAAGTCTCGCGGGGCATCCCTCCATTATAGGGCCCTGCTCCACCGGATTGGACGTCGCCCCCTGCGGCCCTTCACAATCTGCACTCTCCAACCAGACGTTCACAGGGATTTCATGAAAAGGATTGCTGCCGCACTGCTGCTGGCCGTGACTGCCACCGGCGCCCATGCAGCCGAGCCGGACAAGGCGGTCGGGCGTGCACTGGACAAGCTCGACTACACCTACGAGGTGGACGAGGACGGCGACTACAAGATGGTCTTCGACATGGATGATGGCCGCAGCCAGCTGGCCTTCGTGCGCTCCACCGTCGAGGAGTTCGGCAAGCACACGATCCGTGAGATCTGGTCGCCGGCCTACAACGCGCCCGGCAAGCAGTTCCCCGCCGCGGTGGCCAACCGCCTGCTCGAGGATTCCCAGGACGCCAAGATGGGTGCCTGGGTGAAGCAGGACCAGCTGGCGATGTTCGTGGTCAAGGTCGACGCCAACGCCACGCCGGAGGCGCTCAGCGACGCGATCGATGCCGCGGTCCGCACCGCCGATGCGATGGAGCTCGAGCTGACCGAGCAGGACGAGTACTGAGGTGAGCGCCGTGCAGGAACCGCGCTGGACGCCCCATGTCACCGTGGCCACCGTGGTGGTCCGTGACGGGCGTCTGTTGCTGGTCGAGGAGGCGATCGACGGTCGCCAGGTGCTGAACCAGCCTGCTGGGCACCTGGAGCCGGACGAAAGCCTGGCCGCTGCCGCGGTCCGCGAAACGCTGGAGGAAACCGGCTGGAAGGTGCGCCTGAGCGCCTTCATTGGCACCTACCAGTGGACCGCCCCGGACGGCACGCCGTTCCTGCGCTTTGCCTACGCGGCCGAGGCGCTTTCGCACGATCCCGCGCGCCCCCTCGACACCGGGATCCTGCGCGCGCTCTGGCTGACCCCGGCCGAGCTGAAGGCCGATCCGGCCCGCCTGCGCAGCCCGCTGGTGTGGCAGGTGGTCGCCGACTACCTCGCCGGCCAGCGCCATCCGCTGTCGCTGGTGAAGGAGGTCGCATGAGCACCCCACGGATCATGGTCGGGGTCTCCGGCGGCGTGGACTCCTCGGTCGCGGCCTGGCGGCTGGTCCAGCAGGGCGAGCCGGTGGCCGGCCTGTTCATGCAGAACTGGGCCGACGACGGCAGCGGCGACTGCCGCGCCGAAGATGACCGCCGCGATGCCGTGGCGGTCTGTGGCCTGCTCGGCATCCCGTTCCATTTCCGCGATTTCTCCGGCGAGTACTGGCAGGGCGTGTTCGAGCACTTCCTGGCCGAGTACGCGGCCGGGCGCACGCCCAACCCGGACGTGCTGTGCAACCGCGAAGTGAAATTCAAGCATTTCCTCGACGCCGCGCGTGAGCTCGGCGCCGAGCGCATCGCGACCGGGCATTACGCCCGCATCGCGCAGGTCGGCGGGCGCTGGGCACTGCTGCGCGGCGCCGACCGCAGCAAGGACCAGAGCTACTTCCTGCACCAGCTGGGCCAGGAACAGCTGGCCGCCACGCTGTTCCCGATCGGCGACCTGCAGAAGAACGACCTGCGCCGGATCGCCCGCGACGCGCGGCTGCCGACCCACGCCAAAAAGGATTCGACCGGGATCTGCTTCATCGGCGAACGCGACTTCCGCGAGTTCCTCGGCCGTTACCTGCCGGCGAAGACGGGCGAGATCCGCGATCCTGATGGCGCCCTGATCGCCGAACATCCCGGCGTGTTCTACTTCACGCTGGGCCAGCGCGAGGGCCTGAACATCGGCGGCGTGCGGGGCCGGCCGGCCGCCCCGTGGTACGTGGTGGGCAAGGATGTCGCCAGCAACGTGCTGTATGTCGACCAGGACCGCGAGAGCCCCTGGCTGCAGTCGACCCGGCTGCATTCCGAAGTCGCCCACTGGATCGCCGGCGCTCCGCCTGCGCGCCGGTTCGACTGTACCGCCCAGACCCGCTACCGCCAGCCGGATGAACCGTGCACGGTCACCGTGCGCGACGATGGCACCCTGGAGGTGCGCTTTGCCCGGCCGCAGCGTGCCGTCACCCCGGGTCAATCGCTGGTGTTGTATGACGATGAGGTCTGCCTTGGCGGCGCCGTCATCGCCGCCACCGATGCGCCACTGGAACAGCGCCTGCGCGCCACCCCTTCTCCTTTCGAGGTATCTGCTGCATGAGTTTTTCCGTCGACGACCGCGTTCTTGCTCTGGCCGGCATCGCCCAGGCCCTGCAGCAGGTGCGCCGCATCGCCGAAACCGGCCACTCCGAAGCCGCCGTGGTCCGCACCGCGGTGGACAGTGTGTTCCGCATCGACGCGGCCAGCCCGCAGGAGATCTACGGCAGCGCCAGCAATGTCGCCCCGGGCCTGCGCCTGCTGCACAACTACCTGAGCAGCCAGGGCCAGGACGAGCACGTGCCGCGGCTGGCGCTCTCGGTCCTGCAGCTGGAGCGCCGCTTCGTGCGTGAGCACGCGCTCGTGGCCAAGGTCAGCACCGGCATCGAGCGTGCCCAGGCGCAGGCCAGCGAGCTGGGCGACAGCGCCCATCCCGACGTGCTCGCCGCGCTGGGCGGCCTGTACGCCGACACCATCAGCAACCTCAAGCCGCGCGTGATGGTCCAGGGCAACCCGCACTACCTGGGCCAGGCCGGCGTGGTCGCCGAGATCCGCGCCCTGCTGCTCGCCGCGGTCCGTTCGGCGGTACTCTGGCGCCAGACCGGCGGCCAGTACTGGGATTTCCTGTTCTCCCGCAAGACCATGCTGGAAGCGATCGCCCGCCAGCTGCGCTGACCTGTGCAGCCACCCATGGGGTGGCTCTACATGGGGGCCGGAACGTGCGGTTTTTGATCGAATGTGTGGTGCAGGACTAAAGCAAACCGGGGTACGGCCGATACAGCATCCGTGCACCTCCCCGAGAACGTCCATGTACTCACGCCTCTTCATCCGCCTGGCCGCCCCCCTGGTCCTGACCCTTCTGCTTCCCTTTGCCATTGGCTTCGAGTGGCCAGCCGCCCTGCGTTGGGCGATCCTGACCACGATGACGCTCAGCTGGCTCGGGTTTGCCTGGTGGTCGGCCCGCGCCCAGACCCAGCGTTCGCCTGAACAGGCCCGCATCCTGCGCGAGCAGGACCAGCTGCTGACCGAGCTGCGCTCGTTCGTCGGCAACGAAATCGACGGCTCGCGTGGCGAAGTCGAACGTGCCCGCGACCTGATCCGCCACGCGGTCAGCGGCCTGGGCAGCAGCTTCGATGCCATGAACCGCAAGTCGCGCCAGCAGAGCCAGGCATTGGCCCGCATCGTCGACCGTGCCGGTGAAGACGGCGGTGCCGGCGTGGACGTGGCCCGTTTCGCCCAGCATGCCAGCCAGCGCATGGAGCAGCTGGTCGAAGCGCTGGAGCAGGTCAGCGGCCAGAGCAGCAACACCGTGCAGCACATCGACCAGATGGCGCAGCACCTGGATGGCATCTTCGCGCTGCTGGAAGACGTCAAGTCGATCGCCGACCAGACCAACCTGCTGGCGTTGAACGCCGCCATCGA
Source organism: Stenotrophomonas sp. TWI700 (assembly GCF_039673645.1). Taxonomy (NCBI): domain Bacteria; kingdom Pseudomonadati; phylum Pseudomonadota; class Gammaproteobacteria; order Lysobacterales; family Lysobacteraceae; genus Stenotrophomonas; species Stenotrophomonas sp. TWI700. Next base: position 111,368 of record NZ_JBDJMB010000001.1, on the reverse strand, counting down.
AGCAGCGCGTGCCGGTGAAGCCGGTCGTGGGTTCGCGGTGGTTGCCGACGAGGTCCGCAACCTGTCCGAGCGCTCGACCACCTTCAACGAGCAGATCCGCAAGCTGGCCCACAGCTCGAAGGACGCCATCGCCAAGGTCCGCGAGACGGTTTCGCACATGGCCTCCCGCGATATGGACCGTTCCCGCGAAGCGCGCCACGAAGCCGCGCAGATGCTGGACAACGTGGCCCAGATCAACGCCTCGCTGGGCGATGGGATGCGCGAGATTTCCGAGTGCGGCCGCGCCATCGACAGCAGCGTCGCCGAAGCGGTCCGCGCCCTGCAGTTCGAGGACATCGCGACCCAGGCCCTGGGCGGCGTGCATACCCACCTGGATCGCCTGACCGCGATCAACCGCGAGGCCGTGGCCCTGCAGGAACTGCTGCACCGCAGTGGCGGCGTGTTCGACGAAGAGGTCGTGACCGCCCTGCAGCGCACCGGCACCCGCCTGCGCGACATGCGCACCGAGTGGGAGCGCCCGCCGCACAAGGCGGTCGCCCAGCAGAGCATGGCCGCCGGCGCGGTCGAACTGTTCTGATCCAGCGGTAACGTGCCGCACGCGGCACACCCTGCGGCCCCGGTACCCCCGGGGCCGTTGCGCTTGCACTCCCCGCCTTGGCTGCAGATGATGGTCCGATGTTGAATGCGTCCGTGTTGTCCGTTGCATCCGTTGTCCCCGCCGAGCTGGAACCGGCGGTGCAGAGCAGTGACGGCGCAATTCCCGTCGCCCTGCCTGACGCCCCCGCGGTGCCGGCCACCCCGCTGCAGGGGCGCGCCCTGATTGAACGGCTGGAGCAACTCGCCCGGCAGGAACTGGCGCAGCTGGCCAGGCATCCCTCGCACGCTGTTGCCGCCCTGCCCTCCGCCATCGATCCCGCCATCGCCGGCCTGGCGTGGGACCTCGGTTTGAGCGGTGATGATCTGGACGCGGCTGCGCGTTGAGGGTGTGGCGTCCGCCGCCACTCCAAGCCAGCCCGTCTGATGACTGAGGGCTACCCAGCGTATCAACCTCAGTCCCGCCCACCTGCAGTTCGGCGCAGCGACAGCAAAACCCTCTTCGCGAAGCGCGTTTGGAAGTGACCCGCATGCCCAAGCGGGAGCCATGGATCACGACGATCCATGGCTAATCGCATCTGCTGTGGTATTGCCCCGATGATGATGATCCTGTTCCACATAGGGCCGGACCATGCTCCTGATGGTTTTTCGCCCAATTTTCGGATTTGTTGCATGGCAAGAGCCGCAGTACTGCCTGCATCATGGGTTTTCAACCCGGCAGGCGCCCTTGCGAATGGACTTACAGCTCGTCACAGACCGTAGTAGGTACACGCTGGCCCGTCCTGTCATCCGCTTCCAACAGCTCGACATCGGCCTCGGTCATTATGACTTCTATGTAGACGGCAGGCGGGTTGAGACGACTGTAGGACAGCCACGTGAGTATGAGCTCAGACTGCTGGATTTCCGGGACAGGATCGGCGAGTGCTTCCTGGTTGATCTTCACATCACATATCGGCCCGGTGGGCGATCCGAAGGCGCAGAGCGCACTGCCGTCGCATCCAATACCGTCACGCTGGAGCTCGATCTGCGGGACATCAAGATTCTAACCACTGCCTCGGGCATAGCGTCCCAATACCTGGAGTACCAGGGGCAGGTGTACTTCATTAGCGCGGACCGCGAAGGAAGAAAGCAATGGCGCCTGCAGGCAGATGCAACATCGGCCAAGGCACTGCAGGGGTTGTCCAAAGGGCAATGCTATCTGCGGGATCACGCCGCCGTCTTCAGCGATGGACGGGCGCTGAAGGGACTGAACCCAGAGACTTTCAGCATCCTCAATGGCATCTTCGCCAGCGACGGGAAGACAGTCATCACCTTGTACGGAAATGCAAAGGTCACTGATCCGCAGAGTTTCGTCGTCCTGGACGATGGGCACCAGGACATTACTGACAATGAGTGCGTCATCAGTGGCTATGCACGTGATAAGGCGAATGGCTATTGGTTCACCAACAGCACCTCCTCCAAGCATGCAATGGTAATCAGGGCCTGCAAGCAGCCTGCATCGCTTGAATCGTTGGGGAATGGCTTCGCCCGCGACTGCGACCATGTGTATCTGGAGGGAGTACGGATACCCGCTGCAGATCCGCAGACGTGGCAGAGAATAAATCGACTCTACTCGCGCGATGCGAAGCATGTGTTCTACCTCACCAGAAAACTGGAGGCTGATCCGGACACTTTCCAGGCCCTGGAGTCCTTCGATCCATTGGAATCCAGCTATTGGGGCCGGGACAGGACGAACTATTACTGCCGATGGGAGGTGACGAACTGTGAAAACTATCAGCGTGACGTTCACGAGGCGCCGAATCGGCCACAGATGGCCATAGAAGGAACTGACGAGTGCTGAAGCAATCACTCCCCGCTGCACAACTGCAACAGCTCGGCGAGTACTGCAAAGCCGGGCGAGAATACTGGAAGAGTGGTCGTATTCAAGAGGCCGAGGCCTGCTTCCTGAGTGCCTGGGAGGTCATCCCTGACCCAAAGTGCTCGCACGACTATGCACAGAGTCTCTCCCGGGGAATGGTTGATTTCCTCAAAGAAACCGGGCAGTTCGACAAGGCCATACAGTGGCTTGATGTGATGCACGAAGCCTATGCAACTGGTATTTGCGAAACCTCTTTCGACTACGTGGACTTCATTGCAGGCACCGTATACCTCGATGCCAGCGACGTCGCTTCCGCGTATGCAACTTTCAAGAGACATTACGACGCACATGGGAAGCGACCGTTCATGGGGGAAGACAAGAAGTACCTGGCGTTCTATCTTGAACACAGGGATACCCGCATAGGCTCAGGGAATATGCCGCCCCTCATCCCCACCAAGAATCCTTGATAAGAGCCTGACCTTCGGCTCGAGCCTTCATGAAAATTGACCACAAGCGTGCACTTGAGGCCTTCGACGAATTCCTGATGATCATGGACGACCAGCTGGACTGGCTGGTTGATCAGGCGGAAGCGCGCGGGATTGAGCTGGATGGCAGGCCGGAAAGCCTCGGTCGGTTTGAGCAGCTCCACGACATCATGGTCCCGGCTCTGGATGACGACGAATGCTCTGCCCTGCGCGTGGTGTTCGCCCGATACCTGGGGGAGTATGTCCGGACGCAGCACGGCGGCCAATGGACGCTTCCGCTGGATGATCCCAAGGACGTGAACTTCAACCTGCCGGTCATCGTTGGGCACTCCTCCTGCAGCTGGCTGGAGTTCAACCCTATTCGCACCATGCGCGCCTATGCGCTGCGCCCTTACCCGGGAATGCTCCGGGAAATAATCGAACACAGCGTCGCGCCGACGACATTGGACCTGACCGATCTGGTGGAACAGTGAGGGTGCCGCCCGATCCGATCTCGCCAAGCACCTGAGGGCATCTCTATCGCGCTGGAGTCGCCGATCGAAGCTACTCTCTACGCAAAGTGCGTGCCACTGCGCTCCCGCGAGATGATTCCGGAGAAGATTCCGGCGCCGATCGCCGCGACGCCAAAGCCGAACAGATATTTCAGGGGTGCAAGGAAGGTAATCAGTACCTTGAACCAGGCTGGAATCGAGGAGTCGGCAAGCAGGTGGCTGTTACGCGCGTAGACATCCTCCAGGCCTGCATAGTAAAGCGAGGCGCATACGATCATTAGTACCCCGGTCATGGCCTTGAAACGGTCGCTTTGACGACCACGCCGACGGTACATCAGGATCAGCATCAGTACGTTGGTAATCAACGCAATGACGCCGGCGTAGGTTATGTCATTCCGGACCAGGAGGGCCAGAAGGGGCAGGCGTCGAACGACCTCGACCCATGTGCCGCAAGCGATCAGCGAGATCGTCACCCCCCAATGGATAATCGCGAGCTCGCGCCGATTGCTGTCTTCGCTCAGCCACCCGTTCAGCCCGATCCAGAGGCGCCGTGGCAGTGCGGGCGAAGGTAGCGCGGGATCACTCAAACGACATGCACCAGGGCCGGCGGCTCACCGGCAAGCAGCGATGACACCCCCAGCTTCAACCACTGCGCCAGATCGCGCGGCGCCAGCGGACGCGAGTACAGGTAGCCCTGGATCTCGTCGCAGCCCTGGCGGCGCAGCATCGCCTCTTCCTGCTTGGTCTCCACGCCTTCGGCGACGACTTTCATGCCGAGCGCGTGGCCCAGGTGCACGATCGCCTGGGTGACTTCGGCGGTGCCGGCGTCGTGCAGCATGCCCTGGACGAAGCTGCGGTCGATCTTCAGGCGGCCGACCGGGAAGCGGTTGAGGTAGTGCAGGTTCGAGAACCCGGTGCCGAAGTCGTCCACCGCCAGCGGCACGCCGTGGCGCTCGAGGACATCGAAGCAATGCCGCAGCACATCGGTGTCGCGGATCAGGGCGGACTCGGTCAGCTCCAGCTCCAGGCGCTGCGGTGGCCAGCCGTGGGCGTGGCAGATATCGATCACGCGCTCGGCGAAGCCGCGGTCGCGCAGCTGCACGGCCGAGACATTGACCGCCACGCGGTCGAACTTCAGGCCGGCGGCGTCCCACGCGGCGGCCTGGCGGCAGGCTTCGGCCAGCACCCAGTCACCGATCCGCACGATCTCACCGCACTTCTCGGCGATCGGAATGAACTCGGCCGGGCTGCAGTAGCCGGTGCCGGGACGATGCCAGCGCAGCAGCGCCTCGATCGCCGGGGGCTGGTCGTTCTCGGCATGCAGCAACGGCTGGTAGGCCAGGGTGAACTCTTCGCGTTCGATCGCGCCCAGCAGCGCGTGCTCGATCTCCAGCTTGCGCTGGATCTTGGCCAGCGCGTCCTGGCTGTAATACTGGTAGGTATTACGCCCGGCTTCCTTGGCCGCGTACATCGCCGCATCGGCGGCGCGCAGCAGTGATTCGAAATCCTGGCGGCTGTCGTCGAGCATCGCGATGCCGACGCTGGCACCGACCTTGAGCGTGCTCTCGCCGCGGTGCAGCGGCTCGGCCAGCGAGGCGATCAGCTTGCGTGCCACGTGGCCGGCATCTTCCGGTGCTGCCAGGTCACGCAGCACGACGATGAACTCGTCGCCACTGAAGCGGCCGAACAGATCGTTGTTGCGCAGGCTCTGGTGCAGGCGCGAGGCAGCCGCCTTCAGCAGCGCATCGCCGGTGGCGTGGCCGAAGGTGTCGTTGATCGTCTTGAAGCCGTCCAGATCGATGAACAGCATTGCCAGCGGGCTGCCGCGGTCGCGGGCTTCCTCGATGGCGTCGGCGGTCTGCTCGCGCAGCAGCATCCGGTTGGGCAGGCCGGTGAGCAGATCGTAATGGGCCAGCAGTTCGATGCGCTCATTGGCCTCGCGCTCGCGGGTGATGTCACGGAACAGCACGACGAAGCGGGTCGGCAGGCCGTCGCGCCTGTCCAGTTCGATCAGCACCTGGACCCAGATGCGCAGCCCGGACTGGCGGTAGAAGCACAGGTCCAGCTGCTCGGGCAGCCCGCCGTCGGCGATGCGCAGCAGGGCTGCCTCGAAGGCGTCGCGCGAGTCCTGGGTGTAAAGGCCCAGCGCCTGGTCCAGGCTGATCGGCTCCTTGCGCAGCCCATGGATGCGGTAGCACTCCTCGGTCCACTGCATGTGGCGGGTGCCGACCTCGATCTCGCAGCCGCCGATGCGGCCCAGCGCGGAGACCCGGTTGAGCAGCTCGGTGCGCCAGCGGATCAGCGCGTCGGTCTGGTGTTGTTCGGTGATGTTCTGGACCTGGCCCAGCAGGCGCTGGATGCGTCCGTCCGGGCCGATCAGCGGCTGCATCCACACGCGCAGGTGCAGCGCGCCGGTGCCACGGACCAGCTCAAGCTCCAGCGTGGTCGCCGCGCCATCGCGCCACATCCGGCGCCAGGCGCCGCGCAGCCGGCCACGCGATTGCGGCTCCAGCTGCCGCAACCAGTGCCGTCGGCCGTGCATGGAATCCTCGCCCATCTCCAGCAGCGCCCGGAACTCGGGCGACCACCAGAACCGGCGTGCTTCCGGATTCCAGGACCAGCTGCCCATGCTCGCGATGCGCTGGGCTTCGCGCAGGTGCACCTGCTGCTCGCGCAGCTGGGCTTCCATCTGCTTCTGGGCCTGGATGTCGGTATGGGTGCCGACCATGCGCAGCGGCTGCCCGTCGGCAGTGCGGGTCACCACCCGGCCGCGGTCCAGCACCCAGCGCCACCCGCCGTCCGGGTGGCGCGCGCGGAACTGGGCGGTATAGGCGTCGCTCTCGCCGCGCAGGTGCGCGTCCATCGCCACCCGCACCGCCGGCTGATCATCCGGGTGGACGTTCTCCAGCAGCGCGCTGACGCCCTCGGCGCGGACATGGGAGTCTTCCACGGGCTGGCCGTCCCAGCGTCGAGAGCGGCGCACGCTGTCGCTGGGCAGGTCCCAATCCCACAAGCCATGCCCGGCATGATCCAGCGCCAGTTCCCAGCGGCTGCCCGCGTAGGCGGCGACCGGCTCGGGCACGCTCAGGGTGAAGGCCAGCAGGTGCCCATCCGGATCGTGCACGGCGCGCATCCCCCCATCGAACCGGCCGCCGGGCCCACCGGGAAGCTGGCAGGGCACCAGGCCGCCGTCGGCGGCGAGCAGGCGCAGGTCTTCCAGTACCTCGCCGTATGCAGCGATCGTGGCCGGCAGGCCATGCTCGCGCGCGGCCGGGTTGGCGGCGATCGGACGACCGGCACGGTCGAGGATCACCAGCGCCGAGGCCAATGGGTGCTGCAGCAGACTCGCGATAATCCCTTGGTCCACGCCCTGTAACTCCGATAACGCACCCGACAACCGGGGAACGCAATCGTTAACGGCGGGCGCTGCGGATTATTGAGTTCCCTCGCGCCCTGCATCCTCACCCGGGGCAGGTAAGATGACGCTTGCCTTGTCCGATTGGCCCCGCCCTGCCCCATGTCCACCCCTTTGCCAGGCCCTTCCGAACGCGCTGCCGAACCCCCTCTCGCCCGCGATCTGCGCCGCGACCGGTGGCGCGTGGTCGTTGCCTACCTGGTCCTGGCCCTGGTCTGGATCCTGTGCAGCGACGCGGCGGTCAAGGTGCTGGCCGGTGACCTGCAGACGGCCGCGCAGTGGCAGACCATCAAGGGCACGTTCTTCGTGGTGGCCAGCGCGGCACTGATCTATCTGCTGCTGCGCCCGCTGGCCCAGCACGTGCTGCATGCCCACGCGCGGCTGGAGCATTCGGAAACGCGCCACCGGCAGATGTTCGAGGGCAATCCCGGCCCGATCCTGGTCTATGACCTGGAATCGCTGGCGATCCTGGACGTCAATCCGGCTGCCGCAGGGTTCTTCGGTTTCAGCCGCGAGACCTTCACCGCGATGCCGATCACCGCGTTGTGGCCGCCCGGCCACGAGGCGATGCTCGAGGCCAAGCTGGAGCAGATTCGCGCCCATCCCGAGCAGCTGTGCGTGATCACCGCCGATCTGCGCCTGAGCGATGGCAGCACACGGCGCATGGAGATGCGCAGCAACTTCATTGATTACGGTGGCCGCCGCGCGCGCCTGTTGATCGCGATCGACCGCACCCGCGAAGACCAGGCCCTGCTGCGCCGCGACCAGGCCTTGGCCCGGGTCGAGGAAGCGCATGAAATGGCGCGCATCGGTGCCTGGGAGATCGACCCGGCTACGGGCCTGGGCCGCTACGCCAACCAGGTCTATCGCCTGCTCGGCCGGCGCCCGCCCGAGGCCCGGCGCTGGCACCGCTTCGACGAGCTACTGGTCCCGGCCGATCCGGCCACGGCGGCGCTCAGCGAACAGCTGCTGCATGAGATGAGCTCCGGCGAGCCGGTGCAGATCGACGTGCTGTTGCCGCTGCTGGCGATGGACGGGCGCGCCCTGATGGTGCATCTGCGCGCCGAGAGCGGCCAGGATGATGCCGGGCGCCCACGGGTGCTGGGTACGCTGCAGGACGTCACCGAGCGCGAGCAGTCGCGGCGCCTGCTGCGCGAGCGCGAAGAACAGTTCCGCGAGCTGGTGCGGGTGCTGCCCGACGGCGTGGTGATCCTGTCCGAAGAGCACGTGCTGTATGCCAACGCGTGCGCGGCCACCCAGTTCGGCTATGGCCACAACACCCTGCTGGGCGAGCCACTGGCCGCGCTGGTCACTGCCGATGACCTGCCCCGCGTGCGCGCCCAGCTGTTCGCGCAGTTGCCGCCGCAGAGCGCGGGTGCTGGCGAGGTGATCGGCATGCGGCGCTTCAACGGCCACGCCTTCCAGGCCGGGCTGGCGGTCGGCGACGTGCGCTACGGTGGGCGCGACTGCAAGCTGCTGATCGTGCGCGACCTCAGCGAGCCCGAGCGCATCCGCGAGGCGCTGGAAACCAGCAACCGCGAGCTGCAGGCCATGGCCGGGCGGTTGTTCTCGCTGCAGGAAGACGAGCGCCGGGCCATCTCGCGCGATCTGCACGACGACATCGGCCAGGCGATCACTGCCATGAAACTGTCCGCGTATGCCGCGCAGGACGAGCAGGATGCCGCCCGCCGCGACGAGGACCTGGCCCAGATCATCCAGTTGGCCGACGCCACCGTCGGCAAGCTGCGCGACATCTCCACCCTGCTGCGTCCACCGCAGCTGGACGCGCTGGGGCTGGAAGCGGCCCTGCGCTGGCAGGCCGGCGTGCTGTTCCGCTCGGCGGCGATCGAGCTGCTGCCGGATATCCAGTCGCTCCCGCGACGGCCGGCCGGCGACATCGAACAGGCCTGCTTCCGCATCGCCCAGGAAAGCCTCACCAACGTACTGCGCCACGCACGCGCCAGCCAGGTCAACCTGCACCTGCGCGATGTCGACGACCACGGCCTGCATCTGCAGGTGCGCGACGACGGCGAGGGCTTCGACCCCGACGGCCCGCGCGGGCTGGGCCTGATCGTGATGCGCGAGCGTGCGCAGAGCGTGGGTGGCACGCTGCGCATCGAATCGGCGCACGGTGCCGGTACCCTGATCGACCTTTACCTGCCGTACCGCGCCACCGGCGCGACGGCTCACGACGCACTGGAACACTGAGCTCATGTGGAACCCTTCTCTGCCCCTGGTCAGCATCGAAGATGCCCCGCCCCGCCTGGGGGCCGGCAATCCCGAACTGCAGGCGATGGTGACCGAAGCCGCCTCGGGCGGCACGCCGCTGATGCTGATGCACGTGGATATCGACCACTTCGCCTCAGTCAACGAGAACATGAGCGCCGAGGTCGGTGACCAGGCACTGGTGCTGGTCGCCCAGCGGCTGCAGCACCACCTGCGCGGCCGCGGCAAGCTGTGGCGGCATGGCAGCGATGAATTCCTGCTGGCGGTACCGCGCACGGCCGACATGCCGCTGCCGGAGGACCTGGCCGAGGAGATCCGCCAGCAGCTGGAACTGCCCCTGTCGGTGCTGCCGTACACGCTGTTCATGACCGGCAAGCTGGGCGTGAGCCTGTGCCCGGAGCATGCCACCGGGGTATCGCGCCTGCTCGACCATGCCGAGGACGCGCTGTACCAGGCGGCCCGCGAAGGCGGCAATGCGGTGCGCATCCATGCGGTGGACACGCCCTCCAGCGCGCACAGCGAGAGCATCATCGCGCGCCAGATTGTCGACGCCATTCCCAATGGCGAGCTCAAGCTGCGCTACCAGCCGCTGGTCAGTGCCCGCGACGGCCACGTGGTCGGCATGGAGGCGCTGCTGCGCTGGCAGTCGCCGACCCTCGGCATGCTGGTGCCGGAGCGCTTCATGCGCACCGCCGAACGCCTGGGCATCATCGTGCAGATCGGCACCTGGGTGCTGGAAGGCGCGCTCAAGCAGGCCAAGCTGTGGCGCGACCAGGGCTTCGATGACTTCACCATCGCGGTCAACGTCTCCACCCTGCAGCTGCTGCGGCCCAACTTCTTCGCCGAGGTGATGTCGCTGATGCAGGCCGCCGGCGTCCCGGCGCAGATGCTGACGCTGGAGATCAATGAAAGCGCGCTGACCAACAACGTCAACTTCGTCCACGAAACCCTGGTCAACCTGCGCAATGAAGGCATCAGCCTGAGCCTGGACAACTTCGGCACCGGCGATTCCAGCCTCAGCGCGCTGGTCCGCTATCCGGTGGACAAGCTCAAGATCGACCGCAGCTTCATCAAGAGCGCGCCCGCCGGCAACCGCGAGGCCGCGATCGCGCGCGCGATCATCGCCATGGGCCACCAGCTGGGCATGACGGTGATCGCCAACGGCGTGGAATCGCAGGCGCAGCTCGGCTTCCTGCGCCGCAACGACTGCGACGTGTTCCAGGGCTATCTGTTCGGCGAACCGATGTCGGCCGATGCGGCCGGCATGACCCTGCGCCGGCGCTACCTGCGCCCGGAGGCCTTCGCCGAGACGCGTCCGGACCGGACGCTGCTGCTGCTGGACGACGAAGAGAACGTGCTGCGCTCACTGGTGCGCCTGTTCCGTCGCGATGGCTACCGGATCCTGGCCGCGGGCAACGTGCGCGATGCGTTCGACCTGCTGGCAATCAACGACGTGCAGGTGATCCTGTCCGACCAGCGCATGAGCGACATGAGCGGCACCGAGTTCCTGGGCCGGGTGAAGATGCTCTATCCGGATACGATCCGGCTGGTGCTGTCCGGCTACACCGACCTCAACACGGTGACCGACGCGATCAACCGCGGCGCGATCTATCGCTTCCTGACCAAGCCCTGGAACGATGACGAACTGCGCAAGCACATCCACCAGGCGTTCCGCACGCACGAAGAGCAGCGGCGTGCGAACACCGCCCCGGTGGCAGGCGCGCCGGCCGCCGACTGACAGGCGCGCGGCCCGGTAGTGCCGGCCCTGGCCGGCTCCTGGGGATCTCCGATGCGTGCGAGGAGCCGGCCAGCGGCCGGCACTACGCGGGCGGTGGGTCAGTGCGCCAGCGCGTAATCGATCGCCGCGCAGATCGCCGCCACCTGGGCATCGTTGCACTGCTGCGGGGTGGCACGCGGGCTGTCCGGGTACACCTCGGTGGTGGTGGTATACCTCGCGCCACTGACACTGGCGCAAAGGCCCAGTTTCTCCAGCGGATACTCGATCACCCCCGGCGCCACCACCGGCGAGCCGATGATCTCGCCCTTGTCGTCGGCCGGGGCGATGTGGGTCACCCGCTCCACCGCCGCATTGACCGCGGTCTGGAACGCGGGCTGCGGGTTCTCGCTGTCATCGACCAGATAGAAACCGTCGGGAATCAGGCCCGGTTCAAACGGCTTTCCGTCGCGTGCGGCCAAGGCCGGGCGGAACTCGGTCTCATCCGTGTCGGTGGTTTCGTGCAGGTCGATATGCATCGCGATACTGCCGCGCAGCGGCGCGATCAGGGCCATCAGCGCCGCGGATTCGGCCGCCGGGCTGTTGGCCATGAACGAGCGGTTCGGATCGATCGCATCGGCGTTCCAGCGCTGGATGCGCTCGTAGCCCCAGGGGCTGACGCAGGGCACCACCAGCAGATTGGCGCGGCCGGCATACTCCGCTGCACGGGTCTGCAGGAACTGTAGTGCGCCCTGCACGCCACTGGTTTCGTAACCATGGATGCCGCCGGTGACCAGCATCGTCGGCAGCGCCGGATTCCAGTCGCGGCTGCGCACCGCGAACAGCGGGTACTGGTCCGGCGCGTAGTCCAGCGTGCCGTACTGGCTCACATCGAAGTGGCTGCGAAGGGCCTCGACGGCTGGCAGGACATCATCGGCATAACGCCGCTGCGGCACCTGACGGGCACGCCACTGCGCCTTCTCCGCTGCGCCCCACGGCTGGCCGGGGGTGCCGATGGGATAGAAGGAGGCGTTGGTCATGGCGTGCTCGTCTGTGTTGCGGTGTGGAAAGGCGATTTTACCATCGCCTTCAGCATCGCCGCGCAGGGCTGCCCGCTTACGTCCCGGCAAGCTGCGCGACAGCGTCCTCCACCGGCCGGTCGCCTTCGGTCAGCTCGATGATCGTGCGGCGCACCTCGGGGTGCTCGACCAGCGCGACCAGCGTGGCAGCCACATCGGCGCGTGGGATATCGCCGTACGCAATCGCCAGGCCGGCGCTGACCCGGCCCGTGCCGGGCGCATCGCTCAAGGTGCCGGGACGCAGGATCACCCAGTCCAGATCGGTGGCGGCCAGATACACATCGGCACGCTTCTTGACCCTCATGTAATTCTCGAAGCCCTCGCCCATGGCCTTGTTGCGGCCCGCTTCCGGGAATGCGGAAACCAGCAGGAAGCGAGGTACACCCGCCTGCCGGGCGGCATCGACCGCGAGCTCGAGGCCGCGGCCATCGATGGCGTTGGTCACTTCCACGCCTGCGCCACCCGCACCGGCGGTGAACACCGCCACGTCACTGCCGGCCATCTGCGCGGCCAGTGCAGCCACGTCGGTGGCGGTGAGATCCCCGGTGACCGGCGTAGCGCCCATGGCCTCCAGCTCAGCGCCCTGCCCGGCGCGGCGATGCAGTGCGATCACGCGATGCTGCTTGTCGGCCAGCTGCTTGACCAGATGACGGCCGACCTTGCCGGCCGCGCCGACGATGAAGACAGTGCTCAAGACGGTTCTCCTGTTTCAATCGACCTGCAAGGGTACGCAGGCGGATGTGACACGACCGTCCCGACACGCGCCGTCGTTCAGCCGCCGCTGTACTGCGCGTCGCTGACCTGCTCCATCCACGTCACCGGCGAACCGTCGACCGCTTCGGCGATCGCGATATGCGTCATCGCGGTAGCGGCCTTCGCGCCATGCCAGTGCTTGACGCCCGGCGGGATCCAGACGATGTCGCCGGGTCGGATCTCGCGCGCGGGCTCGCCCCATTCCTGCACGCTGCCCACGCCCGCGGTGACGATCAGGGTCTGGCCCAGCGGATGGGTATGCCACGCGGTGCGTGCGCCGGGCTCGAAGGTGACAGTGGCTCCGCCGACCCGTGCGGGCGCATCGGTCTGGAACGGCGCATCGATGCGCACCTTGCCGGTGAAATAGTCCGCCGGACCGGCCGCCGAGGCGGTGGTGCCCGCGCTGGTGATGCGGATGGGCGCGGTTTCGGTGGGCATGGCGCGATCTCCTGAAGGAACGGCGCAGCTCGCCGCGGACCCACACTGTAGGCGCGCGGCCGCACCGGGACTAGCCGCCGCAACCGGCATGCAGCCATGAGCCCAGCTCATCAATGGATCAGGGGCGCAGCAGCACCTTGCCGTTGCGTCCCGGCTCCAGGCTGGCCTTGGCGGCATCACCGACCTCATCCAGCCCGAACACGCCGTCCACCGGCAGGCTCAATCCACCGCGGGCGGCCAGCTGCAGCAGTTCGCCGACCAGGCGACGCTTGTCCTCCGGGGCCATGGCCTGGCTGACCTTGCTGCCCCAGAAGCCCTTCACCGTGGCCTGCTTGAAGATCACGTCGCCCGAGCTGAGCTGCATCGGCTCGCCGGTCATCGAGCCGAACGAGACCAGCGTGCCGCCGTCGCCGAGCAGCGTCATCAGCTCGCTGCTGGCGCGGCCGCCGACCGAATCCACCGCGGCGGCGATCGAGGCGCCGCCGGTCGCGGCCTGCACCTGCGCCATCCAGTCCGACTGCGCAGTGGAGATGATGTGCTCGATACCGAGCCCGCGCATCTCGGCCACGCCGGCGTCGCGCCGCACCAGGTTGATGCAGTGCACGCCGCGCGCCTTGGCCAGCATCGCCAGCGCCTTGCCGACCGCGCCGTTGGCCGCGTTCTGGAGGATCCACTGGCCTTGCTTCACCTGCAGGAATTCCAGCAGCATCAGCGCGCTCAGCGGCATGGCGATCAGCTGCGCGGCGGTGTTGTCATCGATGCTGTCCGGCATCGGAATGACCATGCGTGCCGGCGCGATGAAGTGCTCAGCCCAGGTGCCATGCACCGAGGCGGCGCTGACACGCTGGCCGATCTTCAGGCCCTCGACGCCCTCGCCCAGCGCGTCGATCACGCCGGTCCCTTCGCTGCCACCGATCGCCGGCAGCTCGGGCTTGTAGCCGTACTGGCCGCGCACGGTCCACAGGTCGTGGTTGTGGATGGGCGCCAGCACGGTGCGGATGCGCACCTCGCCGGCTGCCGGGGTCGGCTGCGGGACGTCGCCGCCGTGCAGGACCTGGCTGGGGTCACCAAAGGTGGTATGGATAGCAGCGCGCATCAGCAACGCTCCTTCTTCACGATGTTCATGGGGGGTCTCCTGCAACAGCAATCAACGACGATGACGGTGGGCGGCGGCGATCGCGCGCGGCTGGCGGTACGCGCGTACGCGCAGCCACACGGTCTGGATCACCACGATGATGATCAGCACCAGGGCCAGGGTGGCGATGTTGCCCGCACCCGGCAGGTCCCAGCCGGACTGCTTGACGTACATGCCGGCCAGCGCCCAGATCACGGCTGCCGGATAGGCGAAATGCCCGCGCAGCAGCTGGTTGACCACCAGCACCAGCAGCGTGGCCAGAACCAGCAGCACCAGGCTCCAGCCGAGCATGTTGTCGGTCGGCAGCCAGCCGTAGGCGACGATCACCTGGGCGGTATTGAGGTAGGCCGCCAACGACAGCCAGCCCGCATGCAACCCGAGCGGATAGGCGGCCCAGGCGCGCTGACCGCCCGGGGCGGTGATCGGCGAGGCGCGGTAGGCCGCCACGATCAGGCAGAGCAAGGCGGCCCAGATGATCGCCAGCGCCGGCAGGAACCATTGGTTGGAGAACACCGGCATCCAGGCGGCGGTCAGCGCGAAGCCCGCCGCGGCCCACGGGCGCACCCCGGTGATGTCCGGCTTGCGCAGGCGCAGCTGCCAGAACCCGAACAGCACGTCCCACAGGAAGATCACGCCCCAGATCGCGAAGGCGTACCCGGCCGCCACCAGCAGCGTCGGATACTGGTCGGACACTGCGCCGTTGGTCGGGCCGAACATGCCGGTCTGTGAGAGCCACGCCACTACGGGCATCGCCAATGCGGCCAACAACACGATCCAACGCATGCATCCACTCCAGCTGAAAAGAGCGGTGACGATACGCGGTTCAGGGTTAAGACGTTGGGAGGGGGCGCCGGCGGCGCACGAACAGGCTCAGTGCCGCCGCCGCGGTCGCCAGCGTGGCCACGCCCATCCAGCCCCACTCTGCGAGCGCCAGGCTTCCCAGCGCGCCGCCTGCGGCCATGCCGAGGAAGACGCCGGTAAACAGCAGTGCGTTGAGCCGGCTGCGGGCCTCGGGCAGCAGCCCGTAGACCATGGCCTGGTGCGAGACCAGGGCCGACTGGAACCCGAAATCGAACACCACGGCACTCACCGCCAGCAGCGGCACCACCGCGACCCGCGGCAGCCACGGATCCAGCAAGAGCATCGCAAACCCGCACAACGCGACCAGAGTCGCGATCCGGGCCACGGCATGGCTGCCGAGCCGGTCGGCCCACCGCCCGGCCAACGGTGCCGCCAGCGCACCCGCCGCACCGGCGATGCCGAAGGCGCCGGCCACCGCACTGCCCAGTTGATAGCGACTGTGCAGCATCAGGGCCAGAGTCGACCAGAACGCACTGAACCCGACCGCCAGCAGCCCCTGCGCGAACACGGCGCGGCGCAGCGCCGGTTGCCCGCGCCACAGCGCCACCAGCGAACCCAACAACGCCGGATAGCGCAGTGTGGTACTCGGCGCGAAACGGGGCAGCTCCCGTCCCAGGGCCACCGCCATCAGCCCGACCGAAAGCGCCGCGAGCCCGAACATCGTGCGCCAGCCGAGCCATTCCGCGACCAGCCCGCTGGCGACGCGTGAGAGCAGGATGCCGAGCAGCAGCCCGGTCATGACCTTCCCGACCACGGCGCCCCGGTTTGCCTCAGGTGCAAGGCTGGCTGCCGCGGGTACGACGTCCTGGGCGACTGTCGCCGTCAGGCCCACAAGCAGACTGGCCAGCAGCAGCGTCGGCAGACTGCCAGCCAACGCCGCCCCGCCAAGCGCCATCGCGAGCAGCGCGGCCTTGACCAGGATCAGCCGACGGCGATCGAACCGGTCACCCAACGGCGCCAGCAGCAGAATGCCCAGCGCATAACCCAACTGCGTCAGCGTAGGCACCAGGCCGATGGCGGCGGGCGGCGCAGACAGGCTGGGTCCCATCACCCCCAGCATGGGCTGGCTGTAGTAGATGGAGGCAACAGCGAAACCGGTCGCCGCGGCCATTGAAAGGATCAACCGAGGGGCCAGTGCTCGCGGCGGCGGCGCGGCGGCAGGTATATGCAGGACAGACATGGGCAGCTCCAACCACGGGGAAAGTGGGGCCAGCATCGTCCTCCCCAGGCGCGGCGTGTAGTAGGCTTTTCCGCATATTCTTCATACGCACACCGCATGACCAGCAGCCCTGCCCCCAGCGCCGATCGGATCGATCTACTGCGGACCTTCGTGCGCATCGTGGAAAGCGGCAGCCTTTCAGCCGCTGCGGCCCAGCTCGGCACCACGCAGCCAACCGTGAGCCGGCGTCTTCAGGCCCTGGAGCGCCTGTTCGGCCTGCAACTGCTCAAGCGCTCGACGCACCGCATGACCCTCACCGAAGACGGCGAGCGCTGCTTCGCCCATGCCGAGGCGCTGGTCGCCGACTGGGACGCGATCCAGGCCGACCTGCGCGGCGAGGTGAACGTGCCGCGCGGACGGCTGCGGGTGCTGGTGCCGCACGCGTTCGGACAGGCGCAACTGCTGGCCCCGATGCTGCAGTTCCTGGCGCGCCATCCCCAGGTCAATCTGGAGTGGATCCTGGAAGATCGCCATCCGGACTTCATCGCCGAAGGCATCGACTGTGCGATCCGGGTTGGCACGGTGGACGCGCCACACCTCGTTGCAGTGCCCCTGGCCGAGGTGCCTCGCATCGTCATTGCCTCGCCACAGCTGATCGGCGAAGCGGATCCACGCGACCCCGCCCTGTTGACCACCGTGCCCTGGATCGCGCTCACCACCTACTACCGCGACCGCATCACGCTGCTGCCCGACGACGGTGGCCCGGCCCTGCAGATCGCGATCCAGCCCCGCCTGTTCACCGACAATCTGTTCGTCGTGCGCGAGGCGGCGTTGGCGGGCCTGGGAGCCGCCGTCGTGTCCGCCTGGCTGGTGGAGGAGGCGCTGCGAGCCGGTCGGCTGATCCGTCTCATGCCGGAGCGGGAGGCGCCTCCCTTGCCGGTGCACCTCGTCTATCCCACGACGCGCCAGATGCCAAGTCGGCTGCGTGCCTTCATCGACGCGATGAAGGCCTCCCTGCCACACACCCATGGGATGCGCCGCCTGCCGCCGCCACGCTGATTGGAAGCAGGTCGCATGACCTGAAATTGCAAAGACTTACTAACATAGCCTTTGCTATATTGCGGTCGTGGACATCCAACGTCGCCCCGGGAATTCCCCTGCCTGGCCTTCCTCGGCCGGGCACACGCCCAGCCTGGGCGAGATGAACGCCAGCGTGGCCGTTCCCAGCGGCGGCCACTGGTGGTTCCGCCTGCTGGCCTTCCTCGGCCCCGGCTACATGATCTCGGTCGGCTACATGGACCCGGGCAACTGGGCCACGGACATCGCCGGCGGCGCGCAGTTCGGCTATCTGTTGCTGTCGGTGATCCTGCTCTCCAATCTGATGGCGATCGTGCTGCAGGGGCTGTCCGCGCGGCTGGGCATCGCGACCGGGCGCGATCTGGCGCAGGCGTGCCGCGATCACTATTCGCGGCCGGTGAACCTGGGCCTGTGGCTGCTGTGCGAGATCGCGATCATCGCCTGCGACCTGGCCGAGGTGATCGGCACCGCGATCGCGTTGAAGCTGCTGTTCGGCATCCCGCTGCTGGCCGGCGCGATCATCACCGCGGTGGACGTGGTGCTGGTGCTGCTGTTGATGAACCGCGGCTTCCGCGCGCTGGAGGCCTTCGTGATCGCGCTGCTGCTGGTGATCTTCGGCTGCTTCGCAATCCAGATATTCATCGCCGCCCCGCCGCTGCAGGCCGTGCTGGCCGGCTTCATCCCGCACGCGCAGGTGGTCACCGACCCCAAGGCGCTGTACCTGGCGATCGGCATCATCGGCGCCACCGTGATGCCGCACAATCTGTACCTGCACTCCTCGATCGTGCAGACCCGCGCTTACCCACGCACCGATGCCGGGCGCCGCAGTGCGCTGCGCTGGGCGGTGACCGACAGCACCATCGCCCTGATGCTGGCGCTCTTCATCAACGCCTCGATCCTGATCCTGGCCGCCGCGGTGTTCCATGCGCACGGCCGTACCGACGTGCAGGAGATCGAGCAGGCGTACGAGCTGCTGGCGCCGATGCTCGGCGTAGGGCTGGCCTCCACCCTGTTCGCGGTCGCCCTGCTCGCCTCGGGGATCAACTCGACGGTGACCGCGACGCTGGCCGGGCAGATCGTGATGGAAGGTTTCCTGCGGCTGCGGATCGCGCCGTGGGCACGGCGCCTGATCACCCGTGGCATCGCGATCGTGCCGGTGGTGGTGGTCACCGCGATCTACGGCGAGCAAGGCACCGCGCGATTGCTGGTGCTGAGCCAGGTGCTGCTGTCGATGCAGCTGCCGTTCGCGGTGGTGCCGCTGGTGCGGTTCGTGTCGGACAAGGCCAAGATGGGGGCCCTGGTCGCGCCGCGCTGGCTAATCGCGCTGTCATGGCTGATCGGCGGCCTGATCATCGTCTTGAACGTGAAACTGCTGGTGGATGTGTGGCGGGGCTGAGGCATCCCCCCTTGACCTCAACGATGGTTGAGGTGGCAAAGTGCGAGCTCCTTACCCCACTGGCAAGCCCAGATCGAGCCACGCAATGACCGACACCTCGCAGCACGCGCTATGGAATGGCCCCGCCGGTGAGGCGTGGGTCGAGGCGCAACGCATTCTCGACCATATGTTCGCGCCGCTTGCTACCCATCTGGTCGAGGCGATCCCGCCCGGCGACGAACTGCACGTCCTGGATGTGGGCTGCGGGACCGGCGCGGTGGCGCTGGCGATTGCCGGGCGGCTGGGTCCGGATGCCCACGTTACCGGGGTCGACATCTCGGCCCCGATGATCGCGCTGGCGCGTGAGCGCGCGCAACGCGCCGGGCTGCCCGTGGAGTTCATCGTCGCCGACGCACAGCAGCATGCGTTCGCACCGGGAAGCCTGGATCGGATCGTGTCACGCTTCGGGGTGATGTTCTTCGATGATCCCGTGCAGGCCTTCGGACGGCTGCAGCGGGCGACGAAACGCGGCGGCGTGCTGCAGGCGCTGGCCTGGCGCGGCCCCAACGAGAATGCCTTTATGATCACGGCCGAGCGCGCGGCCGCACCGTGGTTGACCCTGCCCGCGCGCCAGCCCGGGGGGCCGGGGCAGTTCGCGTTCGCCGACCGTGCGCAGGTCGAGCAGATCCTGACGGCGGCGGGCTGGGAGGATGTCGAGATCCTGCCGCTGGACGTGGTCTGCCGGATCGACCGTGCGGACCTGGCGACCTACGTGACCTTGCTGGGACCGGTCGGAAGCGCGTTGCGGAATGCGCCACTCGATGCGGCTGCACGGTCGCAGGTAATGGACGCGGTACTGCAGGCCTTCGCGCCGTTCGTTGAAGGCGATGCGGTGACGTTCACCGCCGCCTGCTGGGATGTGCGCGCCCGCGCCTGGTAGATGCACGCATTGCGTGGATGCGACCCGCCGGCGCTCTACCCCTGCGAACAGCGCCTCGCCATCAGCGTGTTGGTCAGCAGCATCGCCCCCAGTGCGATCGCGGCGGCCGTCACGAAGGCATAGGCGGCCCCCTCCGCATAGGCGTGGCGGGCCAGCCGCGTGAGGCTGTCGCTGGCCGCGCCCTGCACGGACAGCTCGCCCACCACCACGCGCTCGATCAGCGCCGGCGTCCATGCCTGCCCGGCCTCGGTCAGCGCACCGCGGGCGGCGTCACGGACATGGCTGGACAGCACCGCGCCGAGCGTGGCGAACCCGATCAGGATGCCGGTGAAGCGCGCGGTGGTACTGATGCCCGAGGCCATGCCGGCACGGTCCGGCGGGATCACGCTCATGATCGCCTTCTGCGTTTCGCCATTCAGCAGCCCACCGCCACTGCCGAGCACGGCCATCGCCAGCAGCAGGCCCGCACTGCTGTGCTGCCACAGCGCCACGGCGATGCCGAGGTTGCCGATCACGGCCACGCCCAGGCCGAGCGCCAGGATCTGGCCGGAGGCCCATCGCGTGCCGAGGCGGCGACCGAGGAACGGCAGCAGCAGCATCGCCAGCGCAAACGGCAGCATGTGCACGGCGGCCTGCAGCACGCTGTCGCCGCGGGCGTTCTGCAGCAGCAGCGGCAGCAACGAGGCCATCACCTGTACGCAGGCGGCGTACGCGAACATCGCCAGCACTGCGCCCACCAGCGCCGGCGCGCGGAACAGGCGCAGGTCGAGCATGGGCTGGGCGCGGCGCTGTTCGACCACGATGAAGCCCGCGCCCAGCAGCGTCCCGGCCAGCAGCCAGGGCAACACCGCGGTACTGCCCCAGCCTTCCACCGGCCCACGGATCAGCGCCCAGGTCCACGACAGCATGCTGCCCGCGAACAACAGCACGCCCGGCACGTCGATACGGCGGCTGACCGGATCGCGCGATTCCGGCACGAACGCCCACGCCAGGCCGGCCAGCAGCAGGCACAGGGGAAGATTGATATGGAAGGCCCAGCGCCAGCCGAACCAGGTGGCGATGGCGCCGCCGATCAAGGGCGCGAGCACCATGGTCAGGCCCATGATCGCGCCCCAGATCGCCCAGGCACGCGCACGCGAGGGGCCGGTCTGGTGCGCATGCCCGATCAACGACAGCGCCGGTGCGAGCATGAACGCGGCCGCCGCGCCCTGCCCGGCCCGTGCCAGGTACAAGGCCATCGCAGTGCCGGCGATGCCGCAGGCCACCGAGGTCAGCGCGAACAGGCTCAAGCCGATCAGGAACAGGCGCCGACGACCGATGCGGTCGGCCAGCGTGCCCGCCGGCAGCAGCAACGCGGCGAAGCACAGCACGTAGGCACTGACCACCCACTCGATGTCCGCGAAGGACGCCGACAGATCGCGCGCGATGGTCGGCAGCACCACACCGACCACATTGGTGTCGAGTACGGTGAGCGCGCAGCCGGCCGAGCCGAGCAGCAGCACAGCGTCGGCACGGTGCGGCGCAGTACGGCTCATCGCAGTGCCCGCCCTCGGAACGTGGCCGTCAACGGCCTCACGTGCCGGCCGCCGCCAGCCGACCGCGCAGCTTCTCCACGATCGCCTGCTCGCTCATCGCATAGCCGTACACATCCTGCAGCTGTCCGTCGGCACCGAGCAGGAACCACGACGCGGTGTGCTCGAAGGTCGCGGTGTCGCCCTCACCGACGCGGCGATAGCTCACGCCCAGGCTTTCGGCGATGGCACGCGTGCCCGTCTCGTCACCGGCCAGGCCGAGGAAGCCCGGATCGAAGGCGGCCAGGTACTCGCGCAGGTGCGCCGGTGTATCGCGCTGCGGGTCGACCGTCACGAAGACGACCTGCAGCTGCTCTGCGGCCGGGCCCAGGAGGCGCTTGATCTGCACCGCCTTGACCAGGCTCAGCGGGCACACCTCGGGGCAATGGGTGAACCCGAAGAACAGCAGCGTCGGCTTGCCCTGCAGATCCCGGATGGTGAGCGTGCGGCCGTCGCTGCTCTCCAGCGTCACGGCCGCAAAGGCCGCCTGACCCATGACCGGTGCCTGCCCGTCGGCGCAGCCGGCCAGCAGCATCAGTGCCAGCAGGCCCGCACCGAGCCGACGGCTCACTTCGCCGCTCCCTGCGCGACCCGACCATCGCGCACGCTGAAGTCCACCGCCTGTTCTGCACCGTGGGCAAACCGGAGTGTGATCCGCACCGTCTGCCCGGCCGACAACGGCCGCTTGGGCTTCAACAGCATGAGGTGATAGCCGCCGGGCTGCAGCGCCACGGTCTGGCCTTCTGGCAAGGCCAGGCCATCGGGCAGCGCTTGCATGCGCATCACTTCGCCGTCCATGCGCATGGCATGGATCTGCACCTCGGCGAACGCCGCGGACGAGGCGGACAGCAGCCGGTCCGGCCCGCCACCGTTATGCAGCTGGGCATAGCCGGCCGCCACGCTCGCCGCCGGTGGTGGCAGCCGGATCCACGGATCGCTGACCGACACCGTTGCCGCGGCGTGGGTCGGCGCGGCCGCAGCCACCACCGGCATCAGGGGGCTCGTCAACAGCAGCCCGACCAACAGGGCGCCCGTGCGGCACCTGCTCATGGCGTGCCCGACATCTGCATCGGCATCATGTTGAGGTTGGCGTTGTGCATCACCCACAGCGAGCCGGCCACCACGATGGCGATCAGGAAGGCGGTGCACAGGAAGATGCCGGTGTTCTCGCGCTGGCTGCGTCCTGCCCCGATATGCAGGAACAGCACCAGCTGCGCGACCAGCTGCACTACGCACAGCACCACGATCGCCGTCAGTCGCAGCGGCTGCGGTACCAACCCGGTCATGACCACGGCGAACGAGGCGCCGGTCAGCACCAGGCACAGCAGCAGGCCGAGGATGTAGCCCTTCAGGGTGGCGTGGCCGCTCATACGAACTCCCGCAGGTAGACGAAGGTGAACACACAGATCCAGATCAGATCCAGGAAGTGCCAGAACAGGCTCAGGCAGGCCAGGCGGCGGCGCACGATCCCGTCCAGGCCGAACTTCAGCACCTGGTGGATCATGATGGCCAGCCACAGCAGGCCGAAGGTGACGTGCAGGCCGTGCGTGGCCACCAGTGTGAAGTACGCCGACAGATACGCGCTTACGTCCGGCGTGGCGCCTTCATGGATCAGCTCGGCGAACTCATACAGCTCCATGCCGATGAACACCGCACCGAGCACGCCGGTCACGGCCAGCCAGCCCACCACCTGGTTGCGCCTGCCAGCCTGTAGGCCGAGCATCGCCAGGCCGAAGGTGAAGCTGCTGAGCAGCAGCACCACCGTTTCGGAGAGCACGAAGCCCAGCTTGAACAGCTCCTTGCCGCTGGGGCCATCGGCCGTGCCGTTGAGCAGCACGCCGAAGGTGGCGAACAGCACCGCGAAGATCAGGCAGTCGCCCATCAGGTACATCCAGAACCCGACGACGGTCTTGTTGCCGTCGTCGTGGTGCTCGTCGGCGTGGTCGTGATGACCGGCCGCGAGCTGCCCGTGCTGCGAAACAGCGGTCAGGGTATCGCCGCTCATGCCTTGGCTCCTTCCATCTGCGCGAAGTGCGCGTCTTCGATGCGCTTCACCTCGGCGGCGGGCACGTAGTAGTCCACGTCACGGTCGTACGAACGCAGCACGAAGGTGGCGATCACACCGATCAGGCCGATGCCGGCCAGCACCCACATGTGCCAGACCAGGGCGAAGCACAGGACCAGGCTGAACACCGAGATCACCACACCCGCTGCGGTATTGCGCGGCATGTGGATGTCCTCGTAGCTGTCCTGGCGCTGCCAGGCCCGGCCGTGCTGCTTGTCGTCCCAATGCTGTTCCAGCGAGGTGATCGCGGGCAGCTTGGCGAAGTTGTAGAACGGCGGCGGCGAGGACGTGGCCCATTCCAGGCTGCGCGCATTCCACGGGTCGCCGGTGAGGTCCATGTTGGCCTTGCGGTCACGCACGCTGACGTAGAACTGGATGAACATCGCGGCGATACCCGCGGCGATCACCAGCGCACCGATCGCGGCCACGATCAGCCACGGCTGGTAGCCCTCCACGCCGTAGTGGTTCATGCGGCGGGTCATGCCCTTGAAGCCGAGCACGTACAGCGGCATGAAGGCCAGGTAGAAACCGACCAGCCAGCACCAGAACGAAATCTTGCCCCAGCGCTCGTTGAGGGTGAAACCGAACGCCTTCGGGAACCAGAAGCTGATGCCGGCCAGGCAGCCGAACACCACGCCGCCGATGATCACGTTATGGAAGTGCGCGATCAGGAACAGGCTGTTGTGAAGCACGAAGTCCGCACCCGGGATCGCCAGCATCACGCCGGTCATGCCACCCAGGGCGAAGGTGACCATGAAGCCGATCGTCCACAACGTCGAGGAGTGGTAGCGGATCCGGCCGCGGTACATGGTGAACAGCCAGTTGAACAGCTTCACGCCGGTGGGGATCGAGATGATCGAGGTCATGATGCCGAAGAAGGCATTCACGTTCGCGCCCGAGCCCATGGTGAAGAAGTGGTGCAGCCACACGAAGAACGACAGGATGCCGATCGACGAGGTCGCGTAGACCATCGAGCGGTAGCCGAACAGCGGCTTGCCCGAGAACGTGGCGATGATCTCCGAGAACGCGCCGAAGCACGGCAGGATCAGCACGTAGACCTCCGGATGGCCCCAGATCCAGATCAGGTTGACGTACATCATGGCGTTGCCGCCGGCGTCATTGGTGAAGAAATGCATCCCGAAGTAGCGGTCCATGGTCAGCAGCGCCAGGGTCGCGGTCAGCACCGGGAAGATCGCCACGATCAGGATGTTGGTGATCAGCGCGGTCCAGGTGAACACCGGCATCTTCATCAGGTCCATGCCCGGTGCACGCATCTTGAGGATGGTGACGATGAAGTTCAGGCCGGTCAGCGTGGTGCCGATGCCGGAGACCTGCAGTGACCAGATGTAGTAGTCCACGCCCACCGTGGGGCTGTACTCGATCCCGGACAGCGGCGGATAGGCGACCCAGCCGGTCGCGGCGAAATCGCCGACGAACATCGACAGCATCACCAGCACCGCGCCGACCGCCGACAGCCAGAAGCTGAGCGAGTTGACGAACGGGAAGGCGACGTCGCGCGCGCCGATCTGCAGCGGCACCACGATGTTCATCAAGCCCACGATCAGCGGCGTGGCCACGAAGAAGATCATGATCACGCCATGCGCGGTGAAGATCTGGTCGTAGTGCTCCGGCGGCAGGTAGCCGGCACTGTCATTGGCGGCGATGGCCTGCTGGGCACGCATCATCAGCGCGTCGGCAAAGCCGCGCACCAGCATGACCAGGGCCAGGATGATGTACATCACGCCGATCTTCTTGTGGTCCACCGAGGTGATCCACTCGGTCCAGATATAGCCCCACTTCTTGTAATACGTGATGGCCGCGACGATCGCCACGCCCAGCAGCAGCGAGCCCACCAGCGCCGACATGATGATCGGGTCGTGGTAGGGAATCGCTTCGAGGTTCAACTTTCCAAGCACAATCAGTTCTCCGCGGTACGGCTGGCAGACGCGGCCAGGCTTACGAGTTGGGATTTCGCGCCGGGTTCTTCGCCGGGCAGGCAGATCTCGTCATCGGGCATGCCGCCGTAACGGCGCAGGATGCTGTCGAACAGTCCGGTATCCACGCTGGCGAAGCGCTGCATCGGCGCACCGTGGGTCGGCTTCTCCAGTTCGGCCAGGCGGGCCTGGTCGAGGTGCTCGGCGGTGCCACGCGACTGCGCCAGCCACTGCGCGAAGTCCGCCTCCGTCATCACCCGCGCATCGAACTTCATGTCCGAGAAACCCGAACCGCTGTAAGCGGACGACATGCCGGCATAGGTGCCCGGCGTGTGGCCGATCAGGTGCAGGCGGGTCTGCATCGCGGGCATTGTGTAGACCATGCTGCCCAGCTGCGGCACGAAGAAGGCATTCATCATTGACTCGGAGGTCAGCTTGAACGCCACCGGCGTATCGACCGGCATCACCAGCTCATTGACCGTGGCCACGTTGTGGTCCGGGTAGATGAACAGCCATTTCCAGTTGAGCGAGACCACTTCCACGCGCAGCGCGGGCTTGTCCGACGCGATCGGGCGGTAGGGATCCAGCGCGTGGGTGCTCTTCCAGATCAACACGCCGAGCACCACCACGATCAGGCACGGAATCGTCCACACCACCACTTCGATCGCGGTGGAATGCGACCAGGTCGGCGCGTAGGTGGCCTCCTTGTTGGACTCGCGGTAGTGCCACGCGAAGTACAGCGTGAGGATGATCACCGGGATCACCACCAGCAGCATCAGGCCGGTGCAGACCAGGATCAGCTGCATTTCCTGCTCGGCGATGCTGCCCATGGGGTTGAACAGCTCCAGGTTCTTGCACCCTGTGAGCAATGGCAGCAGCGCTGCCAGGCCGAACCAGCGTCCGGCGCGGGCTCGACCGGCCGGGGTGGCGCGGCGAGCGGGATGTGTAGCGGGGTTCATGCGTGACGGCCCTTCCAACGCAGTGCCGGGCCGGGCGGCCCGGATCATGAAAAGTGGCGAACACCCCCCTGCATGACCGATATGCATGGGGGGTGCCCGCCGCAGCCGCGTACGTTAGGCAACGACATGACCCATACATGATGCGACACACTGTCGCAGCCCGGCCCTGCGCCGCGCGTACCATGCGCGCATGGAATGGAGCCCCCTCATCGCCGACGGCCACGGGCCGGTCTACCTGCGCATCGTGCAGGCGCTGGAACGTGCGGTCTGGTCCGGCGCGCTGCGCCCCGGTGAGCGCCTGCCCGCACAGCGCGCGCTCGCCGCCGAACTCGGCGTGGACCTGACCACCATCACCCGCGCCTTCACCGAGGCACGCAAACGCGGTCTGATCGATGCGCGCGGCCCGCTCGGCTCGTTCGTCGCGCCGCCGCAGGTGGAGCTCACCCAGCTGGTCGACCTGAGCATGAACCTGCCGCCCAGCCCCGGCGGCGGCCAGGTCGCCGACGTTCTGCGGCGTGGCCTGTCGTCCGTGCTGAGCCGCAGCGATGCGGACAACCTGATGACGTATCACGTGGGCGGCGGCAGCCGCGCCGATCACCGGGCGGCCCAGCACTGGCTCAAACCGATCCTCGGCAAGGTCGATGCCGAGACGCTGGTCGTCACCGAAGGCGCGCAGGCGGCGCTGTCGGCCCTGCTGCTGGCGTTGACCGGCGCCGGCGACACGATCCTGTGCGAGCCCCTGGTCTACCCGGGCCTGCTGCACGCCGCGCGGGTGCTGGAGCGACGGCTGCAGGTGGTCGAGTGCGACGCGCACGGCATGCGTCCGGATGCACTGGCGCGCGCCGCGAAGCAGCAGGGCGCACGGCTGATCTACCTCAACCCGACGGCGCAGAACCCGACCGCCCACACGATGCCGCAGGCACGCCGCGAGGCGTTGGCCCAGGTGATCCGCGCGCAGGACCTGCGACTGATCGAAGACGATCCGTACTGGCTGCTGGTCGACGACGCCCCTGCCCCGCTCGCGCTGCTGGCGCCACGGCACACCTGCTACATCTCCACCCTCTCCAAGTGCCTGAGCCCGGGACTGCACACGGGTTTCGTGCGCCTGCCCGACGGCATGGACCGGCAGCCGGTGCTCGATGCCCTGCGCGCGGTCAACCTGATGGCGCCGCCGCTGATGAATGCCCTGGTGACGCAGCTGATCCTGGATGGCTCCGCGCAGGCGATGCTGACGCTGGTGCAGGAAGAAGCGGCCGAGCGCCGCTACCTGGCGCACTCGGCGTTGTCGCCGCGCTTCCTGCAGCACTGCGCGGGCGTACACGCGTGGTGCCGGTTGCCTGCCCACTGGACCGATGCCAGCCTGACCCACGCCGCGCGGCTGCAGGGCCTGGGCATCGCACCGTCGTCGGCCTTCACGCCCGCAGGCGTGGCGATCAACGATGCGGTGCGGATTTCATTGGGCGCGGCCGCCCACCGGCAGGAACTGCACCGGGCGCTGCGCCAGCTGGATCAGCTGATGCATGTGGCGGCGGAACGCCCGGGCTGGACGGTCTGAGTCCAGCCCCTCGGCACATCAGCCGGACACCGCCTTGGCTTGCTTCCAGACCGCTTCAAACTGGCTGGCGGTGATGCTGTCATCCGAATCCAGGTCCAGCCAGGACAAGGGCTGATCGGACAGCGGGAAGCGTTCGTCGGCCTGCCCCGACTTGTCGGCCCAGACCAGCACGCTGCGATAGCTTTCGACCTGGCGGACGATCACATCGCCCTGTGCCTCGAGGTAGATCGTGCCGTTGCCGATCTCGGATTCCGCGGGGTGTTTGTAGTATTTCCGGGGCGTGCTCATGGCTTGGTCTGGATCTGGCGAAGAAATGGGGCCGGGGAATATACCGTGATCCCCCGGCCACCGGGGGCCTGCCGTGGCCGCTCACGACGGCGGAAACACCGCTTTGGCGTCGCGGACGAACAGGGAACGCAGCTTGTCCCAGAAATCGCCGCCCAGCAGGAACAGGCTGACCACCAGCAGCAGGTCACCGCTCATGGCGACCAGGTGAGGGTGCTGCATGCGCAGCGAGCCGGTCTGCGGCGCGACGTACGGCCCGATCGAGCTCAGCACGATGACTGCGATGAACAGGATCAGCCCGATCCGGTAGCGCACCGGGCTGACCTGGGCCGCCGGCGCGAAGCGGCGCAGGTGGCCACCGATCAGCGACTTGAGGTAGGCGAACCCGGGCTTGCCCATGATCGCCACCGCAAGCACCAGGAACAGCTTGGGGAACCCGAGCAGCAGGACGCCGTTGAGCGTGGTTTTCAGGCCATCGGACAAGGTGGACGCCTCAACGACGGGCATCAGGCCCAGGCCGAGTATCCATCCCACGACCCAGACCGCGACACCGAGGATCAGTCGCCGCCGCTGTCGCGGGTCGGAGGGCTGCACACCGGGAACCTGGGGCGAATCGAGGGTGGTCATGGCAATGCTCCTCGCGCTCAGCGCGGATGGGGGGACGCGGAAGGGGATGGGGACGGCGCGGCCGCGCGGGGCAGCCAGCGCCAGAGCAGATGCATCAGGGTCAGCGTGACCGCGCCGGCCAGCGCGAACTGGGTCAGGCGGGTGAGCCAGACCATGACCGAGGTCGGGCCGGTGGCCAGCGCCGTACCGAAAATGATCAGTGCCGCGTTGCAGGCCACCAGCGCGACGGCACCGACCGCGCCCCCAGCGCTGATCCAACGGCCGAAGCCGATCATCACCAGCAGCAGCAACAGGCTCAGGAACAGCAGGTTCGGGGTGCTCAGCAACGCCAGATGCAGGCACCACCCCAGCAGCCCACCCGCCAGGTTGCCGAGCACCAGCGCGAGCGCATGCCGTGCGCTGCGTTGCGTCTCGAAATTGATCACCAGCATCACCGTGGTGACGATCACCGGCAGCGCATCGACCAGCCCCAGCAGCAGATAGACCAGCAGGACCGGCAACAGCACCAGGGTCGAGACGATCGCCAGTGCGAGTGGCGAGCCCGGCAATGGGCCGGCCGGTAGAGCCGCCGATGGCGCAGGCAGCGCCGGCCACAGCGCATGGACCCCCAGCATCAGCACCACCGCCAGCGCCATGCCGCGTACCAGCGCCCAGGGCAACGCGGCGGCCTGCGCCGGTGCGGTCATCACCACCACCGGGATCACCGCCAGGCAGATCAGCAGCAGCATCGCCGGCAGCCGCGGGCGCCCGAGCAGCAGGCCGAGGAAGGCGAGGAACATGCCGAGCAGGGTCAGCCCGAACAGCACGATCGGCATCCCCCGCAACAGCGACGCCAACAGGTACGGAACCCAGGCCACGACCGTCATCACCATCACCAGGCCCAGCGCCATGCGTGGCGTGGGCCGCACCGGCAGACTCGCGAGCAGCACCGCGACCAGGACCGCCGCGAGGAAGCTCGGCCACCACTGCATCACCTCGCCGATGACGAACGCGGCGGTGACCGCGACGGCGAAGCGCAGCACGCCGTGCAGCTGGATCGTGGTCGCGCTGGAGGAGGCGTTCATTGCAGGTAGCTCAACTGCGCGGCCAGCCATATCCATGCCCGGGCCAGTGGATTGAGCAGCGAACGCTCGGCGGTCAGCACCACCACGCTGGCCTGCGCACCACTCCGCCCCGGCAGTCGCGCGGTCGGTTCCGTGGGCGGGTCGAGCACGATGTGCACGGGGAAACGCTGTGGCTCGCGCAGCCACCCGGTAGGCGCCGTGACCGTCGGCAGCTCACCGGTCGGCACTTCGCCGCCGCGTGCAATGCCCTCGCCGATGCTGTCCACGCGCCCGACGAAGACCTGCCCCGGCCGATCGTCGAAGGCCACATAGGCCCGATTCCCGGGTGCGATGCGACCCAACTGGTTTTCGCGCATGGCCGCGGTGACCCAGCGCGGCCCGTCGCCGATGAACCCCAGCACGGGTTGGCCGCGGCCGACGAACTGGCCAGGCGCCAGCCGCAGATTGCTGATGGCTCCGGCCGCCGGCGCAACCACCGTGGCATGGCGCAGGTCCAGCGCGGCCTGCTCGACGACAGCCATCGCCTGGAGCACCTGTGGAGAGCCGCCCTCCCCACTGCCCAGGCGGATCCGCGCACGCTCGGCCTCGGCCTCGGCGCGCTGGATCTCCGCGCGGGTGCGCGCGATGTCACTGCGGGCGCGGATCGCCGAGGTTTCGGACAAGGCGCGCTTGGCGGCGAGGTCCAGCACGATCCGGCCCAACTGCTGGCTGCTGGCCAGCTCCACCCGCTGGCGCTGCAGCTGTGCGGTGGCGACGCGCACCTCCGCGGCCGTCGCCTCCATTCCCTGCTGGACGACCGCCAGATTGGCCTGGGCCGCGCGCAGCGCGATCTCGAACGGCAGCGGATCCAGACGGAACAGCACCTGGCCGGCACGCACCGGGTGGTTGTCGCGCACCTCCACGCTCACCACCGGCCCGCTCACTTCCGGCGCGATCTGGACCAGGAAACCGTCGACGGTGGCCTGCGAGGTATAGGGAGTGAAGCGGTCGGCGACGAGGTGATAGACGAACACGAGCAGCAACAGCGCCAGCACCGCCTGCACGATCCGCCGCAGCGGCGGCCGCGCTGTCGGCGCTGCGCCGGTCGCGGCCTCGGTCGGGTCTGCTGCTGTCGGCTGGTTCTGCATCGTGCCCTCTCGTGGTATGTCGAAGGTGTCAGCGCGGCGGGACGGAAACCGATGACCGGCTGGCCATCTGCCGGGTCCCTCCATCCCCGCCCAGGGCCTGATACAACGCGACGCTTGCCCGGTAGCGGTCACCGCGTGCGCTGCTCAGCGCCAGCTCGGCGGAGAACAGCCCGCGTTCGGTATCGAGCACCTCCAGGTAATCCGCGTAGCCGTTGTCATAGCGCTCGCCGGCCAGGGCGACCGCACGTCGCAATGCGTCCACCCGCCGTTCCAGCGACGCCACCAGGTCGGTCTTCGACTGGATGGCGGCCAGGGCGTCGTCCACGTCACGGAACGCGTTCTGGATCGTGCGCTGGTAGTCCAGCACCGCCTGCACGTTGCGGGCCTGTGCCTGTCTGTTTGCCGCATCGATGGCACCGCCGGCGAAGATCGGCCCCAGCAGTTGGCCAACGAACGACCACATCCGCGACGGACCACTGAACAGATCATCCAGTGCCGCGCTGGCACGGCCGCCCTGCCCGGTGAGTGACAGGGTCGGAAAATACAATGCCCGGGCCACCTGGATACGCGCATGCGCAGCCACCAGTTGCTGCTCGGCCTGCAGGATGTCCGGTCGCCGCGCGAGCAGATCGGAGGGCAGTCCTGCCGGTGGCACCGGCGGCTGCAGAGTCTGCAGGGTGCCGCCACGCGTGATCGGGCCGGGATTGCGTCCGACCAGGACCGACAACGCGTTCTCCTGCTCGGCCAGCGCCTGCTGCAGTTCCGGCACGGCCGCCACGGCGCTTTCGTACTCGGCGCTGACCTGCAGCATCTCGAACTCGGACAGTGCGCCGCCGTCCAGGCGCAGCTGGAAGAGCGCCACGCTCTCGCGGCGGCCGGCCACGGTGGCGTTGGCGATCTCCAGGCGCCGATCCAGATCGAGCAGGGTGATGTAGCCGGCCACCACCGAGGCGACCACGCTCAACGCCACGCCCCGGCGCGCCTGTTCGCTGGCCATCAACTCGGCACGTGCGGCGTCCTGCTCGCTGCGCAGGCGCCCCCAGAGATCGAGTTCCCAACTGGCGAACAGGCCCACCGCGTGCGTGCCGGATGCGCCGATCCCCGGCGCCCGTTGACGGCCCGAGCTGACGCCGTAGCCCAGCTGCGGCAACGCGGCCGACCGGGCGGCCGTGACCCGGGCGGCGAACTCGTCCACCCGCGCCACTGCGATGGCCAGATCGTGATTGGCGCGCAACGCTTCGTCGACGAGCGCATCCAGCTGCGCATCGCCGAAGCCCTGCCACCAAGGGGCCAGTGCGTCGAGCGAAGGGCCGTCCGCCGGTGCCGTTGCGATCCCGGGCAGCCGATAGGCGGCGGGCACCTCCACGGTGGGCCGCACATAGGCAGGCGTGGACATGCATCCGCTCGTTGCCAGCACACCAAGCAGCGCCGCGCCGCAGACGCCGGGGGCAGACCGTACACGCCGCCGGACGCAGACCGGCCGTGCAGCCGATGCCGCGCGCGGGGGGACCGCTGACTGCGGGCACGTCATGGCGGCACCCTGTGTGTGGAGGGGATGGCGGATCAAGTGCTCGACGGGCGCGTGCCCCCTGCATCCCCAGGACGCTCCCGCCTTCCGCGCATCATGCGCCCGGATGTGCAGGTTGGATCTCAGTATTTCTACCGTGCCGCACAAGACGGACGTCGCCTCACCCGTAACTAGACGACCGGTCTAATCAGGTGTAGAGTCCCTCCCATGACCTCCGCCACCTCCCCCGTCCGCGACACGATCCTGGCCACCGGCCAACGGATCATGGGCGCCAAGGGCTTCTCCGCCGTCGGCCTCAATGAAGTGCTCGCGGCGGCAGGCGTCCCCAAGGGCTCGTTCTACCATTACTTCGCCTCCAAGGAGGCGTTCGGGGAGGCGCTGCTGGAGGACTACTTCAGCGCGTACCTCGCCGACATGGACCGCATCTTCCGGCAGCCGGGCCAGACCAAGGCCGAGCAGCTGGAGGCGTATTTCGCTGCGTGGCAGGACAGCCAGTCGTTCGAGGATTGCCAAGGCAAGTGCCTGGCGGTGAAGCTCGGTGCGGAAGTCGCCGACCTGTCCGAGCCGATGCGGGCCGCCCTCCAGCGCGGCACCACCGGGATCACCGATCGTCTGGCGCGGGCGCTTGACGCAGGCGTCGCCGACGGATCGGTGACGATCCAGGACCCGCCCGATGCGGTGGCACGGCGCCTGTACCAGCTGTGGCTGGGCACCAGCATCATGGTCAAGATCGCCCGCACGGCCCGCCCCTTCGACGATGCCTTGGCGCTGACCCGCCGCCTTCTGCATACCGCCCCCTGACAAAGGGATGTTCCAGGCACGTCCAACGACGTGTTTTTTTCTCGGCCCCATCACTAGACGACCAGTCTAATCAAGCACCCGCAGGAGTATCACCCATGAAAGTCCTCATCGTACTGACGTCCCACGACGAACTCGGCACCACCGGCAAGAAGACCGGCTTCTGGCTGGAAGAGCTGGCCGCGCCCTACTACACCTTCAAGGATGCTGGCGCCGAGATCGTCCTGGCCTCGCCCAAGGGCGGGCAGCCGCCGCTGGATCCCAAGAGCAACGAGCCTGACTTCAAGACCGACGCCACGCGTCGTTTCGAAGCCGATGCGGACGCCAACGCACAGCTGGCCGACACCGTGCGTCTGGACAGCGTCTCGCAGGCCGACTTCGATACCGTGTTCTATCCCGGTGGCCATGGCCCGCTGTGGGACCTGGCCGAAGACAGCCACTCGATCGCGCTGATCGAAGCCTTCATCGCCGCCGGCAAGCCGGTTGCGCTGGTCTGCCATGCCCCCGGCGTGCTGCGTCACGTCAAGAGCGCCGAGGGCGCCCCGCTGGTCCAGGGCAAGAAGGTCACCGGCTTCACCAATACCGAGGAAGCCGGCGTCGGCCTGACCGAGGTGGTGCCCTTCCTGGTTGAAGACATGCTCAAGGCCGCAGGTGGCGACTACTCGCAGGGCCCGGACTGGGGCTCGTACGTGGTCAGCGACGGGCTGCTGATCACCGGCCAGAATCCGGCCTCGTCCGCCGAAGCCGCGGCCGTGCTGTTGCAGCGCCTCGGTGCGCCCGCCAAGGCATAGGCCGTGCAATCGGACTGCGCTGACAACGCGTTCCGTAGTGCGCACCAGGGAGTGTCTGCCACGACGCAGACACTCTTCTGGGCCGCTCGCCGCCGTCGCCTGCGGCCGCGCTATCCCATCAGCGCAGACAGTGCATTATCCAGATGACGCGACGCGTGGTAGAGCGGTACATGGCCGCGCTGCAGAATCTGCGCATTCCGGCGATAGCCTACCGATGTCACCTCCAGCCTGTTGGACGCGACACGTGCCACCACCGTCGCCTCCAGAACCCCCGCTGGGTTTTCCATGCCCAGTACCTGTTCGGCATCCTGCTCGCACGGCGGCGCAACACCCACCGCCACGCGTGAGGCGATCGACCCTGAGATGAGCATGGCCGCCGCAAGGCAGCAGCCACCGGAGACCGCCATGGAGGCGTGGGCGGTTTGAGGCGTGAAGTATCGGACCGAGATCGCGCCGCCGCCGCGTGGTTTGCCCACGATGCATACCTTGGGAATCGTTTCACTGTGGGCCAATGCGTCCCGGCTCATCAACTCGCCATCGGGTTTCCGCAGACCCATTCGCACACCCGCCTCAATCCACACCGCGCGCAGCGCCCGCATGAAGTCAGCGTCAGCCTCCAGTTCCGCGGGCTCCTCCCAGGCCGACTTGCCGAACGACCCCGCGTCGATGATGACCATGGGAACAGCCACATCGACGCAGGACACCTGCACCCCGAGCACATCGTCAACGACCCGACCGGTGGGCAGCAGCGTGCCGGTCTTGGCGCCGACCGGCGCTCGAAGGAAGAGGTCGACACCGGGAAAGGCACCCTGGACACCGGGAATCTCGACATCGCGGAGGCCCGCGCCCTCCCTGAGCAACCGCGCCGTGGTGATGACACCGGTATTGGTATTGCGGATATCAATCTCCAGATCACCGCGCGTGCCCGACCCCAGCCCCATGTCGACCGCCCAAAGTGGAAGCGCGGAGGAGAAGTTGCCGCAGTTGACGCTCCAGTCCACAGTGGCATGCGCTGCTGCCAGTTGTGCCAGCGTGCTCACAATCCTGTTCCGTCCGTCGACTGTTTCAACATGCGCCAAAAAGGCCTTGTTGCTGGTCGCCGTGCCGCGGCCGAGCCCGGTGATCTGACTGTTGCGGGCGACCGTCCCCCGCTGAGGCACCCCCAGCAGGTGCCTCAGGAGTTCTTCGCGCGCGACCATATCCGCAGGCGCGAATGCGGCATCGATGATCACGCCGGTCGACGTGCCTCCCCGGGCGTAGTGAACCGGAAACTGGATT
Source organism: Stenotrophomonas sp. TWI700 (assembly GCF_039673645.1). Lineage (NCBI taxonomy): Bacteria > Pseudomonadati > Pseudomonadota > Gammaproteobacteria > Lysobacterales > Lysobacteraceae > Stenotrophomonas > Stenotrophomonas sp. TWI700. The sequence goes on along the minus strand of NZ_JBDJMB010000001.1, from coordinate 76,186 downwards.
ACCCCGGCGCGCCGTTCGAGCCGCAGACCACATCGGGTATCAAGGGTTGCCACATCCAGCTCCTGCAATCGGTCGGGCACAGGCCCGACTGCCAGTGTAGAAAACCGTGCTGCCGAGCAAGGCATTTGCGACGTCAGGATGCCGACAGGCGCCGGCATCAGCGCCGTGACCCCCTACCTGATCACCCGCGAAGGTCACTCAGGCGCGGGGCTTCCGCGCCGATACCCCGCGTGAGGACACGGGGGTATCGGCCCCGAACAACGGCGTCCGGCGCGCCTTCCTGGACGCCGGCGCGTCTGATGCTGCGGCAACGGGCTCGGCCAGGTCCGCGATGATCGGGCAATCCGGCCGGTCATTGCCGTGGCAGTGCTCGGCCAGATGCTCCAGGGTCTGTACCATCGCCTGCAGCTCGGCGATCTTGGCCTTCAACCCCCCCACGTGGGACAGCGCCACCGCCTTGACGTCGGCACTGGCGCGCCCGCGGTCCTGCCACAGCACCAGCAGTTCGCCGATCTGCTCGACCGAAAACCCGAGATCGCGCGCGCGCCGGATGAAGCGCAGGCTGTGCGCGTCCTGCGGGCTGTAATGCCGGTAACCCGCCTCCGAGCGTGCCGCCGGAGGGATCAACCCGATCTGCTCGTAGTAGCGGATCATCTTGGCCGACACGCCCGAGAACGTCGCCGCTTCGCCAATATTCATCGTACGGTCCTCATCGCGCCTGCCTCGACGCCGGTACCCAGCGTATCGGCCTGCATCGGTGCATGGAAGCGCTTGAGCCGCAGCGCGTTGCCGAGCACGAACACGCTGGACAGGGCCATCGCCGCCGCGGCGAAGATCGGCGAGAGCAGCGTGCCGTTGAACGGGTACAGCAGGCCCGCAGCCACCGGGATCAGCACCGCGTTGTAGGCGAAGGCCCAGAACAGGTTCTGCTTGATGTTGCGGATGGTCGCCTTGCTCAGTGCGATGGCATTGGGCACGCCACGCAGGTCGCCGGACATCAGCACCACGTCCGCGGCCTCGATCGCCACATCCGTCCCGGTACCGATTGCCAGGCCGACATCGGCCTCGGCCAGTGCCGGTGCGTCGTTGATGCCGTCGCCGACGAAGGCCACCTTGGCGCCGCCCGCGCGGAAACGCTTCAACGCCGCGACCTTGCCGTCCGGCAGCACTTCAGCCGCCACTTCATCGATGCCGAGCTGGCGGGCGATCGCCGCGGCGGTGGCGGCATTGTCGCCGGTGATCATCGCCACTTTCAGGCCGAGCGCGTGCAGCGCCTGGATCGCCGCCGGCGTGCTCTCCTTGATCGGGTCGGCCACCGCGATGACCGCCGCCAGACGACCATCGATGGCGGCATACAGCGGGCTCCTGCCCTGCTCGCCCAGCTGCTGGGCAGTAGCGCGGAAGGCGGCGACATCCAGGCCGAGCTGGGTCATGTAGCGGTCCGCGCCGACTGCGACGCTGCGGCCGCCGACCTGCGCCGACACGCCGAAGCCGGGCACGGCCTCGAAGCGCTCGATGGGAGCCAGTGCAAGACCCCGCGCCTTGGCGGCCGCCACGATGGCCTCGGCGATCGGGTGCTCGGAACGGGTCTCCACTGCAGCGACCAGCGCCAGCACCTCATCCGCCGTGACACCGGCGGCCGGCTCCAGGTCGGTCAGTTCGGGACGGCCCTTGGTCAGCGTGCCGGTCTTGTCCAGCGCAATCACGCTCACATCGCGCAGTGCCTGCAGGGCTTCGCCCTTGCGGAACAGCACGCCCAGTTCGGCGGCGCGCCCGGTGCCGACCATGATCGAGGTCGGCGTGGCCAGGCCCATCGCACAGGGGCAGGCGATGATGAGCACCGCGACGGCATTGACCAGCGCAAAGGTCAGCGCCGGCGCAGGGCCGAACACCAGCCAGACCAGGAAGGTCAACGCGGCCGCGGCCATCACCGCCGGCACGAACCACATCGTCACCTTGTCGACCAGCGCCTGGATCGGCAGCTTAGAGCCCTGCGCCTGCTCGACCAGACGGATGATCTGCGCGAGCACGGTGTCTCCGCCCACCTTGGTGACACGGAAACTGAAGGCACCGGTCGTGTTGAGGCTGCCACCGACGACCTCGGCACCCACCGCCTTGGCGACCGGCACCGGTTCGCCGGTGATCATGCTTTCGTCCACGTACGAGGATCCCTCGACCACCGCGCCGTCCACCGGCACCTTCTCGCCCGGGCGGACCAGCACGATGTCGCCGCGCGTGACCTGCTCGAGCGGCACTTCGACGGTGTCACCGCCGCGCTGCACGCGTGCGGTCCGCGCCTGCAGCCCGACCAGGCGCTTGATCGCCTGTGAGGTGCGGCCCTTGGCCCGCGCCTCCAGCGTGCGGCCGAGCAGGATCAGGGTCACGATCACCACGGCCGCCTCGAAGTAGACATTGGCGGTTCCCGGCGGGAGTGCGCCCGGCGCGAAGGTGGCGACCACCGAGTAGCCATAGGCGGCCGCGGTGCCCAGCGACACCAGCGAGTTCATGTCCGGCGCGCCACGCAGCAGCGCCGGCACGCCCTTGCGGAAGAAACGCAGGCCGGGCCCGAACAGCACCAGCGTGGCCAAGGCGAACTGCAGATACCAGCTGGTCTGCATTCCCAAGGTGTGCATCACCCAGTGGTGCATGGCCGGCACCAGATGTGAGCCCATTTCCAGGATGAACACCGGCAGGGTCAGTGCGGCGGCGAGCATCAGGGAGCGGCGCAGCGCGCGCGCTTCCCCTTCGCGGCGTTCCTCCTCCTGGTCGCCGGCCGCGGCGGTGCTGACGGTGACGGCGCGCGCGGTATAGCCGGCCTTTTCCACGGCGGCCTCGAGATCGGCGACGGACACGGTCCCGGCCAGATGGCGTACTTGGGCGCGCTCGGTGGCAAGGTTGACGCTGGCCGCGATCACGCCGGGCACCTGCGCGAGGCTGCGTTCGACGCGGCCGACACAGGAGGCGCAGGTCATGCCCTCGATGCTCAGTTCGGTGCTGTCTTCCCGCACGGTGTACCCCGCACTCTCGATGGCGCGTACGGCGGCCAGGGGATCGGCCGCACCGATGAAACCGAGGTCGGCGCGCTCGGTGGCGAGGTTGACGGAGGCGCTCATCACGCCGGGCACCGCGGTGAGCGCACGCTCGACCCGGCCCACGCACGAGGCACAGGTCATGCCCTCGATGGGCAGGCTCAGGCGGCTGATCGGCGCACCGGACCGGGAAGCAATGGAAGACATGGGGACAGTCCTTGGGGTGAGGTTACCTGCCACCCTAAAGGTTCCCATCATGGGAAGGTCAAGCGTCATAACGGGGACGGAGGGGATTATTAATCCCCTCCGTCCCCATTAATGGAGCGTTACGGAGCGGGCGTGCCGTCAGGGGTGACGCGCCAGATCGTGTTGGAGAGGTCGTCGGCGACGATCAGGGCGCCGCGCGGATCGACCGAGACGCCGACCGGGCGGCCGCGGGTCTTGCCGTCTTCGCCGAAGAAGCCGCTCACGAAATCGATCGGCTCGCCGGCCGGGCGACCATTGCTGAAGGGCACGAACACTACCTTGTAGCCGACCGGTGGATTGCGGTTCCAGCTGCCGTGCTCGCCCACGAACACGCCATCGGCGAACTGCGTGCCCATCACCGGCGACGAGAACGCCACGCCGAGTGCGGCCACATGCGAGCCCAGCGCGTAGTCCGGTGCGATCGCCGAGGCGACCTTCGCCGGATTCTGCGGCATCACCCGACGATCCACGTTCTTGCCCCAGTAGCTGTAGGGCCAGCCATAGAACCCGCCCTCCTTCACCGAGGTAAGGTAATCCGGAACCAGGTTCGGGCCGATTTCATCGCGTTCGTTGACCACCGCCCACAGCGTGCCGGTGCCCGGCTGGATCGCCAGTGCGGTGGGATTGCGGATGCCGGTGGCGTAATCCTTGTGCGCGCCGGTAGCCACGTCGATCTGCCAGATCCGCGCACGGTCGATTTCCACCGCCATGCCACGCTCGGTGATGTTGCTGTTGGAGCCGATACCCACATAGAGGTAGCGGCCATCGGCACTGGCGGTCATCGCCTTGGTCCAGTGATGGTTGATCGCCGCGGGCAGGTCGGTCAGCTTGACCGGGGCCGCGGCCGCCTTGGTCTGGCCGTCCTGGTAGTCGAAGCGCACCACGGCATCCTGGTTGGCCACGTAGATCGCATTGCCGATCATCGCCAGGCCATACGGGGCGTTGAGCTTGTCGGCAAACACCGTCTTCAATTCATAGGTGCCATCGCCATCGGAATCGCGCAGCAGGGTCAGGCGGTTGCCGCTCTTGACCGCGGTATTGCCCTTGGCCTTGATCTTGCCGGCGATGACGTCCTTCGGTTTCAGATTCGGTGCGCTGCCGCCCCGGCCTTCCGCCACCAGGATGTCGCCGTTGGGGAGGACCAGCGTCTGCCGCGGAATGCTCAGATCCGTGGCGATCGCCGAGATCCGGTAGCCCTTGGGCACGGTCGGCAGGGTGTCGCCCCACTGGGCCGGCTTGGCAATGGTCATGTCCGGCATCAGCCCGCGATGCGGCTTGGGCATCTCCGGGTTGCCGCCGTACTGCTCGAGCTCGGGGGCCTTGCTGCTGCAGGCAGCCAGCGCGACCGCAAGCGCGGACACCGAGAGGATCCGGATCGTCTGGCGGTTCATCGGACACCTCCCGCGCGCAGGCTGGACAGTCCCACCCAGGTCGCGATCAACGCCAGCACCGCCAGGATCACCGAAAGCACCAGCCCGGCCGGCATCACCGCCCACGCATCGCGAGCGTGGTGCAGGCAGTTGATGAAGCCCACGCCCCAGGTCACGGCCAGCAGCACCACATACACCAGGTTGCGGCTGCGACGGACCAGGCCGACGATCCCGCACAGCAGGGCCAGCGTGGTCATCACCATGGCCCCGATCAGCAGCCAGGAGGCGAAGTTGGACCATTGGATCTCGTACGAGCTCCAGTAAGCGTAGTCCGCCAGCAGCGCGCCGAGGAACAGCGGCAGCACGCCACCCAGCACAGCGGCGTGGAACGGATGGATGACCCATGATCGGGTCAGGACAACGGTCGAAGCCATGGTGGTCTCCTGGTGAGGGGCGAATCTCTCCTGATCCTGCCACTGCACGCGTGATGGGGGTGCCGATGGCCGTTGGACTCAGGGAACGGCACGATCCCAGTACGGTGGCGAGCCGATCGCATCGGTGAGGAATGCCGAGACTTCGCGGACCTTGCGCGAGCGCAGTTTGTTTTCCGGCGACAGCAGCTGCAGATGGACGCGCTCGGACTGCGGCGAAAACTCCCAGTCATCGAGCAGCGTGACCATGTGTCCGCCCTGCAGGGTTTCCGGGTTGAACAGCCAGGTCGGGAACATCACCACGCCGCGCCCCGCGAGCGCGGCCGCCAGCAACGCTTCGGCGTTGTTGCTGCGCAAGGGCCCGGTCACGTTCAAGGCCTTGAACGGCGCGTCGGGCGTGGCGCGGAAGTACCACTTCTGGATGCCCAGCTGGCCTTTGTAGACCAGGCACTGATGCTGCAGCAGATCCTCGGGGCGCTCCGGCGTGCCGTGCGCGGCCAGGTAGGACGGGCTGGCGGCGAGCAGGTTCCGGTGCGGCGCGATGACCTTGCCGATCAGGCCCGAGTCGACCAGCGGCCCCACCCGGATGGTGATGTCCACCCCCTCCTGCACCGGATCGATCAGCATGTCGGTGAGGGTGAGCTCCACGAGCAGCTCCGGATACTGGGCCTGCAATGTGTTGACGATCTGGGCGATATGCAGTCGCCCCAGCGATTCGGGGGCGTTGATGCGGATCAGCCCCCGCAGTCCGGCATCGCGGCCTTCCAGCTGTTCGACCGCCTCGTCCAGCAGGTCGACGGCATCGCGCACCTGCAGGTGGAAGCGCTCGCCGGCCTCGGTCAGCCGCACGGCGCGCGTGCTGCGGTAGAACAACTGCTGCTCGACATCCTGCTCGAGTGCCGCGATGAAGCGCGATACCGACGACGCCGGCACCCGGTAGTGCCGCGCCGTGGCCAGGAAGCTGCCGGTGGCGGCAACGGTGAGGAAATAGCGGAGGGCTTTGAGCTGCATGGCGGGGGCGTCGGCGTCTGAATTGCGATTTCAGCAATAGTAATTTGTCTCAAGGCCGGATTGTGGCCGTTATCGCATGCCCATACGATGAGGTCACGCGCATGGCGGATCGCCATGCCCTCCCCCTTCCCCCATCTGGACTCCCCATGAGCGCCCTTTTCGACACCTTCGACCTCGCCGGCCTGCCCCTGCGCAACCGCGTGGTCATGGCCCCGCTGACCCGTGCCCGTGCCCCGCACGACGCCGCCGATGAGCGCACTGCGCTCTATTACGCCCAGCGTGCCACCGCCGGCCTGATCGTCAGCGAAGGCACGCCCATTTCCCGCGAGGGCCAGGGCTACCTGTTCAACCCCGGCATCTTCACCGCCGAGCAGATCGCCGGCTGGCGCCTGACCACCGATTCGGTCCACGCACTGGGCAGCCGGATGTTCGCGCAGATCTGGCACGTCGGCCGGGTCTCGCACCCGACCATCCAGGCCGATGATGCGCTCCCGGTCAGCGCCAGTTCGCGCCTGCCGGTGGGCGCGCAGGCGTTCGGCTACGACGCGCACGGCCAGCCCGCGCTGGTGGCCTCGCCGGCCCCGCGCCAGCTGCAGACGGAGGAGATCGCGCGCATCGTCGCCGACTTCGCGCAGGCGGCCGCCAATGCCATCGACGCCGGCTTCGATGGCGTGGAAATCCATGGGGCGAACGGCTACCTGCATGAGCAGTTCATCAATCCGCGGGTGAATGACCGCAGCGACCAGTACGGCCCGCAGACGCTGGAGAACCGGCTGCGCTTCACCCACGAGGTGATCGATGCCGTGGTCGCGCGCATCGGTGCCTCGCGCACCGCCATCCGCCTTTCGCCGTATGGCCAGCTGTTCGACATGCCGCTGTATCCGGAGATCGACGCGACCTACACCGCGCTCATCCAGGCGATCGGTCAACGTGGCCTGTCCTATGTGCATCTGATGGACCAGTCCGGCTTCAAGGTCGGCCAGAAGTCGGTCGATGGCGCGGGCGATTCGGGTTTCGGCGGTCTGCTGCGCACGCTGAAGCCGCACCTGCCCGGCACCGCGCTGATTCTCGCCGGCGGCATGACCCGCGCGCGCGCCGAGCAGTTGATCGATGCCGGCGTGATCGATCTGGCCGCCTTCGGCACCGGCTTCATCAGCAACCCGGACCTGGTGGCACGCCTGCAGAACGGCTGGCCGCTGGCGCCTGCCGATCGCGAGACGTTCTATGGCGGCGGCGCCACCGGCTATATCGACTACCCGGCCTACGTTCCTGCACGCGAGCCCGCGGCCGCCGAAGCAGCCTGATACGGCAGGCACGACGAAAGGGGGACATCCCGTCCCCCCGTTCGTTGATGCTGGCGCGGACGCACACCCTGCCGCTATTTGCCGGTCACTGCTTCCTGCAGCTTCTCCACCGCCTGGTCGGCCGTGAACGTGTTCGGCTTCTGGATCTTGGGGAAGTCCACGAAGGTCTCGTTGAACTTGGTCAGCAACGCGATCGCGCCGTACACGATGTAGACGTGGTTGATGTACCAGTCCCAGTAGGTGTTGGAGGTCACGTCCGCGAACTCGTACGGATCCGTGCGCAGGTTGTAGATCTTGGGGATGCGCATCACCGTGAACGGTTCGCCCCAGATCTGCATCGTGCCTTTGCAGCGCTGCTCGATGAAGGTCACCTTCCAGTTGTCATAGCGGATCCCGAGCATGTCGCCATCATCGGAGATGTAGACGAACAGCTTGCGCGGCGATTTCTCTTCCTTGCCGGTGAGGTACGGCAGCAGGCTGACACCGTCGATGTGGTTCTTGTAGGTGCGCCCGATCGCCTTGACGCCCTTCTTGAGGTCGTCGACCACGCCCTTGTTGCCGGCCAGTTCCAGGAAGGTGGGCAGCCAGTCATGGTGCTGCACGATCTCGTTGGAGACCGAGCCGGCCTTGATCTTGCCCGGGTAGCGCACCACCAGCGGAATCCGGAACGCGCCTTCCCAGTTGGTGTCCTTCTCGCTGCGGAACGGCGTCATGCCGCCATCCGGCCACGAATTGCGATGCGGCCCGTTGTCGGTCGAGTACACCACCAGAGTGTCTTCGGCGATGCCCAGCTCGTCGAGGTAATCGAGCAACGAGCCCACGTTCTTGTCGTGGTCGATCATCGTGTCGTGATACGGCGACTGCCAGCGCCCGGCCTGCCCCAGGCTTTCCTTCTTGGTATGCGTGATCAGGTGCATGTGGGTGAAGTTCACCCAGACGAAGAACGGCGTGTCGTCGTCGTTCGCCTGCTTGATGAAGGCCTTGGCGCGGTCGGCGAAGTCGTCATCGCAGGTCAGCATGCGCTTGCGGTCCAGCGGGCCGGTATCCTCGATCTTCTGCTTGCCCACCTTGCCCCAGCGCTTCTGGTCGGTGCTGTCATCCTTGTCGGTGGCGAAACTGTGGATCACGCCGCGCGGCTTGATGGTCTCGATGAAATCCCCGAACTCGTCCTTGGGGAAGTAGTCGTACATCTCCGGCTCTTCTTCGGCATTGAGGTGGTACAGATTGCCGTAGAACTCGTCGAACCCATGGTTGGTGGGCAGCATGTGGTTGAGGTCGCCCAGGTGGTTCTTGCCGAACTGCCCGGTGGTATAGCCCTCGTTCTTCAGCAGCGCGGCGATGGTGACGATCTTCTCGTTCATGCCGACCGGCGCGCCCGGAATGCCGACCTTCGACAGGCCGGTCCGCAGGACGCTCTGGCCGGTGATGAAGGACGAACGCCCTGCCGTACAGGACTGCTCGCCGTAGGAGTCGGTGAACAGCATGCCCTCGTTGGCCAAGCGGTCGATGTTCGGCGTCTGGTATCCCATCAGGCCGCGCGAGTAGCAGCTCAGGTTGGAGATGCCGATGTCGTCTCCCCAGATGACGAGAATGTTGGGCTTCTTTGCGGATGAACCGGGCTTCTTCTTTGCGGATGAGCTGGCCATGCACTTCTCCGACGACGGTGGTGCTCAATAGTCCGTGTCGGTCATCGTCGCGGCCAGCGTGTTTCTACTTAGACGGCGTCAGTAAGTCTTCGCCTCCCCCTGCTCATCCCTCCCAGCTGACGCCTTTTGGCGCACTGGAGAAACCGGCGGCCCGCAGCGCGTCCATCAGGCCATCGCGTCGGGCCGGCGCATCGTCGATCAGTTCCACGGTGAACGAGGTGCGGCGGCCACGCCGCAGTGCACTGGCCAGCGCCTTGGCCGCGGCAGCCGTGGTGTCTGCCAGGGACACATCGTCCGCGTCGAAGAACGTCAGCAGCTGGCGCCCCCCCTGGGCCAGGTACATCAGCAGCCGCCCACCGCCGATCACTACCAGGGCACCGGCGCGGCGCACCGGCCGCACGCGCGAGCCGTGCACCGGCCAGGGCAGCACGGTCCCGAACGGATTGGCCGGATCGACCGCGGACAACCCGACGGCGACCTCGGCGGCACCGGGCCGCAGGGCCTCGGCGATGTCGCGCAGCCTATCCACGATCAGGCGGTCGGCGAACTGCGCCCCACCCAATCCTTCCACGAAGCGGCCGCGCAGCACGCGGCCCGCATCCTCCATGCCCCGATAGACCTGTTGCAGGGCCGGGAAGCCGCCGGCGATGCCTTCGGCCACCGCCGCGCCACGGGTCACGATGCCGTGCCGGTCCAGCAGGCCGTCGGCCAGCGCCACCGCGCGTACCGTGTCGCTGATCGCCTCGCGCTGCAGCAGCGACCAGCGCCCGGCCAGGGTGGGTGCGGCGAAACTGGCGATCACTGCCGACGCGCCGTCGGCCAAGGGCGTCTCCCCCATCGGGATGCCACGGAAGCCTCGACCACGCCGCGACGTGCGCGCGACCCGCGGCCGTGGCGCGCGTGCGCCGGACATGCCGCGCAGCGGTGCCCACAGATCGGTGCTCAGGTAGCCCGCCCAGGCCAGGTCCCACAGCGCGGCGTGCAGCTGCTCGGCGCTGATATCCGTAGTCGGCGTGCCGGCCCGCGCCCAGTGACTGCCCACCGCCGTGACCAGCTGGCGCGCGAAGTACGCGCCGCCGTCGGCCAGCACCTGCAGCAGGGCCTCCTGCAAGGGCGACAGCGCGGCCGAGACCTGGAGTGCCGGCAGTGTCTCGGCGGCGACCTCCTGCAGATGCAGCGAGACCAGGCCGTCCTCATCGCCCAGCCGCCCATGCCCGGCCCACACCACGGTCCCGGTGGCGAGCAGCTCATCGAGCATTGCCGGGGCGTAGTCGACCACGCGCGCCGGGAGAATCTGCTGCTCCCAGACCGACACCGGCAGCGCCACGCCGGCCAGCAGCTCGACCACGCGCAGCACCCCGTCGATGCCCTCCAGCGCGCCCGCGCCGCGGTGTACGCTGCCCTGCGCGGCCTGTTCGGCGTCGGCGAGCACGCCATGGCGCTCCAGCAGCAGCAAGGCATATGCCTCGCGCGCGACCGGGCGGGTCGCCTCGCGGGCCTGCTGCAGCGAGCGCATCCGCAGCCGACGGAATACCGCGTCACCGACCCATTCGTGGCGGGCCAACGGCATCGGCCCGGCCATGGCGGCGGCGGAGCGTGCATCCCGGCGGGCCACACCGAAGCTGCCCTTGAGCAGCTTGCCCTGCACTTCCAACCCCACCAATGCCGCATCGACGACGGCCACGCCGAGTCCGAACGCGGCGGCGGCCTCCGCCGTGGTGAACGGCGCATGGGTGCGTGCGTATCGCGCGAGCAGTTCGCCCAGCGGGTCCACCGACGGCTGCAGGAATACCGCCGGCACGTCCGTCGGCAGGCCCACGCCGAGGGCATCACGCAGGCGCCCGGCATCCTCGATGGCCGCCCAGTGCACACCGCCGGCGATCCGGACCGGGAAGGCGCGCCGCTCATCGACGAGGGCGGCCAGCTCAGGCGCAGGATCGGTATCGACCAGTCGCAGCGCCAGCGCTTCGTCGGTGAGGGGCCCCAGTTCGCGCAGCAGGTCGGCGATCCCTTCCCTGCCGCGCGCTCGTCGATCGGGCGCCCGCCGTTGCAGCTCATCGCCCACCTGCTCGACCACGGCCGCATCCAGCAGTTCGCCGAGGTCGACCTGGCCGAGCAGATCACCGAGCAGGCCGCTGTCGAGCGAGAGCACCGAGGCGCGGCGTTCGGCCAACGGCACATCGGTGCCGTACATGAACTCGGCGACATACCCGAACAGCAGGTTCGCCGCGAACGGTGACGGCACCTCGGTGGTGACATCGGCGATCGCCACGCTGCCTTCGGCGAGCCGCTGCATCAGCGCATCCAGCGCGTCCAGATCGTAGACATCCTGCAGGCACTCGCGCGCGGTCTCGATCAGGATCGGGAACTCCGGGTAGCCCTGCGCGATGGCGAGCAGTTCGCCGGCGCGCAGGCGCTGCTGCCACAGTGGCGAGCGGCGGCCGGGCGTACGCCGCGGCAGCAACAGCGCGCGTGCGGCACATTCGCGGAAGCGCGCGGCGAACAGGGCCGATCCGCCCACGGCGCGGGTGACCTCCCGGCGCAGCCGCTCCGGCTCGAACAGGAACAGCTCCGCGCCCGGCAGGCGTCCGTGTGCGTCGGGCAGCCGCGCGATGATGCCGTCGTCGCTGGCGACCACCGCCGGATCCACGCCCCAGCGTTCGCGGATGCGCGCGGCCACCGCCAGCGCCCACGGATCGTGCACGCGCCGCCCATACGGCGAATGCAGCATCAACCGCCAGTCGCCGGCCTCATCCCGGCAGCGCTCCAGCACCAGGCTGCGATCGGTGGGCAGCACACCGGTGGCCTCGCGCTGCTCGGCCAGCAGCCCGGCGATGTTGGCGATCGCGTTGTCGGCCAGCCCGGCGGCCTGCAGCCGTTCGCGCAGTGCAGGCCCAATCCCCTCGTCCCCCTCGCCCCCCTCGTCCGCCACCACGGCGTCGAGCGCGCCGATGAAGGCGCCCACCGCCTCGCCCAGCTCGGCGGGCCGGCCGACCCCCTCACCGCGCCAGAACGGCAGGCGCGCCGAACGGCCCGGCGCTGGGGTGACGACGACCTGATCGTGGGTGATCTGTTCGATCCGCCACGAGGTCGCGCCCAGGGTGATCACGTCGTTGACCCGCGATTCGTGGACCATCTCCTCATCGAGCTCGCCGACGCGGCGTGACCCGGCACGCTCCTCGCCTTCCGGCAGCACCACGCTGAACATGCCGCGGTCCGGAATCGTCCCGCCGCTGGTGACCGCCAGCTGCTTCGCACCCGGGCGCGCGCTGAGTTCGCCGGTGACCCGGTTCCAGACCAGGCGCGGCCGGAAGCCGGCGAAATCATCGGAGGGATAGCGCCCGGCCAGCATGTCCAGGGTGGCATCGAAGGCGCTGCGGGGCAGCGACCGGTATGGAGCGGCGCGGCGCACGCATGCATACCAGGCCTCCACGTCCAGCGTCTCCATCGCGGCGGCGGCCACTGTCTGCTGGGCCAGCACGTCCAGCGGGTTGCGCGGCGGGTCGATGGCTTCGATCTCGCCGGCCAGCATGCGCTCCACCGCCACGGACGCGTCGATCAGGTCGCGCCGCGTGCGCGGGTAGACCAGGCCCGTCGAGATGCCCCCGACCTGGTGGCTGGCGCGCCCGACCCGCTGCAGCGCGCTGGCCACCGAGGGCGGTGCGGCCACCTGGATCACAAGATCGACCAGGCCCATGTCGATGCCCAGCTCCAGGCTGGAGGTTGCCACCACGCAGCGCAGTTCGCCGGATTTGAGCGCCTGTTCGATCTCGCGGCGCTGTTCCTTGGAGACCGAGCCGTGGTGCGACCGCGCGATCAGCGTCTCCGCACCGGCGGCCCGTCCGGCGGTGCCGCCATTGAACGAGCCGTAGTGCTCGGGCGCGGGCGCCGCTGTCGGGGCCTGCGCCGGGACCTGGCCGCGGGCGACGCGGTCGGCGTACAGCTCGTTCAAGCGCGCGGTCAGCTTTTCGGCCACGCCCCGCGAGTTGGCGAACACGATGGTGGAACGCCGCGCCAACACCTGGTCCAGGATGCTGGCCTCCACATGGGGCCAGATCGACCCGATCCGCCCGGACGCCGGTGGCGCATCGGCCGCGGCAGGGTGTGGCGGAATGTCGGCCATGTCCTCCACCGGCACCACGATGCGGACATCCAGGGCCCGCTGCGAGGGCGGATGGACCACGGTCACCGGGCGGTCGCCGCCGAGGAACCGCGCGACTTCTTCGACCGGTCGCACCGTGGCCGACAGCCCGATGCGCTGCGCTGGCGCCCGCAACAGGGCGTCGAGCCGCTCCAGGCTCACCGCCAGATGGGTGCCGCGCTTGCTGCCGGCCACCGCATGGATCTCATCGATGATCACGGTATGCACGTCGCGCAGGGTCTCGCGCGCCTGCGAGGTGAGCATCAGGAACAGCGATTCGGGCGTGGTGATCAGGATGTCGGGCGGACGCCGCAGCAGCCGCGCGCGCTCCGCCGTGGTGGTGTCGCCGGTCCGGATCGCGACCGACAGGGTGACTGCCGGATCGCCGCGCCGCTCACGTTCGGCACTGACGCCCTGCAGCGGTATCTGCAGATTGCGCTGGACATCGGCGCCGAGCGCCTTGATCGGCGAGAGATACAGCACGCGGGTGCCGCGCTTCTTCGGCGCCCCGCTGCGGAACAGCTGGTCGATCGCCTGCAGGAACGCGGCGAGGGTCTTGCCCGAACCGGTCGGCGCGATGACCAAGGTGTGCTGGCCGGCGCTGATCGCCGCCCAGGCCTGCGCCTGTGCCGGGGTCGGGGTCGCGAACGCCGCCGTGAACCAGTGGCGCGTAGCGGGAGTGAAGGCAGCCAGTGAATCGGGCGTGGGGTCTTTCGGGGTCGGCATGGATCCGGGTGTCGTGGGACGGTCGCCCGGCATCGGCCGCGAGCGCAAGGGAACCAGCCTAGGGTATGCCGCGTAGGGCATGCGTCAACCGGCACCGATCGCGTCGCATCTGCCGGGCACCGGTCGCCCCTGGCCCGCCACCACTCGTCCCTTCACCCCCGGATTTCGGCCCCAGGCCACGGCTGGCGGGCCTCTACGGGACCACACTGGCCGGCATCGAACACGGCACTGCCACAGGAACCACCCCGATGAAACGACGCGATTGCCTCAAGGCTGGACTGACCCTGCCGCTGCTGCCGATGCTGCTCAAGGCCGGACCCGCCGTCGCGGCCGGTGCTGCCCGGGTACGTCCCGGCACCGCGGCCTGGCCTGCCGCTGCGGCGTGGGAGCGGCTGTCGCGTGCCGTCGGCGGTCGCCTGTCGGTGCCGCAGTCGCCGTTCCTCGCGGACCCCGCCACCCGCGCGGCGGCGCTGGAGCAGCTGCAGAACCCGTTCTACCTCGGCGACCAGCCCGCACTGACCCAGACCAGCGGCTACTTCGGCGCGTGGCGTTCGGTGCCCAGCGCCAAGCTGGTGGCCGCCGCCAACAGTGCCGATGTCGCCGCCGCGGTGAACTTCGCCCGGACCCATCACCTGCGGCTGGTGGTCAAAGGCGGCGGGCACAGCTACCACGGGACGTCCTGTGCGCCGGATTCGCTGCTGGTCTGGACCCGCGCGATGAACCAGGTCGAGCTGCACGATGCCTTCGTCGCCCACAACGCCCGCCCGGGCACCGCACCGCAGCCGGCGGTCAGCGTGGGCGCCGGGGCGATGTGGATCGATGCCTACGATGCGGTCACCACCCGCGGTGGGCGCTATGTCCAGGGCGGCGGCTGCACCTCGGTAGGCGTGACCGGCCTGGTCACCGGCGGCGGCTTCGGCAGTTTCTCCAAAGCCCATGGCACGGCCGCGGCCAGCCTGCTCGAAGCCGAGATCGTCACCGCCGACGGTCAGATCCGCATCGTCAACGCCGACAATGACCCCGAACTGTTCTGGGCCCTGAAAGGCGGCTGCGCGGCGAGTTTCGGGATCGTCACCCGGATGACGCTGCGCACCCATGCCCTGCCCGACACCTTCGGCGGCGTCTCCTGCCAGATCCAGGCCAGCGACGACGCCAGCTGGCAGGCCCTCGTGGCGGAGATGCTGCGCTTCTATCGCGACGCGCTGTGCAACGCGCACTGGGGCGAGCAGTTCACCTTCAAAGACAAGCGCCGCCTGTCGATCTCGATGGTATTCCAGGGCCTGTCGCGCGACGCGGCCGAAGCGACCTGGACGCCGTTCCTGGACTGGGTCCGCGCCCGGCCGGCGTACGCCATCACCGACCCCCTGCAGGCATTGGCGATGCCCGCCCGCCACATGTGGGACGCCGATTTCTTCCGCGAACACGCCCCCACGCTGATCGCCGAGGACACCCGCGAGGGCGCCGCCTCCCGGCACATGCTGTGGAAGGGGGACCAGGGTCAGGTCGGCTGGTTCCTGCATGGCTACGCCTCGGCCTGGCTGCCCTCCTCCCTGCTCGACGATGCCCGGCGCACGCAGGCGGCAGCAGCCATCTGCGCGGCCGCCGAGCACATGGATGTCGGCATGCACTGCAACAAGGGCCTGTTCGGAGCGCCCGCGGCGGCGCTGGCGGCCAGCCGCGAAACCGCCACCCATCCGGCGGTGCTGGATGCCTTCGCGCTGGCCATCATCGGCAACGCCAGCGGGCCGGTGTATCCGGGCCTCGGCCTGAACGTCGATGAGCCCCGTGCACGCCGCGGCGCGTTGAACGTTGCGCGCGCCTACCAGGCACTGAGCGTGGTGGCGCCGTCGGCGCCGGCCTATGTCTCGGAGAGCGACTACTTCCAGAAAGACTGGCAGCAGGCCTTCTGGGGACCGAACTACCCCCGGCTGCAGGCGGCCAAGCGCCGTTACGATCCGCAGGGTCTGTTCGTCATCCACCATGGTGTCGGCAGTGAAGACTGGAGCGCGGACGGCTTCGAGCGGATCGCCGGCTGAAGCAGGTGCGCTTGCCCCTGCGCTGGCGTAGCCTGCGCGCAGCCCGCCCGCCAACGGAGATCGCCCTGTGATTCCGACCACGCCCGCCCGCCGTTTCCCTGCCGTGCTCGCCCTCGCGATCGCAGCCGCCTTGACGCTTCCCTCGAACCGGGCGCAGGCGCAGGTGCCGGCCCCCGCCAGCGCCCCGGCCGCCACCTCGTTCAACGCCCTGCTCGATGCGCAGACAATGGCCGCGATCAACGCCGATCCGGAACTGCGCACGATGCTCGGCATCAGTGGCGATGCCGCCGGTGATCTGTCCGGCCAGCTGACCGACGTCTCGCTGGCCCGGCGCGAGATCAACCGCCGCTTCCTGGTCGACAACCTGGCGCAGATCCGTGCATGGAAAGGCCCGCCGCTGGATCCGCAGCAACGGCTCAGCGACGGGCTGGCGCGCTGGTTCTACCAGACCCAGATCGATCTGATGGCCGTGCCGTGGGCCGCGGCCTGGTTGCCGGTCGGCGGCAGCGCCTACGCCGTGGACCAGTTGTTCAGCCTGCCGGTTAACCTGCCGCAGTTCATGGACAACCAGCATGCGGTCACTGACGAGACCAGCGCCCTTCATTACATCGCACGGCTGCAGGCGATGGGCCCCAAGCTGGACCAGGTCCGGGCCAACGCGGACATGCAGGCCCGCCTGGGCGTGGTACCGCCCGAGGTAGCGCTTGAGGGCGCGGCCAACCAGTACCGTGCCCTGCTGAAACCGGCGCCGCAGGACAGCCTGTGGGTGCAGTCATTGCGGCGCAAACTGGACAAGGTGCCCTCGATCCCCGCGTCCCGGCGCGCTGAACTGATCGCACAGGCGACCACGGCGGTGCGCGATGCGGTGAACCCGGGCTATCAGCGTCTGCTTGACAACGTGCAGGCAACACTGGCGACCCATCCCGGCAACAAGGGGGTGTGGGCACTGCCGGACGGCAAGGCGTACTACGATGCCGCGCTGCGCTGGTATACCAGCACCGACCTGGATGCCGATGCGATCCACCAGATCGGGCTGCGCGAAGTGGCGCGGCTGGACACGCGCATGGATGCCCGCCTGAAACAGCTCGGGCTGCGCGACGGCAGCGTGGCCGCGCGCATCGCGCAGCTGCGCAGGGACCCGCGCTACCTTTACGAGGACAGCGACGCCGGCCGCACGCAGCTGATCGGCGACATCGAGCAGCGCCTGCGCGACCTCGATCCGATCCTGCCGACCTACTTCGGCCACCTGCCGACACAGAAACTCCTGGTGCAGCCGGTGCCCGCGCACATGCAGGCCACCTCGCCGGGCGGCTATTACTACCCGCCGGCGATGGATGGCTCGCGCCCGGGCACCTTCTTCATCAACCTGGGCGACATCCGCTCCAACACGCGCTGGAGCATTCCCACCCTGACCTATCACGAGGGTTCGCCGGGCCATCACTTCCAGATCTCAATCGGCCAGACTCTGACGGACCTGCCGATGCTGCGCCGCAGCCTCAATCCCAGCGCCTTCAGCGAAGGCTGGGCCCTGTATGCCGAACAGTTGATGGCCGAGGCCGGCGTGTACCGCGATGACCCCGCCGGTGACCTGGGCCGCCTGCAGGCCGAGATGTTCCGCTCGGTGCGGCTGGTGGTCGATACCGGTCTGCACCGCAAACGCTGGACGCCCGAGCAGGCCGTCGCCTACATGGAGGAGAAGACCGGCATGACTCCGGCCGACGTCCGCATCGAGGTCAACCGCTACCTGGTGCAGCCCGGCCAGGCCTCGTCCTACAAGATGGGCCAACTGCGGCTGCTGGAACTGCGTGAGCACGCCCGCAGGGAACTGGGCGACCGGTTCGATATACGCGCCTTCCACGATCTGATCCTGGGCAATGGGGCCATGCCGATGACCGTGGTCAGCCAGGCCGTGGACGCGTGGATCGCCGCGGGTGGACCTACAACGACTGCCCCAGCTCGATGAACAGCACGTTCTCACCGCCTTCGCGGAATCCCATACCGAAGATCAACGGGCCGATCCACGAATCAAAACCGAGGAACAGGCTGCCGTTCAAGATGCCGTCGCTCAACGACATGTCGCTGCGCCGCTGCCAGGCATTGCCATACTCGACCGTGCCACCGACCTGGGCCGAGCGCCCGAGCAACGTGCCCAGCTCATAGGTGTAGCCGGCAAAACCCAGTGCATAGTCCTGCCCGGTCAGCTGGTTCTGCTGGAAACCGGCCAGGCGCCAGCGCCCGCCCAGCCGGTACAGGTTCTGCACCGGCGCCGTGCCGGACGACGTGACGTGGTAGCGCAGTCCCAGCTGCAGGGCATGCTTGCCGAACGAGCGCGCAGCCACGGCATCCAGATCGATCTGGCCGAACCGCGCATCCGCGCCCAGGCCGGTGCTGGACTGGTACGTGCCGGCGTTGACCAGATACCCCTCGCGCGGGAAATACACGCTGTCGATGTCGTCCAGCGTGGCCTGCGCGATCCACGCCCCCTCGTCGAAGTCCACGCGCGGGATGGTGGGGTCGCCAACTTCCACCTCGGCGTTGCCGGTGTAGCGCTCCACCCCCACGGACAACGCGAGCACGTTGGACACATTGTGGAACAGCGCCACCGTGGCGCCGGTGCGTCGCACGCGATAGCGCGCGATCTTGTCGCCGGCATCGTCGTAGAGATTGAAGCTGCGGGTCTGGAAGCCACCGCCGGCCTGGAAGGCGTATCGATTGTGCAGGTCGAACGGGTGGTAGTACTGACCGGTCAGGCCGGGTTCGCTGCCGATCTGCAGCGCGATGCGCGCTTCGGCGCCGTAAGGCGACAGCGGCGAGAACAGCAGGCCGGCGCGCAGGTTGCTTTCGTGATTCCCTTCGAGGTCGTTGCTCAGGCTCAACCCTGCCTCCAGGTACACCGGTCCGTTGGGCTTGGGATACGCCGACACCACGACACCGGTCCTGCCGTCGCGCGCCTGGATCTCGTAGTTGATGCTGGCCAGCGTTCCCATGCCATAGGCGCGCAGTACGCCGGCCTGCATCGCCTCCACATCCAGCGGTTGGCCGATGCGGACCGGGAGATAGGACAGCAGCAGGGCGTCGGCGTACCCGGTGTGGTTGTCGATCTCGACGAAATCGATCGTGGCCGGCATTGCCGGCGGTGCGCGTCCGGCACGCTGCGCGGCCAGCCGGGTGTAGGTCTGCGGCGTCTGCGCGAACGCCTGCAGCGCCGGCGTGGCCTGGTCGGCGGCGAGCTGGCCGATCCGCAGCGCTTCGGGTGCCTTGTCGAAATCGCCGGTGGCGACCTTGCCGGTCAGGTCCGGCGAGATCAGCAGATCCTGCGCGCCCAGACTGTCCAGCTGCGCCTGCGCGCTGCGGGTCGTCAGGAAGCCGCTCAGCTGGCCGATCACCTCCACCAGGCTTGCATTGCGGTCCAGCGCGCTCAGCGGCGTGCCCACGTCCACCGCGATCACCCGGTCGGCGCCCATCGCCCGCACCACGTCGATCGGCACCTGGTTGGACAGGCCACCGTCGAGCAGCACCCGGTCGTGGATCACCACCGGACGGAAAATGCCCGGCAACGACATGCTGGCCCGCATCGCCATCGGCAGGCTGCCCTCGGACAACACCACCGGCTTGCCGGTATTGATGTCGGTGGCCACCGCCCGGAACGGGATCGGCAGGTCGTCGAAACGGCCATTGACGCGGCCACCGCCGGTGGCGCGCTCGAACAGGGCGATCAGCTTCTCGCCCTCGGAGACGCCTCCGGCCAACGCGACCGCCTTGCCCTCGCCGCCCAGCCCGATGCCGATCGGGGCCAGCTGGGCATAGTCGTCGGCCTTGCGTCGCAGCGAGCGCTCGCGGCGCGGCAAGGTATCGGTGAACAGGCTCAGCCATTCGGTGCTCAGCACCAGCTGCTCGATCTTCTCGGGCGTGGCGCCGGACGCGTACAAGGC
Organism: Stenotrophomonas sp. TWI700; assembly: GCF_039673645.1. NCBI lineage: Bacteria > Pseudomonadati > Pseudomonadota > Gammaproteobacteria > Lysobacterales > Lysobacteraceae > Stenotrophomonas > Stenotrophomonas sp. TWI700. The sequence goes on along the minus strand of NZ_JBDJMB010000001.1, from coordinate 56,314 downwards.
CCCCACCAGCGCGCCGGCACTGGTCCCGGCGATGCAGTCCACCGGAATGTGCAGCGCCTCGAGCTGTTTGAGGATGCGGACATGGGCGATGCCCCGTGCGCCGCCACCGCCCAGCGCCAGCCCGATCCGTGGCCGGGTGTCGCCCGGGCCGCGCACGCCACAATGGCCGCCCTGGCCGGCCAGGTCGTTGGCCGCAACGGGTTCAGCCGCCCGCAGCGGCGACAGCGCGGTGCAGGCGAACAGGCTCGCGAGCATCAGCGCCGCCGTGAACGGGAAGCAGTACCGTGAAGGAATCAGCGCCACGCGCTGCCCACCCGTCAACGGCTGGCGGTGGCAGCGGGCGGGAAGCCCGCGAGCATCTTGTCCAATGCGGCCTCCACCGCAGCGTTGATCTTCTCCGGCGACGAAGGCACGGTGCTGCTGGCCGTGCCGCGCCACACGGCCTGCTTTGTGCGCGTATCGAACATGTCCAGCACCAGCGTGCCTACATCATAGGTACGCACGGTCGTGGTCGCGTTGCCCATGCCCCCGCGCCAGCCACCGCGCCAGCCCCACCCGCCCATGCCGGTCCCGGTGTAGAAGGTATCGAGCGTCTGCTTCCGGTCGGTGACGGTGTGTGCGGCGAGCGCGATGTCGCCCTGCGGCACCTCGCGCAGGCCCTTGGCCTGCAGTCTGGCATTGATGCCATCGACGATGCGTTGTTGCACCAGGGGCGAGCCGGCCGTTGGCTTGACCGCCCAGCTGTAGGTTCTGTACGCGCCGAAGTTGGCTGCCGGATCGAAATCGGTGTTGACGGTCGGTGTGGATGCACAGGCGACCAGGCTGGCCGCGACGGCGGCGATGCAGAGCGCTTTCATGACATGAGCCTCCCAGGTATGGACCGAATGACGCACTGCGGTCGCAGGCGTCCTGCTACAGCCAGTGACTCTCTGCGATCAGCAACTGCGCGGGCCGCGCAAGGATCGCGAGACGAACGATTCACCCTTCACCGCGGCCTCAACCGCCTCCAGCAGGTCATCACCTGCGTCGGACTTGAGCACATAGCTGCACGCTCCCAGGGCCATTGCCTGCGACACCATCTGCGGCGCGGCGTGCACGGTGATGAACACCACACCAAGAACGGGGCGCCGCAGTCGAAGCCGGCGTGCGGCCTCCAGCCCATCCAACTCCGGCATGCCAATATCCGTCACCACCACATCGGGCAACATCGCCTGTGCTGCCTGCACCAGTGAAGCCCCGTCCTGCACGAGCCCGATCACCTCGAAGTGCTGGGCAAGCAGCCCGCGCAGCTGGCGTCCCATCGCGCACCCATCCTCGGCCAGCAGTACCCGTACCGCGTTCATCGCACTCACCCGCTCGACACCTGTCCTGATGGTGCGACCGGACACCGGACGCTCACAAGGGAAAAACCACCGCGGGCGGGCAAGTAAATCTACTGGCTGCACACATCCAGGCTGCCTAGGGGCGGATCAGGCCCTCCAACTGCGCCTTGCGCACCAGCTCCAGCGTTCCGTGCACCCCCAGCTCCTGCATGATCGCGTACTTGTGCGATTCGATGGTGCGCACCGATACCCCCAGTGCGTAGGCAATCTGCTTGGAACGCAGGCCACGGCCGACGTATTCCAGGATGCGCAGCTGCTTGTCGGTCAGCGCATGCTGTCGGCGCCCCGACGACACGATCGCATCCGCCGCCAGGCTGGGCGTGACATAGGTGTGGCCTTCCATCACGCCCTGGATCGCGCGCACCAGTTCGTCGCCGGCCGCACTCTTGAGCATGTAGCCGCGGGCACCGGCACGGATCGCCTCGGCCGCCAGGCTGGACTCGTCGTGCATGGTGAGAAACAGAAACGGCGTCAGGCAACCTTCGCTGCGCACCTGGCGCATCACCTCAAGGCCGCTGATCCCGGGCATGCTGATATCCGAAACGACCATATCCGGCGGTTCGTGGCGGAGCGAGGCCAGCAGCTGCTCGCCGGACGACACCAGCACGATCGAGTCAAAACAGTCCATCAACAAGCGTTCGATGCCTTGGGCCACGAGCCGGTGGTCATCGGCGACGACGACACTGCGGAACCGCACAGACCTCCCCTGCACGCACGAGACGCCCATTGCCTGCCTCCGTTCGCTACGATCGCCCCCATGGACCCGTCGCTGCAGCCACCATCACCAGGTTGGTCATCGGCAATGCGCCACGACAAGCCTTGCCGATGCGTCTGCAGCGTGCCGAACATGCGAGTGGCTGCGTGACGGGGCCGTGATGCCACGCACGCGATGTCGCTTGCTGCAGCCAGCGGCTCAGGTCACGATTCAGCGTCGCAGGGTGTCTCGAGGACACTCCCCGAAGACAGTGCGGTACAGCAGGGAAAAGCGGCCCAGATGCCCGAAGCCCAGCCGCAGGGCTATCTCCGTCACGCTCCCCGTCGCATCTGCCTGCAGCAATGCGCTGCGCGCGCGGTTCAAGCGGGCCACCTGGTGCCAGTGGCAGGGCCCATGTCCGTAGGCATCACGAAACAGACGCTCGAGCTGGCGTTCGCCCACGCCCAGCGCGAGCGACAGGGCCGCGCTGTCGAACGGCCGGTCAAGATGGCCTTTCAGATGGGTCTCGGCCCGCCGCACCACGGCATCGCGGTGGCGTTCGATCCAGCTGCCATCGGCACATCGTTCCGGTCCGGCATCGGCGGCACTGACCGCATCCACGAAGGCCCCCAGCAGCAGCGCCGACTGTGCCGCCAGCTGCTCCCGCGTGATCAGGCCCTGCCAGCGGGCGGCCGTGTCCAGTGCCGTGGACACGCCGTAGCGCAGTGCCTGCGCGTGCGCAGGGTCGGCAGCTCGGCTGCACCAGCCACTGCGTGGCAGACGCAGTTCGCGACCCACCCGCGCGACCGCCTCGCGCTGCAGGACCTCGCGCGGAATCAGCAGCACGGCCCACTGCCACCCCCCGGGGCGCGGGCACACATTGAGTTCGCTGTCCTCGGCGAAGACCATCACCTGGCCCGCCGGAATCCAGCGCCCGTTGGCCCACATCGGCTGCCGGCAGGACACGGTAATTGCCAAGGCGATCAACCCTTTACCAAAACTGCCGCTGGCGAAAATCGGCAGCGTATAGGTGCCGCTGTCCAGGCTGAACTCCGGAAAAACCAGCCGCTGCAGGCACGCGCGAAAGTGCCCGGCGGCCAGCAGGCGCTGTTCGAACCGGGCGTCGCGCACCACCCCCAGCAACGCATCGGCGTCGAAGCCATCGACGACGAAGCGGCTGTACGGGGCCATCGGTTCGTCCATGCCAGTTCCTCGAACAGGTCGGAAAGCGGATAGCGCGACGGGGGACAAGCTGCTTACATCGGCGCGATTGTGGGGCGGAAATACCATCGCTACAAGCGGTGGCACCCGGCCTCCGCAAGCATGAAACGCATCACCTGGAGACCTGTCCAAGGGGCGCCCGCGTCCCCTGGGGACGAGCCCAGATCCGACGCTTCCTCACGCACCGGCCGAGGTCTACGTGCACGTCAGCGCGACCGTGACGCACATCGCACCCGTCGACAGCAGCCGTGCAATACCGGCGGACGAAGCGGTCAGCCCACCCGCCTCCACACGTACATCACCTGCGCTTCGCACAGCATTCACGCACGTGCTACCGCTGTTGATCGGCTGCCTGCTCGGCCAGTTGTTACCGACGCTGGCCCAGATGCCGGGCTTCCGCCTGCACGTGCTGTGGATTCCGGGCCCGCTGTTGATGGGCTGGCTGCTGTTCACTCCGCGTCCGCAGTGGCGCACATGCATCCTCGCGGCCGCGGCCGGCACCGTGCTGGCGTTCGTGCTGGTGCCGTTCGTCGGGCTGAGCGGGCTGATGGCCAGTACCGGTGAACTGGCCCTGGTGTCTGCCGCGGCCTGGCTGTTGCTGCGCTGGCGGCGGGCGGGCTCCGCGCTGGAGGTATACCGCGACATCGCGCTGTTCATCGTGCTCGGGGGCATCGCGCTCCCCGTGTGCGTGACGTTGTGGCAGATGCTCGTCTTTCCCGATACGCCCAGCGGACCCGCACCGGGCGGGCTGCGCACACGGCTGCTCTGCAGCAGCGTGAGCTACCTGCTGATCGTGCCGGCGGTGGTCAACATCGCGCGGGTGCTGCAGTCGCCAGAACGTCGCGCCGGCTGGCGCTGGCACACCGTCGCCGTCGCCGTGCTGCTGTTGGGGGCGCTGGGCGTGATCTGGGGCATGGACTGGGCCGAAGGGGTGATCACCCCGCTGCTGGTCCTGGCCCCCATCCCGCTGATGATCTGGGCGTTGATCGTGTTCGGGGTCAGCGGGGCGTCGGTGTGCATGCTGATCGTGGCGGTGCTGGCGATGCAGTTGAGCATGGCCGGCGTGGGTCCGCTCGCCTTCTGGACACCCGAGCGCAACCTGATCACCGCCCAGGTGTGGACCGTGGGCACCAGCTGCGCCCTGCTGTTCCTCGGCGCGCTGTCCGAGCAGAAGCTGTCCAATCACCTGAAGCTGCAGCAGGCCTATCGCCGGCTGGGTGAGGTGACCGGCCGGATGCTGGTAGTGCAGGAAGAAGAGCGCACACGCATCGCACGCGACCTGCATGACGACGTCAACCAGTCGCTGGCGGCGATCTCGATCTGCCTGAGCACCCTGCGCAACCAGATTCCAGAGTCCGAGCGGCACAGCGTGGTCGAGCTCCAGGAGCAGTTGCTGACGGTGTCCAATGACATCCGTTCGATCTCCCACGAACTGCATCCAAGCATCCTGCGTTTCACCGGCCTGGCCAGTGCGCTCGATGCGTTCTGCATCAAGCGCAATGCACGCGGCGCGCTGCGCGTGCGATGCCGGATCGAGAGCCCGCCCCGGCTCGGTGACGACCGCGAGCTGAGCCTGTTCCGCATCGTGCAGGAAGCGGTGAACAACGTGGATAAGCACGCGCGTGCCAGTACCGCCCACGTCCTGGTCACGGTGCGCGGTGAGCAGCTACTGCTGCGGGTCGACGACGATGGGATCGGCATGCCGGTAGCGGGCAGCACGCCGGCGGCGCCGGGGCTGGGCATGATCAGCATGGAAGAGCGCGCACGGCTGCTGGGCGGCAGCCTGCAGATCGGTTCCAGCCCGCTGGGCGGCACCCGTGTCGAAGTGCGGTTTCCGTTGGGCGATGTGGCGTCCGACCATGGGTTCCATCGCGCGCTGCAGACGCCGCTTTCACCTGGTCGTGACAGTTGAAAAAAGAAGTCGTCCGGGTGCATCCGCCACGACACTCCCGCCGTAAGTGAAGGTGCGTCATACCGGCGCATCCATTTGGGAGTTTTGGTCATGAAGATCCAGTTCGCAGGCCTCGTACTGATCGGTTGTCTTGCCGCTACCGCGTCCCCGCTCGTCTTCGCGCAGGACCCGGCCGCGCCGATGGCCGCGCACAGCAATCCGATGGTCGGCGGTGCGGCGATGTATGCCAACAAGGACATCATCGACAACGCCGTCAATTCCAAGGACCACACCACGCTGGTCGCCGCGGTCAAGGCCGCCGGCCTGGTCGATACGCTCAAGGGCGCAGGCCCGTTCACCGTGTTCGCACCGACCAACGCCGCGTTCTCGGCACTGCCGAAGGGCACCGTGGAGGGGCTGCTGAAGCCTGAAAAGAAGGCGGACCTGACCAAAATCCTGACCTATCACGTCGTTCCGGGCGCAGTCACTGCCACCGACCTGATGGCGAAGATCAAGCAGGGTGGCGGCAAGGCCAGCCTCACTACGGTCGAAGGCGAAGCGCTGACCGCGCACGTCGTTGGCAAGGGCATCACCCTGACCGACAGCAAGGGCCAGGTCGCCCACGTCACCATCGCCGATGTGAAGCAGAGCAATGGCGTGATCCACGTGATCGACAAAGTGCTGATGCCGTAACCGGAAACGGCGGCCGCAGACGACCGGCGGCCGCCCCGGAGCGGAGGGAGATGACCTGGCGCGCCGTCTTCAGGACGATGACGGGGGAGACATCACGCTGTGCGGACGACGCGCCAGGTCAAGACGGTCCCTCGCCGGCGCATGCGTGCGCCGGCCGGGTGTGTACACGGGGAAAGAGAACGCGGTCCGCCGGCGCTCAGCGCGGCAGTGCCTTGCCGGACAGCTCGACGCGTCGGTTGGGCGCCAGGCACACGATCAGCGCCTTGCGCTGCGTCTGCTCGCACTCCACCAGCGGATCGGCCTTGCCCCGCCCTTCGGCGACGATCGCCGCCGCCGGTACGCCGCCGGCCACCAGCGCGTCGCGCACGGCCTCGGCGCGCCGTTGCGACAGCACCCGGTTGTAACGGTCGCTGCCGATCCGGTCGGTGTAGCCGATCACCTGGATGGTCTGCACCCGGCTGGCATCGCGCACCTGCTGCAGCAGCGTCTCCACGTTACGGCGTCCTTCCGGCGTCAGCACGGCACTGTCGAACGCGAACATCGCATCCGCCGCCAGCCGCAGCGGCTCGCTCGGCATCGGTGCGGGCGCCGGTGGCATGGGTGGGCGCGGTGGATCGAGCACGGCGGCGCAGGCCTGCGGCTTCCAGTGCGCTGTCTGGGCAATGCCCTTGCCATCGAAATCGACTTTGAACTGGCAGGTGAAGTAATCCCCACCCGGGCTGCTGCGGAAGTTGAACAGGTAGTTCCACTCGCGCACGCCCCACATGCCTTCGCCGAAATGCGGGGTGCCCAGCAGAGCGTACAGCTGGCGTTTGCTCATGCCACGGGCGAACAGGCGCAGGTTGTCGACGTCCACGAACAGCCCCTCCTTCAGGCTGGCCTTGGCCGCATCCGGGAAGCTCACCGCCTCGGCGTCGACGGCGGTATCAGGCGAAGTGGCGCGTTGCTCGCCGTGGCTGGCGCAGGCGCCGAGCAGCAAGGCTGCCAGGCTCAGGCCCAGTGACCGCAGCAGCGGCCCCTGGGGAATGGTTGTGGGCTGCATGTGCATGGTGTTCCCCCTGTAAACGTTGAATGCGGACCGTGTGACCCGGTGCCGGCGGAGGGCCGGCACCGGGCGCGGTCACCACTGGATGCCGGCACCTACCGCGACACCACCATCGCCGCGGCTGTTGGTCGAACCGCTGAACTTGTAGATCCAGCGGCCGCCTTCGGAGACCCCCGAAATGCCCACCGCCACGCCGGATTCGCCGTTGAAGCTGCCTGCGGCGAGCGAGGCCATGCTGCGGCCGGCTTCATAGGGCTGCGGCAGGGCGGCCACCGCCATGGCCGAGGCGACACCGGCCGAGGCGCGGTTGTCGGTCTTCTGCAGATTGCGGTCGAACGAGTCCATGCGCTCGTCGGTGTACGCCTTGGACCAGTCCAGGGTCTGGGCCATGCCGCTGCGCAGCTGGTCCACGTTGACGGCATCGGTGCCGGCGGTGCCGGGCGCGACGTTGCGCACCGTGGTCGGACCGCTGGCGGTACTGCCGAGTGTCACGCTGTTGAGGTTGGTGGTGCCGTTGACGTTGGTGTCGTAACGGATCGTGCCCTGCTGGGACGCCTGCAGCTGGCGGACGTTGACCGCGTCGGTGGCTTCGCTGCCATCGGCGACGTTGGCGATCTGCCGCTCCGCGCCACTGCTGCCCACCGAGACCGTGTTGGCCCGGTTGGCCACCGAACCGGCGCCCAGCGCGACGCTGTTGCTGCCCTGTGCGCTGGCTCCGTTGCCCAGTGCGGTCGCGTTGGTGCCTGCGGCCGCTGCGCCGGCACCGCCGGCCACCGCGTTGTCGCCGGTCGCGGCCGGCGCGGCGAGGTTCTGCGTGTTGTTGACCTGGAACATCCCGGAGGTGCCGTTGTTGATGTTGTTGATCTGCGTGTCGGTATAGGCCTTGGACTCGGTGATCGCGTAGTTCACGCCGTTCTGCAGCTGGCCGACATTGACCGCGTCATAGCGTTCCGAACCATCGGCCACGTGGGTGACCTTGCGCTCGGCACCGGTGCTGCCGACGGCCACCTCGCCCACCGAGTTGCTGGCACCGGCCTGGCCGTAGGCACCGGTGTACCCGGCCTGTGCACCCACGCTGGCCACCGAGCCGGCGCCGAGGGCGACGCTGTTGTCCGCGCTGGCGTTGGCGCCGTCGCCGATCGCCGCGCTGCCGCTGCCCGCCGCACTGGCCAGCGGCCCGATGGCGATGCTGTCGGCACCGCCCGCGGTGGCCGCACCCTTGGTCGAGTTGACCTGCACGTACTGGCTGGTGCCGCCCGGCTGGATCTGGTCGATGCGGGTATTGAGGTTGGTCAGCGAGGTATCCACCGCCGAGAAGGCTGCGGTGACGTCGCTGTAGTCGTTGGCGATGACGCTGCCATTGGTGGCGATCGAGGAGATGCGGAAGGTCGGCGCGGTCCAGATGCCGGTGTTGCCATCGAAATTGGTGGTGCCGCCGAAATACCCGACCAGGGCCGCGTTGGTCTGGAACAGCTGGTTGCCGTTGACCGCATCCAGGCTGCCGGCCAGCACGCGTCCGTCGGCCAGGTTGGTCAGCGCCACCGCCGCGCCGCTGGCATCGCCGGCCAGGGTGATGGTGTTGGTCGCGTCGCCACTGGCATCGGCGTCGTACTTCACGGCCAGGCGGTCCACGGTGTCGGTCTGGTCGGCGACGTTGGCCAACGAGGTGCTCACGGCATCGAAGGCGCTGCCGACGTTGTCATAGCTGCCGGGGGTGACCTGGCCATCGCTGGCGACGTTGTTGATCGTGTAGCTCGGCGCGGTGACCAGGCCGTTGGCATCCAGCGCTGCGCCACCGCCCAGATGGGTGGCCACCGCCTGATTGGCATTGAACAGCTGGCCCAGGTTGACGGCATCGGTCGCCTGGGTACCGGCGGCGACATTGACCACCTGGCGCTCGGCACCGGCCGCACCGACCGACACCGTACCCTCGCGATCGGCCAAGGCACCGGCGCCCACGGCGATGCTGTTGGCCGCGGTTGCCGAGGCCCCGGTGCCGACGGCGATGCTGTCCAGCCCGGCGGCGGCGGCGGCGGCTCCGGTCGAGTTGATCTTCAGGTAACGGCTGCCGACGCCGTTGCGGATGTCGGTGATCTGCGTGTTGAGGTTGACCAGCGAACCGTCCACCGCGGAGAACGCGTCGCTGGCGTTGTCGTACACTCCCTGCGCGACGGCGCCACCGCTGGAGATCGTGGAGATCTGGAAGCTGGGGGCGGTCCACGCGCCGGTGGCGGGATCGTAGGCGGTGACACCGCCGAAGTAGTCGACGATCGCGCTGTTGGTATCGAACAGCTGGGCGCCGTTGACCGCCTCGGTGCTGCCCGCGGTGACCGCACCGTTGGCCAGGTTGCCGATCGTGGTGGTGCCGGTGCCGCCGCCGAGGGTGACGCGGCGATAGTCCGCACCGCCAGCCCCGTCGTCGTCGTAGGTCACCGCCAGCGTGCCGACCGCATCGATCTGCGAGATCGCGCCCTGCAGCTGGGCCACGTTGACCGCATCGGTGGCGGCACTGCCGGCAGCCACGTTGCTGATCTGGCGCTCGCCACCGGCGAAGCCGACCGAGACTTCACCGGCCGAGACCTGCGCCGCACTCAATCCATAGGCGCTGTAGCTGGCCTGCGCACCGCGGTTGGCCGCCGAGCGGTAGCCCAGCGCCACGCTGTTGGCCTGGTTGGAGGTCGCTTCCGAACCCAGGATGGTCTGCCCGTTGGCGGTGCCCGTCGCACTGTCGCCGACCACCACGGAGTGGCCCATGCGCGCTGCGTAATCGGCCGTCGGAACGCCCGTCGGATCGGTCGGGTCGTTGACCCCTGCGCCCGGGAACGCCACGTTGGCGTCCTGCTGCGGCAGCTCGTGGCGTGCGTTCGCACCGATCACCACTTCCCTGGACCCATTGGCATAGGCGCCGTCGCCCACCAGCACCTGATAGTCCTGCGCGGCGTTGACCGCCCAGCAGTCCACGCTGGCGACCAGCAGATTGACGCACTGGTTCGACCATGCCGGCGAACCGTCCGGCAGCACCAGCCCGAGCAGGCCGTTGGGGTCGCCGTTGTTGATGTTGTAGATGTAGCTGTCGGAGGTGACGCCACCGATCAGGGTCAGGTGCGAGCTGCCGCCAGTGCTTGCCCCGCCCAGCCCATCGAGCAGCGTACCGACCGGGGTCAGGTTGACCACCGGCACGCCCAGCACGTTGGTGACCGAGTAGGTCTGCATGACGTTGGCGCTGCTGACTGCGAGGTTGCCGTTGCGGACATAGCCGTCGCCACCCAGCAGCCCCTGCGCGGTCGGGCCGACCAGTTGCGACAGCGATCCGACCAGGCCGCCGGTGCCGATGACCAGCCCGGCATTCGGATCGGCCGGGGCCGGCCCCTTCGGGCTGCCCGGCGGCAGCGCGGTCGGCGCCGGGAAGACCGTGCCCAGGATCGGCGTGGTGATCGCACCGACCGCACCCAGCACCGGGGTGGTGAGGGTACCCACGGTAGTGCCGACGCCGTCGAGCAGGCCGCCGACCGCCCCGCCGACACCGTTCAACACTCCCCCTAAGGCGTTGCCCAGACCATTCGGCGCCAGCGCCATCGAGCTGGTCTGCACGGCACTGACGCCGGCATCCACGAGCTTGGGATTGCGGTCGGCCGCATCGACCACGTGGCCGAGCGCATCCACGCGCACGCCGCCAGCGACATTACTGGCCAGCGATGCCTGCACGGCATCCGGTGCGTCGGGCGTCACCGTGGCATCGGCGATCAGCGCCGCCCTGGCCTCCACCTCGGCCGCCGCCAGGCGTGCCTGTGCCGCCGCATCGACGTTGGCCTCCAGTGCGGCCTTCCGTGGTGACGGTGTCGCCGCGACCGCCACGCTCGCCTTCGCCTCGGCGTTCACTGCCAGCGCGGTATCCGCTGCCGCAGTGAGTCGCGCATCGGCCTTGACCGGAACGTGCGCCGTGGCTGCGGTCGGCGCAACCGAGGCGACCGCGTTGATGTCGGCATGGGCATTCAACCCGCCACCGTTGCTGTTACCTGCCGCGATGCCCAGATCGGCCAGGGCCGCCCCCTGGGCGCCCGGCGCGGCAACGCGCCTGGGCAGATCCGCGTTCGCCTGCGCAGCGGCCTGCACCTGCAGCGCCGGCCGGTTGGCCGTCGGTGTGCCGAGGTTGAGATTGACCTTGGCATCCACGCTCAGCAGGGGGGCGGTGCCACGATCACGTGCCGCGGCTGCCAGCGCCACTTCCGCATCGAGCTTCACCGGCAGTGGCGCGGTGTACTTGGCGGTCAGCGCCTGCAGGTCGGTGAGCGTCTGGTTCTCACCGGCCCATGCACTGCCGGTGCACAACGCCAGCGAGAGACCCAGCGACAGCACCGACATCGGCACCTTCAGATGCACGACGACCGGGCCGGCGGCCAGGCTGCCACGCGCGGTGGCGATTTCGGAGACGACCACCAGGGCGTTCAGCCGGTGGCTCCACACCAATCGAAAAATACGGTTCATCAGGTATTCCCCCGTGTACGAATGCGTTGAACATCACCGGTGCCTGACGGCACGTGGATGTCATTACAGTCGAGGGGTCAAACCGCGAGCACTTCATTCCGGCAGCACAAACGTGCGTTCCGGCAAGACGACGGGTAAAACCGGCAGCGGAATAGGCAATTTCGGCAGGTTGCCGAATATGTGCACGGCCGGCGTGTGGATACTCTTCTGAATGCTCAGGCCGGGCTGCCCATCTGCGCGGGCGCGCGCATCAGCGTGTCGCGTGGCAGCTCGCCAAACACGCGTCGATAATTATCGGCAAACCGCGACAGGTCCCACAGTCCGCAACTGAGCGCGATCGCCTTGACCGATTTGCGGCTGGAATCGGCCATCGACAACCCGCGGCACGCGGCGCACAGCCGCAGCATCGAGAGATAGCGGTTGGGCGAGGTGCCGAACAGGTCTTCGAAGGCATACCGCAGCGCGCGCTCGCTGACACCGGCCGCGTCGCAGATTTCATTCATGTAGATATAGCGACGCAGATTGAGCCGCATGAAGTTCTCGGCGCGCTGGGCGATCAGATAATGGGTACGCCGGCCCCGGCTGCAGGTCGGGTGGTCGTCGCTGCCGGCGCCCAACAGGGCCTGGATGTGGTCATGCAGCAGGCTATCCACGGCATCGGCCGCCAAGGCGCCGCCCTGCCCGACCAACGCGGCATGCACATCGGCATAGCGCTGCATCAGGCGCGCCCCGCCGCCGGCCGCGCCAACGTGGAACAGGGACAGCGCCTGGCCCGAAGGCAGTGTGTTGCGCAGGCTGAGTTCGGTCAGTTTGCGCTGCACCCGCTGCATCGGCGCGAGCAGCAGGGTCAGGTGGGTGCCGGCGCTGAGCGTGAACTCGCTGATGCCTTCGGGCAGCACGGTCAACGCCATCCCCGCCGCGAGCGGCATGCCGTGGCACCAGCTCACATTCTCGTCTGTGGCGTGGATCAGGCCGAGCAGGCACCAGTCCTGCGGCAGCATGAAACGACCGCGGAAATGGAATCCGCTCACGGCCGTGCAGAACAACGCCTCGTCATGCACCTGCGATTCAATGGCGGCCCGCGGGCCGTTGCCATCCAGCAGCACCATTTCCAGATCGCAGACACGCAGGACACCACTGAGCGATGCCAGGTCGAATGCCCTGAGCCCGCTCTCGATCCGGTTATCCACCACACCATCTACCATGACAGTGATGCCCCCCTTTGGCTGGATCCCCGGTGCCCTCGCTACACGGCCACCGGGTGCGCACTCCTGCGATTCCTGCTGCGCAGTCTGTTACGGCCAACCTCGCGCCGCGATGCCGCCAGCCGGCCGATCCAGATCATTCAGTGATTCCCGCTAAATGATTCAGCAGATGCCATGTCGCTCTGCGCGCGTGATTCGATGCGCATTTTTGGCAAGTATGCCCGAACTGGACGCCAGGTAAACAGAATCACAATCGTCGTCACAAATATGGCCAGAACCCCGGAAGTCCAGCGTTTGTACGCGTCTGCGCACCGTCAAATAGTTGACATCACATTGCGTTCACTTAATCTCCACCCGGAGTTCACTTTGGCGCTATTACATCAGGGTCATATAGCTCAGCCACGGCTGACCGGTTTTCCCTAAAGTTGAATCCGGGCCTGCCGATTTTGTGTATTGGATACCGCGCGATTCGTCGAGCATCCAGATCAGGACGCCCGGACATACCGACGCGGTGATACTGCAACACAGGGGGAACGCCATGGACAGCAACCTTCATCTTCAGTGTGTTCATTGCCACTGCCGCGTGCCGGCAGCAGTGACGTACTGTCCAGCGCGATCTGCCGTCAATGACGTCGGCCGGGCACAGCCCGGCCGATAGCGCAGGCCTGTAAAGGGCCGCATCGCGCAGGATGCGCGGTCGAGATGGACGTCCTGGCGGAGTCAGGCACCACCATCGGTACCAGGGGTTGTATCCGCCCGTTCGGGCTCTGATTGGGAAAGGGAGAAACCGTCATGAATGCATCCGTTCGCAAGTTCCTTGTGGAAGAAGATGGCGTGACCGCGCTCGAGTACGGCCTGCTGGCCGCCGTGATCGCGGGCATCCTGGTGGCCGTCGGTAAAAATCAGATCACCGACTTCTTCGGGAATCTGTTCGAGAAGCTCGGTGAGGTCGTCGACGCCGCCACCGCTGCCGCGGCCTGATCGACTGTTGCTGGCTGCCTGCTGTCGCCCGGCCCTCCCGCGGCGACGGCATGGCGCGGACGTGCTGGGGCACGACCGATTCGGGGGACATAACGCATGGAACTCCTTCCCCTGGTGGCATTGCTGCTGGGCATACAGGTCGCCATCCATGACCTGTATGCCCGACGGGTGTCCAATCGTGGGTTGATGCTGGCCACCGGCCTGGCACTGGTGGCGTTGGCCTGGCAGTGGCTGATGGCGGGCCGCGGCTTTCCGGGTACGCATCTGCTGGGCTTCGCGCTGGGTTTGCTGTCGCTGCTGCCCTTCTATGCCATCGGCTGGATGGGCGCCGGTGACGTGAAGTATTTCGCGGTGCTCGGCCTGTTGCTCGGCGCCGCACCGCTGCTGCCGATCTGGATCATCGCCAGCCTGCTCGCCGGTGCACATGCGATGTGCGTGATCGTGGCACGGCGCATTGGGCCTGTCTTCTTCCACGACGCACTGTCCACCGGCTCCAGCGGTCCGGTCTCGCGCAAGGTGCAGCCGGTGATCGCGCAGTGGCGTCATGCACGCCAAGGCCGGGTCGGCATTCCTTACGCGGCCTACCTGGCCTTCGCCAGCCTGTGGTGGGTGCTGCAGCAGCATTTCGGCGGTGCCGCATGAGCGTCACACGTCGGTACTGCCGTCCTGCCCGGCCCCAGCGCGGCATCGCCACGCTGGAATTCGCCTTGATGCTGTTGTTCGGCCTGTTGCCGCTGTTGCTGGTCACGTACTCCGGCGTGATGATCATGGCCGCGCAGCAGACACTCTCGGCGGCTTCCGCAGAGGGAGCGCGCGCCGCCTTCCGCCACGCCACGCCGACCGAACGCCGCACCGCCGCCTGCCTGGCGGCACGCCGCTCCATGCAGTGGCTGCTCACGTACGCCAAGCAGGCCCCCGACTGCGCTGCGGCTGCCGCCCCGCCGATCACCGTCTCCACGCCCGCGCCGTGCGCCGACCTGCCGGCCGCGCAGTGCATCCGCGTGGAAGTGAGCTACGACTACAGCACCTACCCGTTCCTGCCCGGCACCGGCCGCGTCTATGGCTGGGTGATGCCCAAGCCACTGCGCAGCACCGCCGTCGCCCAGCTCGACCTCGGCGGCAACTGATGACGCTCCGGAGAACAGCATGCTCAAATTGACCCGCATCACCGCGATCCTGTTGATCGGCCTGGCGGTGATCCTGGCGATCGTCGCCTTCGGCGTCAGCCGTCGCGCCAGCCAGACGCCCCCCGGGACGCCGGCGACTGCGAACACGCCTGCACAACCGGCGAGCTGGCCGGTGGTCGAAGCGGTCGGCGCGTTGCCGGCCGGACGCCCGATCACGGCCGAGGACCTGCGCGTCACCGGCCATCCCCAGCGCCCCACGGGCGGCTACACCTCGGTCAACGCCCTGATCGGTGCGGTGCCGACCCAGGACATCCCGGCCGGCACCCAGATCCAGACCGCGCAGATCGCGCAGGGCTTTTCGTTGCGCCTGAACCCCGGCGAGCGTGCGCTCGCCGTGCCGGTGGACGAACTGGTCGCCGCCGGCAACCGCATCCAGCCCGGCGATTTCGTCGACGTCTTCCTCAACCTGCGCGCCTCGGGCGGGGTGCGCGATGACGGCGATGCACAGACCCGGTTGCTGTTGTCGCGCCTGCGCGTGCTCAGCTATGGCGCGCAGGACGTACAGAGCGTGGCCACGGTGCCGGCCGATGGCAGCGAGCCGCCGCCCGCAGACAGCCGCGCACAGGACATCACCGGCGGGAGCAGTTCGGCGGGCGGTTCCCGCAGCGAGGGCACCACGGCCCCGGCACGCAGCGCGGTACTGGCCGTGCCGGTCGCCGAGGCGAACCGGCTGCTGCTCGGCGCCCAGCAGGGCAAGCTGTTCCTGGCGCTGCGCAACCCGGCCGACATCGGGCTGCCGGACCAGGCGCTGTTCCCGACGCCCAGCCGCGTGCTCAGCCCGCGCCGCGAGCTCTCCGCCGACGAGCGCCTGGCCTTGCAGCGCCCGGAGAATGACGCCTATGCCGGCATTGATACCGATGCATTGGCCGGCCGCGGACGCAGTACCGCCGCCACACTGCCGCTACCGACCAGCGCCCCCCGCCGCGCCACGCCGCGCGCGGACCGCGGCATCGAGATCATCCGTGGCGACATTTCCTCCCATAGCGGGTCGCGCTAAGCCCATGCCGAGACAGCCCATGACCGAACGCCCCACCCTCGCGCGCCGTCTCTCCCACGTTCTGCCACGCTGCCTGCTGGTCGGCGTGCTGATCGGCAGCCCGCTGTTGGCCAGCGCCGAGGCAGAGCTGGTGCTGCAGACGCGCGAACAGCGGCCGTGGTCACTGCCGGCGAATCTGGAGCGGGTGGCCATCGCCGACCCCAGCGTGGCCGACGTGGTGATGCTGCGCGGCCGTGAGGCGCTGCTGGTCGGCAAGGCGCCGGGCAGCACCACGTTGCTGTTGTGGCGCAACGGCAGCCGCGAGCCGGAGCGTCTGCAGGTCGAGGTGCGCAGCGCGGTGCAGGGCGCCGTAAGCGCACAGGGTGGCGGCACCGGCCTGATCGTGCAGGACGGCCAGGGCCTGCTGCAGGGCCTGAGCCCGTCGCTGCTGGACCACCAGAGCAGCGTGAAAGCGGCCGCGATGGCGGTGGGCAAGGACGGCCAGCTCGCCGACATCGCCACCATCGCCAGCGGTGGCGTGGTCCAGGTCGAGGTGAAGATCGTCGAGTTCAACAAATCGGTGCTGCGCCAGATCGGCATGAGCTTCGGCAACAAGAACTTCAACCGCAACAACGGCTTCTACTACGGCATCACCCGCCCGGGTTCCACCCTGCCGGGCCTGCTGCCGGTAGGCGAATCGGCCGGCCCCGACGACGTCATCATCACCAACCCGCTCTCGTCCGCATTCGGGCTGGTATTCAAATCCCTCACCCATGGGTGGGATGCGAACATCGACCTGCTGCAGAGCAACGGCATGGCCCGGGTGCTGGCCGAGCCGACCCTGGTCGCGCTATCCGGGCAGAGCGCGAGCTTCCTGGCGGGTGGCGAGCTGCCGATCCTCGAGCCGCAGGGCCTGGGCACCACCACGGTGACGTTCAAGCCGTTCGGCATCGGCCTGACCGTGACCCCGACCGTGCTCGGCCCGAACCGCATCGCGCTGAAGGTCGCCCCGGAAGCAAGCGATCTCAACTATGCCGCCGGCATCACCTACAACGACGTGCAGGTGCCATCGATCACCACGCGCCGCGCGGACACCACGGTCGAGCTGGGCGACGGCGAAACCTTCGTGATCGGCGGGCTGGTCAGCAACAACGTCACCTCCAATGTGGACAAGGTGCCGCTGCTCGGCGATCTGCCGATCATCGGCTCGTTCTTCCGCACCCTGAATTACAAGAAGGAAGAGAAGGAGCTGGTCATCATCGTCACGCCACGGCTGGTGCAGCCGCTGGCCCAGGGCACCGAGGTGCCGCTGCCGGGCCAGCGCGAGGCATCGCCGAACCTGCCGGTCTGGGGGGCCTGGCTGCTGAGCCCGGCGTCCTCGGACCAGCTGCCCGGATTCTCGCGCTGAGCCCGATGCCAGGAACCTGCCCGCCATGTCCGCCACCCTGCAACTGGTCCAACCACGGGATGCTTCGATGAAGCTCGTGCTGTTTGCGCCGGACCGCGAACTGGCCCCCCTGCTCTCGGCGTTGCTGCCGTCGCTGGGCACGGTGCAGTGGCTGGACAGCGCCGCGCCGGCGTCGGCGCTGGAATCCCTGCGCGATACCGGCTGCGTGGTGCTGTTGGACTACCGGCATGAGCACGCGGCGTTTTCCGCGGCCCTGACCCGCCAGCTGCAGGCGCAGGCGCCCGAGCTGCCGCTGGTAGCCGTTGGCTCGACCCAGGCCGAGCACATGGACGGCGTGGTGGCCGCGCTGCGCGCCGGGTTGCGCGACCTGCTCGACCTGGACAGCGCGCCACAGGACATGGAGGCCGTGCTGCGCCGCGCCGCGTCGCTGGGCGTGCAGGGCCGTGGCACCGTCCCGGTCGCGCCACCGGCACGCGCGCGCATGGTGCTGCTGCTCGGGGTACGCCCCGGCGTCGGCAGCAGCACGCTGGCCGCGCATCTGGGCGTGCTTGCGCAGCAGGCCACGACGGCCCACCCGGATGTTCCGGCTGAAGCGGCACCTGCCGACACGGGCACGTTGCTGCTGGACCTGGGGCAACCCACCGGCGATCTGACGCTGTACCTCAATGTGGACCCCAGCTTCCATTTCGACGATGCGCTGCGCAACGCCGGACGCATCGATGCCACGCTGGCGCGCACCGCGATGGCCCACCATGCCACCGGCGTCACCCTGCTCGGCCAGCCGCCGGGCATGGAGGGGGCCGCACTGCCCGACCCCGGCATGCTGATGCAGCGCCTGCGCAGTGTCTTCCACACCGTGCTGTGCGACCTCGGCGGCGTCCCCCTGCGCCAGTTGCCGGTGTCGCTGCTCAACAGTGCCGATGAAATCTGGCTGATCGCCGACCAGTCGATCGGTACCCTGGTCTCGCTGGACCAGATGCTCCGCCATCTCACCCAGGTCGGTGCGCGCGATGCCCGGGCGCAGCTGATCATCAACCGCCATGACGATGCCAGCGGACTGAGCCCGGCGCAGATCGCCGCCCGTTTCGAGCTGCCGCTGTTGGCGGTACTGCCCGATCGGCCCACACTGCGTTCCAGTGCCAGCCATGGCCGCCTGCTGCTGCAGGATGCGCCCCGTGATCCGTATGTGCGTGCCCTTGCCCCGCTGTTGTCGCACCTGGATCCGACGGCCCCCGCGCCGGCCAGGGGCTGGCGGGAACACCTCGCCCTTCGCCTGAGTGGTTCCCCATGGAAGACAAAGTGACCCCGTTCCCGACCCCCACGGCCCGTGCCGATGCCGGCCCCGAAGCCGAGCCTGGCGCGCAGCCGTTCGAGCAGTCCGAGCAGTACCAGAAAGTGCTGATCGCCGCGCATGAGCACCTGCTCAACAGCATCGAGGACGAGCGCATCGACATCGATGCATGGGCGCCGGATACCGTGTCGCGCTACGTGCATGCGCAGACCGCCGGCTTCGTCCATGAATGGCGGATCCCGATCAACGAGGCCGAGAAGGACATCGTCGCCAATGCGCTGGTCAAGGAGCTGACCGGCTTCGGTCCGCTCGATGACCTGCTGCATGATCCGGAGATCGAAGACATCCTGATCAACGGCTACAAGGACATCCACGTCTCCCAGGGCGGCATGCTCAAGCGCGCGCCGCAGCGCTTCAGCGATGACAGCCACCTGCTGCGCATCCTGCGCCGGATCCTGGCCCCGCTCGGCCGCCGGCTGGACGAATCCAACCCGATGGTGGATGCGCGCCTGCCCAACGGCGGTCGCCTCAACGCCATCATCTCGCCGCTGGCCGTGGATGGGCCGATGGTCTCGATCCGCAAGTTCCGCAAGGACCCGTTCACCCCGGACGAACTGCTGCGCATGGGCACCTTCGACCGGGCGATGCAGGCACTGCTGCACGCGATGGTGCTGGGCCGCTGCAACATTCTCGTCTCCGGCGGCACCAGTTCGGGCAAAACCTCGCTGCTCAATGCGCTGGCCAATTACATTCCGGCCAACGAACGCGTCATCACCGTCGAAGACACCGCCGAGCTCTCGCTCAACCACCCACACGTGGTGCGCCTGGAAAGCCGGATCGGTGGCGCGGACGGCAACGGCGCGATCAGCATCCGCGATCTGGTCCGCAACAGCCTGCGCATGCGCCCGGACCGGATCGTGGTCGGCGAAGTGCGTGGCGCCGAAGTGCTGGAAATGCTGCAGGCCATGAACACCGGCCATGACGGCTCGATGGCCACCATCCACGCCAACTCGCCGCGCGACTGCCTCTACCGTATCGAGATGCTGGCCGGATTCGCCGGTTTCCAGGGCAGCGAGGACAGCCTGCGCCGGCAGATTGCCAGCGCCATCGATTTCATCGTGCAGATCTCCCGCCTGGGCAGCGGCCGTCGCGTGCTGGTCTCGATCACGGAAATCACCGGGGTCACCGACAACATGATCGCGACCCAGGAGATGTTCCGTCACGAAGTGCAGATCGATGCCGACGGCAAGGAACAGGACCGTTGGGTCGGGCTGGGCTTCCAACCGCATTCGCACAAGCTCGAGCCGTTCCGCCGGCAGCTGCGCGAAGCGCTGGGTGGAGGCTTCTGAGCATGGCCTTCGTCCTGCTCCTGTGCAGTGCGGCGCTGGTGCTGGTGGCCCTGGCCGTGGAGCTGTGGGGCGGCGCGGCCGCACGCGAGCAGCGGAGGCTGTCGCTGCAACACGCCGAGCAGCGGCTGGCGCGGCCGGACACCTCACCGCGCCTGGCCGGGATCAGCGACAGCCCTGCCCCGATGCCGGTGACCACCGCGCCCACCGGCCTGCCCTGGGATGCGCTGATGCAACGCGCCGCCCTGCCGACCGGATGGCGGGTGCCGTTGCTGATTGCCGCCGCCGCTGCGTTGCTGGCGTGGATCGCCAGTGCGCGGCTCGGCACCGCGTGGGCTGCGCCGATCGTGCTGGTGCTCAGTGCCTTGGCGGCGTGGTTCTGGGTATCGCGCCGGATCAACCGGCTGCAGGCCAGACTGCTGCGCCAGCTGCCGGACTTCCTCGACAACCTGGTGCGCTTGGCCGGGCTCGGCAACAGCCTGCAGATGGCGTTCCAGACCTCGGCCGCGCAGATGCCGATGCCGCTGCGTGGCCTGCTCGATGCCACCCTGTCCTACACCCGCAGCGGGCTGGACCTGGACCGCGCCCTGGCGCAGGCGGCCCAGCCCTATCGGCTCGAAGCCCTGAACGTGCTGTCGGTCGTGCTCGGGGTCAGCGTGCGCATCGGCGGCCGTGCCGACCAGATCCTGCAGCGCATGGCCGATTTCATGCGCGATCTGGACCAGGCCCAGCAGGAGCTGATGGCCACCACCTCCGAGACCCGCATGTCGGCCTGGGTGCTCGGCCTGCTGCCGCCGATCAGCGCCGTCCTGATGGCGATCACCAGCCCGGACTTCTTCCAGCCGATCATCCACGAGCCACTCGGCCACAAGCTGCTGCTGTGGGCGCTCGGGCTGGAACTGATCGGCGGCTTCCTGCTGTACCGCCTGGCCAAATCCCTATGAGCGCCCGCCTGCCCTTCCCGGCCACCGGAGGTCACCATGACCAGTAGCGGCTGGTGGATCGCCTCGTTGTTGGTGCTCGCCACAGGCGTGGCCCTGCTGGGGGTGCGCGGCTGGGTACTGAGTGGCCGCGAGCAACGCAACCAGGAGACGCTGCAGGCCGCGTTGCGTCCGCGCGACGTGCCGGGCTCACCGTCCCCGCCCGCGCAGCCACCGGTGAGCCTGCGCCAGCGCTGGCTCAAGGGGATCGCGGCATTCGGCCAGCGCTTCAATGGCGGGCGCATCGAAGCCGCCCTGCTGGCCCCGGAAGATAGGCTGCTGCTCGACCAGGCAGGCTGGAACACCCAGGCCGGCACCGCGATCTTCCTCGGCCTTCGCCTGTTGATCGCGGTCGCCACACTGATCCTGGTACTGGCCTTCAACGACAGTACCGGCTTCAGCCGCGCGATGGCGATCTTCGGCGCACTGGCGTTCGGCATCCTGCTGCCCAAGTTCGCCTTGCGTGCCTGGGCGATGCGCCTGCGCAGGCAGGTCTCCGCGGAACTGCCGCTGCTGATCGATCTGCTGCGGCTGCTGCAGGGGGTGGGTTTCAGCATGGACCAGAGCCTGCAGACGCTGGGCGACAAGCTGCGCAACGCCATCCCGGTGCTGGGCCGCGAGATCCACCAGGCCAACATCGCCTACATGCATGGGCGCAGCCGCGAGCAGTCACTGCGCCGGCTGGGCGAATCGTTCGATGACGAGGACCTGCGCAGTCTGGTGCAGCTGATCCTGCAGGTGCATGCCCATGGCGGCGCCGTGCAGGAGCCGTTGCGCCAGTTCAGCATCCGGCTGCGCGAACAGCGCCGTTCCACCCTCAAGGAGAAGGTCGGCAAGCTCTCGGTGAAGATGACCGTCGTGATGATGTTGACCTTGTTGCCGGCGTTGATGCTGGTGCTGGCCGGTCCGGCCATCATCGCCCTCGCCTCCGCCCTGACCCAACTGGATTGAACGCCATGCGCCACGCCGTGCTTTCCCGCCTCTGCCTGCTGCTCGCCGCGACAGCACTCTGCGCCGCCTGTTCGAACGTGCGCAACGGCTACCGCCAGGACCCCATGGCGTTGGCCTCGCCCGAGGTGGCGCCGCAGGACGACAAGCAGCTCTACGCCGAGCTGATCGCCAGGATGCAGCAGCAGGGCGCGTACTACGCGTCGCTGGCGCACGTGGATGCCTACCGGCAGCGTTACGGCGACAGCCCGCAGCTGCGGCTGCTGAATGCCGATGCGCTGCGCGAAACCGGGCAGCGCGAGGCCGCGCTGACGATCTACGTCAGCCTCACCAGCGGACCGCAGGCCGCGGCGGCATGGCACGGACTGGGTCTGGTCGCGGCCCGCGACGGCGACGCGGCGCGCGCGGAACAGGCACTGGCGAAGGCCGTGCAGCTGCAACCGTTGAATACGGGCTACCTGGGCGATCTTGGCTTCGCCCGGCTGCGCGCCGGCGACTGGGCCCGGGCGCAGGAACCGCTGGCCAAGGCTGCCGAGCTGTCGCCCGGCAGCGCCAAGGCCAACGCCAATCTGGCGGTGTGGGCCCTGCTTCGCGGCCAGAACGAGATGGCCGAGACGATCATGCGCAACGCGCGCTTGACCGACAGCGCCCAGGCCGAAGTGCGGCGGCTGGCGGAACAGCTGCGCCAGCAGGCCACGCCTGCACCGTCGGTGCAGCGCGCCCCGGCCAGCGTCGCCGCAGCGGCCCCGGCCCCGGCGCCCACACCCACCGCCCGCGCCGCCACCCCATCGGCAGCCCGCCGGGTGGCGGTCGATACCGATCGCCGCACCAGCAGCGATGCGCGCCTGGCGCCATCGATGCTCGAGCGCTTCAGCACCGCCACTCCCGCCAGCGAGAACACGCCATGAGCCAGCTGCGTCGCCTGCCTGTTTGCCTCCTGCCCGTCGGCCTGCTGCTGATGCTGCCGGCCTGGATCTCGCCCACGCTGGCGCAGCAGGCACCGCTGACCGGACAGATGCTGGGCGGGCAGGATGCCCCGCCGCTCGCCGTCACCGCGCTGCCCGCCGCGCTGCCCGCCGCGGCGCCCGTCCCGCCCGATCCCGCTGACGTGGCGCGCGCACCGGGCGATGCCTCAGGCGTACCGGCCGAGCGTTACGTTCCCCCCGCGCCGCCGCCACGCACCGAGATCGGCCAGACCACCCGTGACCTGCTGCGCATGCAGGCCGCGGGCACCCACGCCGGGCCGCGCCTGCCGATCCTCGGTGACCAGGCGAGCGCGAGCTACGCGCGTTACCTCAAGAGCTTCGAGCACGAGATTCCCGAGTTCCTCAAGACCAGTGTGAAGAAGGACGTCAGCGATACCAACTGAGGAGGGCAAGGCCATGCACCAGTCCAGCGCCCGCGTACCCCCGCCGTCCCGCCGGCGGCTGCGCGGCGGGATGTCGGTCACCATGATGCTGGTCCTGCTCGGCCTGGTCGGCATGCTCGGCCTGGTCGAAGTGGGCTATCTGTACTGGGCCAAGCGCGATGCGCAGAAGGTGGTCGACCTGGCCTCGATGGCCGGTGCGCAGCGGCTGGACCTGTGCAGCGCCGACCGCGGCGACAACAGCGCCGCACGCGGCAACGCGGCACAGGGCAATGGATTCTCCGGCACCCTGGCGATCCAGTGCGGCAACTGGAACCCGACGCGCGGAACGGACGACCACTTCAGCATGACGCTGGATGCGGCAAACCCGCTCAACGCCGTCAAGGTCGTGGCGACCCGCCCGGTCCTGCCGTTCTTCGGCCAGAACACGCGCCTGCCGACGGTCCGCGCGCAGGCGGTGGCGACCCGTGCGCCACCGATCGCGGTGTTCTCGGTGGGCTCACAGCTGCTGCGGGTCAATGGGCGATCGCCGTTGGGCGACGTTCTGTGCACCGTCGGGGCGTGTCTGGATCAGACCACCCTGCTCGGCTACGACGGACTGGCGCAGGCGAGGATCACACCGAGTGGATTGCTGCAGGCACTGGGCATACCGGTCGATGCCAACATCGGTATCGCCGAATTCAACGCGCTTCTCGCGGCGAATCGCGTCTCGCTCGGGCAACTGCTGGATGCCACCGCCAGCGTGCTGGCAAAAAGCGGTGTCGCGAACGTGGACCTCTCCGCAATGCGCAGTGCCCTCGCAACACAGATCAATCTCAACCAACTCAACGTCCAGCTCGGCAGCACCGATGCCACGAGCGGCTTGTTCGCCCGTATCGTCGCCCCGGAAGGCCCGGCCACCGCAGCCCTCCAGGCCGACGTCAACGCGCTGGACCTGATCACCACCAGCATCAGCATCGCCAGCGGCGGCAATGGCGTCGCGGTGAACAACCTCACCATCCTGGGCCTGGTGCAGACCCGCGCGGCGATCATCGAGCCGCCCTCCATCGCCATCGGCGGCGTCGGCACGCGCGCCTACAACGCGCAGGTCCGGCTGAAGATCGATATCGATACCGCCGGCCTGGCCGTGCTCGGCCCGGTGCTGAGCGGACTGGGCATCCGCCTCAACCTGCCGATCTACGCCGATGTGACCAACGCGATGGGGACGCTGGAGGCGCTCAATTGCGGCGCAACACCGCCCACCGCCACGGTGCGGGTGCAGTCCTCGCTGCTGCGCGCCTGTGTCGGCCGCGTCGATGCGGCCCATCAGTTCTCCGAGCGCAATGTCTGCGATACCGGGCTGCAGAACGAGCAACTGCTGACCCTGCTGGGCGCGCCGCTGGTCACCGACAAGATCTCGCTCAATGCGCTCGCACACGATGAACGCGTCACGCTGGCTGCCGGGGAAACCGCCTCCACCCGCTTCAACCAGGCCCAGGTCGGCGCGGCCGTGTCCGGCCTGGTAAGTGAACTGCTGCGGGTGCTGAGCAACGTGGTTACTCCCGGCAAGCAGGGCAGCACCGATGCCGCCACCGCCAACCGGTTGGCGGATCAGTATCTCAAGGCCGCCAATCCGGGTAACGGATTCTACGACGCCAAGAAAACCATCGAGCTGCTGCGCCAAGGTGATCCGGCGCACGGCATCGGTGCGCTGGGTGACTGGGATGTGCCCAATGGCGTGCCCTACCCGTGCGGCCTTCTGAATCTCGATACCTGTTTCAAGACCGGCTCGGTCTGGGTTGGTTACAACGCGACGGTCACAGGTGAAGGCATGGGCGGACTGAGTGGCGTGCTGGGTCCCATTCTCGGCGGACTACTGATCAACCGCTGCAACAGCCTGCTCAGCAGCCTGCTCAACTACAACAACTGCGTCAAATCCAATCTCGCCTCTTATCTGCAGACCCGGCCCGGCGGCCTGCAGGACCTGGGCGGCGGCACCGGCGTCACCGATCCGGGCAGCGACCAGGTCCGCTGCAGCGGCCTGCTGTGCCTGGCCCTGACCCCCGTCCTGGAAACCCTGAAGCCGCTGCTCAATGGCGTCGGCACCCTGCTCTCGCAGACCCTGGCGCAGATTCTCGGGCTGGAGCTGGGCCGGACCGACGTACATATGCAGTCCATCCAGTGCACCCCGGCACAGTTGGTTTATTGACGCCGTGGTGAAGTGCGGACCACGCGATTGTGCGTGCTAGACTTCGGCGGGGACTTAACTTCACCGATAATCCATTCGTGGATGGCCAGAATATGCGAGAGAGAAAAGGGGTAGGTTCCATCGTCACGCACGCGTTGACCGGTGGAATCGTGTTGCTGCTGACGTTGTCCGTCGTACCGCAGGCCCTGGCCGCGCGCGCATCGCGTGCCGAGCCGGCCGTGGAGGCCACACCGCGCCCGGCGCCGGTGGTCCGCAATACCGTGGACGAACTGCGCCAGCTGGTCGACTCCAAACAGCTGACCGAGCTGCGCACGACCTACAACGGTGCCTACGGCGCCAGCCTGCTGTTCAATACCAGCACGCTGAACTATTACGTGGCGCTGTTCCACGAGAAAGACTTCTGGCGCGTGATCAAGACCGATTCGGTCGACAACGCCGAGAAGGTCTACCGCACGTTCGTCGAACAGACCGAACAGCTGGCCCAGGTGTATATCGATACCACCCGCCTGCAGGCCGGCAAGCGTTACACCGAAAACCTGGTCGCCTACAACGCAGAGCGACTGCGCAGCCTGCAGCAGGAAGCCGAGCTGCAGCGCCAGCAGTCGTTGCAGGTCAGCGCCTCGCTGGAACAGGCCAAGCAGCAGGCCGTCAGCCTGAGCACCGACCTGCGCAGCACCCACAGCGAACTGGACGCGCTCAATCAGCGCATCCAGACGCTGCAGGCGCAGCAGCTGGATCCGGCGCTGTCCCTGCCCTCGGCCGAGTCGGCCACGCCGGATCCGGTGCCGCAGGGCAACCCCGGCACCCCGTAACGGCATCGCGCGCCCTGCCCCGGCGGGGCACGTCACGGACGGCGCCGATGGCGCCGTCTTCGTTTGCGGTGCAGTACCCTTGGTGGCGCAGACGTACTGCGCATCAGCAAGGAGTGCACCATGCCCGTTCCACGTCCCCGCATTACCGTGTCCGGCCTGCGCGGTCCGCTGGCGTCATCGCGCGCCGGACTCGCCGCGGCACTGGTCGCCGTCCTCGCTCTGCCGGTCGCCGCCGTCGCTACCCCGGCGCCGCCGACCGCACCGCCGCTGTCGGCGGAGGCGTCCGATCCGAAGCTGCTGGGCTGGATGCAGAGCGCGCCGCCGCCGGAAGACAAGCGCATCCGCTACACCGACGACGATTATTTCAGCTTCCCCAAGCTGCGCTGGACGGCCTGCCATTTCCGCCAGTTGATGCCCACCGTCGGCGTCAGCCGCGGTGCCGGCGCTGCCCGTGCGCTGCCGCGTCGGCTGGATGACGCGATCGACGCGCTGTCGTTCACGCCGCTCGGCAGCAGCACCCGCATGACCTGGGCCCAGTCACTGCCGGCCAATTACACCGACGGCATCGTCGTGCTGCATGACGGCGTGGTGGTCTACGAACGCTACAGCGGCTGCCTGGACGAGCATGGCCAGCACGGCGCGATGTCCGTCACCAAATCGATCACCGGGCTGCTCGGCGAAATGCTGGTGGCCGAGGGCGTGATCGATGAAACCGAGCGCGTCGGCGCGATCATTCCCGAGCTCAAGGACAGCGCCTTCGGCGACGCCACGGTCAAGCAGGTGCTGGAGATGACCACGGCGCTGCGCTACAGCGAAGACTACGCCGACCCCAATGCCGAGGTCTGGCAGTACTCCGCCGCCGGCAGCACCCTGCCCCCGCCCGCCGGCTACACCGGGCCGCGCAGCTACTACGATTACCTGCAGACCGTGCAGAAGCAGGGCCGCCACGGCGAGGCGTTCGGCTACAAGACGATCAACACCGATGCCCTGGGCTGGATCATCGCCCGCCGTACCGGCCAGTCGGTCGCGCAGCTGCTGCAGTCGCGGATCTGGGAACGTCTCGGCGCCGAGCAGGATGCGTATTACACCGTGGACTCCACCGGCACGCCGTTCGCAGGCGGTGGCTTCAATGCCGGACTGCGCGATCTCGCCCGGGTCGGCCAGCTGCTGCTCGACGACGGCAAGGTGGGCGGCCAGACTGTCATACCCGCCGCCGCGATCGCCCGCATCCGCGCGGGCGGCAACACGCAGGCCTTCGCCAAGGCCGGGTATGCACAGCTGCCGGGCTGGAGCTATCGCGGCATGTGGTGGATCTCGCACAACGAGCATGGTGCCTACATGGCGCGCGGCGTGCATGGCCAGGCCCTCTACATCGATCCCACCGCACGGGTGGTGATCGCGCGGTTCGGCTCGCACCCGGTCGCCGGCAACAGCGCGAACGACCCGACCACCCTGCCGGCTTTCGATGCCGTCGCGCGGTACCTGATGCCGCAGCACTGAGCGCGGTTGCCGGCGGCGACCGGTCAAGCGGAGACGCGTCGCCTCCGGTGCGCCGATCGAACCGATGCCGGGCGGTCACCGGCAGGCATCGTAAACACGGTCATCCGTCTGCCGACTCAGCGCGAGGCTCGGCCGCTGGCCCGCCTTTTTGTATGCCGTCTCCCGCTGGCGACGCGCCGCGGCGCACTTCACAGGATCGGTGTGGACCGTGATCAGCGCACCGCGGACGGCGGAGGACGGTGCCACGCGGGGGCGCTGCGCGCGCTTCTGGCGCGTGGGGGCTGCGTCCGCGCGCCGTCTGGCCTGGAGCTCCTGGCGCAGCGACTCGATATGCATGTCACTGGCCCAGGTGTCGGCAGGCGGCGGCATCTCGCGGATGCGTTCGGTGCGACCCTGGCACGGGGTGGACTGGTAATGCCGCGCCCCATCCACCAGGCAGGTGTGAACCTTTCGAGGGGGCGGCTCCACCGTGGTAACACTCATCATCAGGGTCAGCAACCACGCAGGCATCGCATCGCTCCGTGCAGAGGCATCCAGCCTGTCGCGGGGCCGGTACCGCTGTCGTGACCGGCTGCACAATGACCCATCCATGCGCATGAACCCGACACGGAATCACTGCCACGCCCTACCCCGACCCTACGGTGTGGCGCCCACGTGGAGCTCGAGCACCTCATCACCCAGCGCATCAATTTCGCCGGTCGGCCGCCAGCCGAGGTAACGATAGAATCCGTGCGAGCGAACCGCCGGATCCGCTGCACACCCCAGGATCAGCCGCGTATGCCCCGTCTCGACCAGATCGGCAATGGCCAGATCCAGCAAGTGCCGACCGATACCCCGCCCTTCATAGGCCGGCAGCAACGCAAGCACCACGATTTCGCCGCCTTCGCGATCGCCAAAGCAGTAGCCGAGCATCCGCTCACCGTCGAGTGCGATATGCCCCGGCAGCGCATCGTCACGGATACCGGCCGCCCAGCTGTCTTCCGTGATGCCGAGCTCGGCGAGCTGCGCGGCGGAAAACGCATTCTCGCGGGTGCGTCCGCGCAGATCGATGCAGGCCGCGGCATCGTCAGGTAGCGCGCGGCGGTAATGGATCGGGTGGGTCATACGTGCTTCCTGCCATCGCCGAAACGCTCGGCAGCGTACAGTATGCCGTTGCATCGCGACCGGCCAAAATGCAGCGGGCCCGGCATTGCCGGGCCCGCGAGGCGATTACAGGAAGCGGTAGTCGAACTCCAGCCACAACTGGCGGCCGTACGGGTCGTAGTTGCCGACCGGATAGAACGGCCAGCCACCGCCGTTCTTGTCCGCCGGCGGGCGGCTGTCGCGCAGGTTGTTGACGATCAGGCCGAGCGTGGCGTTGTCGTTGAGCTTGCGGTACAGGCTGGCGTTGTAGGTCATGTACGGGGCGATGCGGCCGCTGCCGTCGGTCTTCGGCAACGAACCGTAGCGCATGCCGTACAGCGTGGCGGTCCAGTCATTGATCGCCCAGGTCACGCTGCCGTTGACCTTGCTGCGCCACTGGTAGGAATCCAGCGAGTTGCGCTGGTCCTGGACCTCGTCACCGGCGAACTGGCGGTAGCTGTGATCGATCACCAGCGAGTACGCCGCGCGCGCGGAGAAGCGGCCGTAGCGACCGGCATCCCAGCGCAGGTTCGACTTCAGGTCGATGCCGCGCACGGTTTCGGACGCGGCGTTGATCGGGTTGATCAGCACGCGCACCACCTGGTTCGGCTGCACCGCGGCATCGGCCGGGTTGCGGATCACCCGGCGCAGCGCGTCCTGGCATTGCGCCGAACCGATATCGCGCGCGTCGCCGCCCACGGTCTGGCCGAGACGGCAATCCGCTTCATCCTTGAGGATGCGCGTGGCGTCGAGGTTGGTGACCTCGTCGTCGATGCGGATGTCGTAGTAGTCGGCGGTGAAATCCAGATTCGCCGACGGCGACCAGACGAAGCCCAGGCCATAGGACTTCGCGGTCTCCGGCTGCAGCTGCGGGTTGGCGCCGCTGGTGTAGTCGATCGCCAGCCCGCTGAAGTCGCAGTCGTCATAAGCCTGGCCGGCGCTGCGGCAGCGCCAGTAGTCGGTCATGCCGGGGTTGTAGCCGCGCGTTTCGGTCGCGAACACATAGTTCATGTCCGGCGCACGGAAGCTAGTCGCCGCGCTGGCGCGCAGCAGCAACGTATCGAACGGGCGGAACTCCAGGCCGGTGCTCCAGGTCGCCTTGCCCAGGTGATCCCCGGCCGCGCGGTACTGGTCGTAGCGGCCGGCGACGGTCGCGGTCAGGCGCTCCAGCAACGGCAGCTGCAGCTCCACGCCGGCCGCATAGCGATCACGTTCGCCACCGGCGGGAATGCCGGCGTTGAGGTTCCAGAACACGCCCTGGCCCAACGCCGGGTCCGGGCGGTTGCTGTAGCCCTGGCTGCCGGCCTCGACCACTGCTGCCAGCGCGGCACGGCCGCCGGGCAGATCGAACAGCTGGCCGTTGACACTGACGCTGGCGGTCTGCAGCCACGCCGCGTTGCGGCTCTCGTAGCGGTCCGAGAGACCGTCGTACTCCCCCGGGGTCAGCGGCTGGTACAGACGTGACGGATCGGGTGCATACACCTCCACGCCGTTGCGGGTGCCCAGCTGCGAGCCGAGCAGGTATTCATTGATGCCGACCAGCAGGCCCGGACGCTGCGTCCTGTTCTCATAGCGCGAGCGGCTGTAGGCCGCTTCGTAGTCCCAGTCCGAGCCGCCGATGCTGCCTCGCGCACCGACGTTGAACGACCACGACTGCTCCAGGAAGCGGTTGGCATTGCGCTGTACGCCACCGAGCTCTTCCGGCGCGAAACGCCGGTACCAGCTTTCCAGCTGACCGCTGTTCTGGTTGTAGAAGTAATTGCGCGAGGAGGTCCAGCTCGGCGCACGCGTGTTGTTGTAGATGCGCGCGGTGCCGATGGCCGCATCGGCGAACAGTTCCTGGCGATCGTTCAAACGCCAGGTCACGGCGCTGTAGGCATCGATGTTGCGCTTCTCGGTCTGCACGGTCCAGAACGTCGGTGAGGCTTCATTGCTGCCGCAGTACCAACCCTGGCGGGGATTCTGTGCGCGGAACACACTGCCGCCGTAGAGCGTGCTGGAGGCATCGCAACCGTCGGTGCCGGGATCGATGTAATTGTTGGTGGACGCGTTGCGGCGATAGGCCAACGCCGTCGCCAGCGGGTCCACGCCACGCGGGTCGTCGGTCAGCGAGTCCATGAAATCGCGCTGCGAGCCGTAGATGGCCTTGCGGTTGGCGATCTCCAGGCCGAAGATCGCGTCCCACTGCTCGCCCGAACCGCCGCCGACGGCCTGCAGGCGCTGGTTGTCACCGCCGCCCTGCTCGGTGGTGCCGGCGCGGACATTGATGCCGACGCCGTCATAGGTTTTCTTGAGGATGATGTTGACCACGCCGGCGATCGCATCCGAGCCGTACACCGCCGACGCACCGCCGGCCAGCACTTCGATCCGGTCGATCAGCGCACTCGGGATGTTGGCCAGGTTGACCACGTTGACCGAGCCTTCGTAAGCCAGCGGGTAATCGGACTGGCGGCGGCCGTTGACCAGCACCAGCGTGCGGTTCGGGCCCAGGCCACGCAGATTGATCGTATTGGCTGCCGGAGTGAAGGTGTTGCCGAAGTCCTCGCCCTGCACGTTGCCGGTGTTCTCGGTCAGCGCGCTGAGTGCTTCGAAGGCGCTGCGATAGCCCTGCGCCTCGATCTGCTCCTGGGTGATCACCGTTACCGGGGAGGGGCCTTCCACGCTGGCGCGGGGGATGCGCGAGCCGGTGACCGTGACCGCATCGAGCTGGGTCGGCGCATCGGCGGCGTGGACCAGGGAGCCTGCGCCAAGCAGGGGCAACAACGACAGAACCAGGGCCCGCCGACGCAGCGGGCGATACAGCACAGACATGCAGAATTCCGGTAAAGAGCTACGTCCCGTCGCGGGCAGGCCCGTGCCGGAGCGTAGTGAGGAAGGGGCCGTGATTCTGCTGAACAGGCGGAAAAGGGGGAAATGACCGCCCGGGATATGCTTATCGATATTTCGCCTAAGCAACCAAAAACGGCGGCCCTGCGGCCGCCGTCTGCGTGACTTCGCGTGCGCCTGGGCTCAGGCGTCGGCAGGCAGTGCACTCTGGCGGTTCACCAGCGCGCTGAAGCGTGCGAGCGAGCTCAGGTGGTGATGCACCAGCGCCAGCCAGCCGTTGCGGTGCCAGGCCACCACGGTGGCATCCGGCAACGCGGCGAACTTCTCCACGTCCACGACCTGGAAACCGTTGATCGACATCTGCCGGCCATCGGCCAGGGTGACGTCGATATTGCGGTCGATCAGCAGGCTGTTCTCGATCAGGGCAGCAGTGAAACGACGGGTCGCATCATGCTCACGGGTGTAATCGCCGCAGAAGCGCATGGCGTTGTCGACCACCTCGGTCGCCTTGCCATCCTGGAACAGCGGCAGGCCGTCCTCGCTCTGGCCCTGGTTGACCTGCCGCGCGGCCGAGTCCAGCGCAAGCACGTACTCGTCCTGCTCGCCGGCCTGCATGAACACGAACGGGTAGCGACGCACGTACGCGGGCACGTAGCTCTGCTCATCCCACAGGTCATTGGCAACGAACAGATTGCGCTGGGCCAGACCCACGGCCACCAGCGGCATCGCATCCTTGCCGGTGAAGATGATCGGGTAATGCTGGGCCAGCGAGCCGAACTCGCCGATCACGGCGGGGATCGCATTGGTATCCGCAGCAAAATGCGCGGTGTCGGGCACCAGGCGCCAGGCGGCATGCAGATCCGAGCGCAGCGGCACGGGCGCTTGGTAGAACAGCGGACCGGTGGCCTGGGACGGCGCAGCGGCGGGCGGAGTCGTGGTTTCAGCAGTCATGGAATCAGTCGGATACGACGCGCCAGTCAGCCCGGGCGCGAAAGCGGGAACCGCATTGAACGGCCACTATAACGTGCCACGTCCGCGGTTTTTGTTTCAATCGTGCGATCTGCCACGCCTCACAGCACGCCATCCAGCGGACCGGCCGCGCCGGTCAGCACCGCGCACGCATGGTCCTGCAGCTCTTCGCCGCTGGCCTTGTTGCCGGCTGCCAGGTCCAACCGTGTGGCCAGCAACACGAAGCCGGGCGCGCCGGCTGCATCGGTCCGTCCCGCCGCCACCAGCGACCAGTTGCCGATATCGGCGGGGTCGGCCAGGTGAGCGACCAGCAGGCGCACCGGATTGGCGGTGAGCTCGGCACCCGGCAACTGGCGGGCCAGATAGGCATGTCCGCGCAGCGGCTCCGGCAACGGCTGCCAGTCGCTGCCGATGGCAGGCTGCAGCCGACGCAGCTGGCCCAGGACATCCGCGCGCAGGCAATCCACGTGGATGTGCAGCTGGTGCTGGGAACGACCATGCGGGGAGTTCAAGGCCAGGCTGGCCACATCGCGCGGCAGCGCCCGGCCCAGTGCCTGCTCGGTGTGGCTGCGGGCCGCCCAGGCGGCGGCGAAATAGTTCGGTGCACCGGCCCTCAGCAGCGCCGGGCTTTCGATGCCCGAGACCCGGTCCAAGGGCAGCAGAAGAAATTGATAGTGGCCATGCCCGTCCTTCAGCAGCACATCGCGGCGATGCGCCTCGGCGGCTACCGCCAGGCAGCTGCCGCGCGGCGCTGCATCACCCGCGCAGTCGCGCTGGATGATGCCCCACAGCGCGTCGGGATTGGCAGGCAGTTTGGCAGGCGGTGCGCCCGGCGGCCGGGCCGGCGTGGCGCAGGCGGCCAACAGCAGCAGCGCACAGGACAGGGACAATCGGGCGATCACGGACAGGCTCGGACAAGGAAACAGGCCCGCAGCAGCGATGCCGGCGGGCGGGCGCGATTGTACCGTGCCGGTTCTGTCGCTTCCGTGTCAGTACGTGCTGTAAGGCACCTCAACCACCACCGGCGCGGCGGGTGCCGGCGGCTGCAGGGTGTAGCGATCCAGCGCGCCATTGTCATCGGCGAACCGCTGCGACTGCACCTGCAGCCGGTAGCGGGTGGTGCCAAGCTTGATGCTGCCGCTCTCTTCCAGCGCAGCACCCGCCGGCAGCAGCAGACCACCGAGGTCGCTGTAGCCGCCGCCGTCCTGCGAGAAGACGTGGTCGACCAGCTCGCCCTCGCGCTTCATCGCGAACACATGCGGGTCGCCGTGCCGGCGGTTGTAGTCCTCGTTGCCAAGCAGGTCGGCGATCCAGACGCCGGGCAGCCGGTAGCGGGTTTCCAGCGCGATCGCATCCAGGCGCTCACTGTCGACCACCAGGCAGCACACCGCCTGCTTGTTCTCGCGGTCGAGGATCGCGAAACGCTCGCCCTTGGCGACCTCGCGCGGCAGGATCGCAAACGGCTGGTTGCGCAGGACCGGCTCGGCGCCACTGGCCGAGTGCAGGTTGCGCCAGCCACCGAACACCGGCGCGTCCGGCTCGGCCGCGGCGGCGTGGCCCGCCATCGTCACTCCCAGTGTCACGATCAGCGCGGCCGTGATCTTCCTGCTCTGCATGTTCTACTTCCGTGGGTTGATCTGTCGCGGCGACAGCGCCGGACCTCATAGGACCGCGACACTATGCGCCAGCGGCATGGCCGCGGGCAATCGGGTCCGCTCAGCCGATCACGATGTAGTCACTGACCAGGGTGATCCCGCGGTGCCCACCGCGCTCGAGCTGCACATGGCGGCCGCCGACCTGGTCGATGGCGATGCAGTCATCCACCTCCAGCAGCGCGTCGGTATGCGGCTTGAACCAGCTGGCATCACGCAGGCCCTTGGCCTTGCGCTTGGCCTCCTCGACATCGGTGGCGACCAGCAACCGGTAGTCATGCGCCTCTCCCAGCGCGCCTGCGGCGTACCCACCGAGATTGAGGAAATACAGCCGCGGCGCGCCGGCCGCAGGTGCGACATCGGCAAACCGCACCCGGTACTCCTCCACCCCATCCACCGCGAGCCAGCCATCGACATGCAGCCCCCTGCGTTCGCCGAACCAGTCCTGGCGCAGCTGCGGGTAAGCCTCCTCGATCGCATCGACATTGGCGAAGGCCACGTCGTGCACCTCGATCCGGGCGCGGGCATGCCGCCCGCCAAGCATGAACACGTGCAGCACCCGCGACTCCCGGCCTGGCCGATTCTGAGAGGGGCCAGTGTAACGCCCAGGGCGAAGCGCCCTGCCCCCGCACGCCGACCCGGCTGCGTCGAACGGTCGCGGGGCGGCCACCACGCGACGATGCACGTGGCGGTGGTATGGTCGGCGCCTGACCCCGCAGGAGCGACCCGATGGCATCCCTTTCCCGTTATCCCCTCGCCGCGATCATGCTCGCAGGCACCCTGTCGCTGACCGCCTGCGTCAGCTCGCCGGGGCCGGAAATCAAGGGCCCGGGCCTGTGCAAGGCCGACGAACTGGGCTGGGCCATCGGGCAGCCGGCCGACCAGGCGAACATGCGCAAGCTGCTGCTGCAGAGCGGCGCCGGCCTGATCAACCCGATCGGCCCGGCCACGATCACGTCGCGCGACCTGCGCCAGGATCGCCTGCGCGTGTTCATCGACAAGGACAACGTGATCACCGCCGTCCGCTGCGAGTGATTCCCCACGGGTAGAGCCACCCCATGGGTGGCTGTGCTGGCGTATCGCAGGTTTCAGAGCAGCCATCCATAGGGTGGCTCTACGGGCAGTCGCAGCTGCCCCAGCCGCGCGTCTTCGCGGTCTGGCCGATGCCGGGATTGAACGTATTGCTCGGATCCAGCTGCTGATAGAACGCCGCCAGGGTCGGCTTGGCCGGGTACAGATGGCCCACGTTGTGTTCGGCCGGGTACTCGGCGCCCCGCGCGTCCAGCAAGGTCCACATGGCATGCTCGATCGCCAGCGGATCTTCGCCCTTGCGCACGATGTAGTCCTGATGGAACACGTGGCAGAAGAAGTGCCCGTAATACAGCTTGCCGGCCAGCTTGGCGTCGATGGCCGCCGGCAGCTGTTCGACCCACGCGCGGTCGTCGCGCCGCAGGGCCACGTCCAGCGCCACGATGTCCTCGACCTCGCGCCGATGGACTTCGCGGTAGCGCACCGCCGCGCCGGCGACCGCGAACCGATGCAGGAATGCCTTGCGCCCTTCCTCGGCCGTGCAATGGAAGAAGTCTCCTTCGCCATCGGCGAAGTGATTGCGCAGGAAAGTCTCGGTCGCCGCGGCATCCACCGCTGACACCTTGAGCAGCAGGTGGTGCTCGTAGCGATCCCGGAACTGCCGCATGCGTGCCGGCAGATGGCCGGGCAGGCACTGCATCGCCAGCTGGATCACCCGGTCGGTGACCCCGCGCAGGCCCAGGCTTTCGAACCAGCCGTCGACCCGGCTCTTCAGCGCGAACGCCGCCGGCACCCGCGCGGTACCGAAGCGGTCGATCAGCAGGAAGGTGTCCTTGCCGTAGCGTTCGCCGATGTCGTACGCCTGGCGGTGCAGGTACTCGCCGGAGATCGGCAGGCGCTCGAAGGCAGTCAACAGGTGGCGGCGGATCGCAGTGAGATCCTCCATCGCATTGCTGCCGATGTAGAACACTTCGCCCGGCTCGCGCTCGAACGTGTCCAGGCGCACCGCGAACACCGCCAGCTTGCCGGCCGAGCCCGAGGCTTCGTAATGCCGCGCGGGATCGGCGTTGTAGCGGGCCGGGGTGGCCGCATCGACCTGGCGCACCTGCTCGGCATAACGCGGATCGGAGGCCGCGCGGTCGTTGTCATTGTCCACGTCGGCAGCCGCGTAGTCGCCGCGCTGCAGCCGCTGCAGGATCTGCTCGGGGGTGTCCCCCAACGCGATGCCGAGATGGTTGACCAGCTGCAGCTGCCCATCGGCATCGACCTGGGCGAACAGCGCCATCTCGGTATAGGCGGGCCCGCGCCGCACCAGCGAACCCCCGGAATTGTTGCAGACCCCGCCCAGCACCGAAGCCCCGATGCACGACGAGCCGATCACCGAGTGCGGTTCACGATCCAGCGGTGCGAGCACCTTCTCAAGGCGGTCCAACGTCGCGCCCGGCAGGCAGATGACCTGGTGGCCGGCGTTGATCAGCTGCACGCCAGTCAGTCGCAGCGTGCTGACGATCACCACCGGGCGGTCGTAATCCGCGCCATCGGGCGTGGAACCACCGGTGAGGCCAGTGTTGGCCGCCTGCATGATCACGATGGCGTTGGCCGCCACGATCGCCTGCAGGGCGTACCACTGCTCCAGCAGCGTGCCCGGGCGGACCACTGCCAGCACCGGGCCGTCGCCGAAGCGATAGCCCTTGCGGAAGCGCCGGGTCGGTTTGTCGCCGGACAGGACGTGCGCATCGCCGACGATGTCGCGCAGCTGCGCCAGCAGTGCCACCGTGCCCTGGGATGCGCCGCTCACGGTGCGACCGCGAGGCGACGGGTGGCGTCCACCAGCGAATCGCGGCTGATGTCGGCGATGGTCTTCGCGCCGGTGAGCGTCATCGCCACGCGCATTTCCTTGGCCACCAGGTCCAGCAGGTTGGCTACGCCGGCCTCGCCCTGCGCTGCAAGGGCATACACGAACGCACGGCCGAGCAGCACGCTGTCCGCGCCCAGCGCGATCATGCGGACCACGTCCAGACCCGTGCGGATGCCCGAATCGGCCAGGATCTTCAGCTCGCCCTTGACCGCATCGGCGATCGCCGGCAACGCCCGCGCGGTGGAGAGCACGCCGTCCAGCTGGCGCCCGCCGTGGTTGGAGACCACGATGCCGTCGGCACCGAAGCGCACGGCATCGCGCGCATCCTCCGGATCGAGGATGCCCTTGATCACCATCGGGCCGGTCCAGAACTCGCGGATCCACTCCAGGTCTTTCCACGAAATGGACGGATCGAAGTTGTTGCCCAGCCAGCCGATGTAGTCGGCCAGACCGGTCGGGCTGCCACGATAGGTGGAGATGTTGCCCAGGTCGTGCGGGCGGCCGAACAGGCCCACGTCCCACGCCCAGCGTGGATGCGTGACCGCCTGCAGCATGCGCCGCGCCGCCGCGTTCGGGCCGCTCATGCCCGAGTGCGCATCCCGGTAGCGCGCGCCCGGCGTGGGCATGTCCACGGTGAACACCAGGGTGGTCACGCCGGCGGCCTTGGCCCGCTCCAGCGCATTGCGCATGAAGCCGCGGTCCTTGAGCACATACAGCTGGAACCACATCGGCCGGTCGACGGCCGGCGCCACTTCCTCGATCGGGCAGACCGAGACGGTGGACAGCGTGAATGGAATCCCCCGGCTCGCCGCCGCCCTCGCCGCCTGCACTTCACCGCGGCGCGCGTACATCCCGGTCAAGCCGACCGGCGCCAACGCGACCGGCATCGCCAGGCGTTCGCCGAACAGGTCCGTTTCCAGGCTCAGGTCGGACATGTTGCGCAGGATGCGCTGGCGCAGCGCGATGTCGGACAGGTCCGCGACATTGCGCTTCAGGGTGTGCTCGGCATACGCGCCGCCATCGATGTAGTGGAACAGGAACGGCGGCAGGCGACGTTGCGCCGCTGCGCGGTAATCGGTGGAGGCGGAAATGATCATGGGTCAACCGTGGGAAGAAGGAAGCCGTGACGCGCGGGCGCGGCGGGCTTCGTTGTCGTCGAGCGTGCGCAGGGAGGTGTGCACGAATTCCAGGTGCGCGTGCGCGGCGGCACGCGCGCGTTCGGGGTCGCCGGAGAGCACGCCGTCCATCATCTCGCGGTGCTGGGCCGACAGCGGCTCGAAGGTGCGGGCGGAGGTATAGAGCTTCTCGCGGCTCTGCGAGATATTGGTCTGCAGCAGCTCGAACAGGCCGCGCATGACCTGCAGCAGCACCAGATTGTGCGAGGCCTCGGCGATGGCCAGGTGGAAGGCCGCATCGGCCTGCGCCTCGCCGGCCGGATCGTCCTTGCCGTGCGCGGCCATCATGGTCTCGAAGGCCTCGCGGATCCTGGCGCGGTCCTCGTCGGTGGCCCGCAGCGCCGCATGCCAGGCGGTCGCCCCTTCCAGCGCGTGGCGGATTTCCAGCACGTCGAAGCGGTATTCCGGGTCGCCCTGGAACAGCGGCAGGTACGGCATCAAGGGCTCATCGATGGTCTGGCGGGCGCGGGCCGCCGGCTCGCTCACGTAGGTGCCGCCGCCGACGCGCGCGCTCAGCAGGCCCTGGCTGGCCAGCTGCGCGATCGCCTCGCGCAGCGCCGTGCGCGAGACCCCCAGCTGAACCGCCAGGGGACGCTCGGCCGGCAGGCGGTCGCCAGGCTGCAGGTTCTGCTCACGGATCAGGCCACGCAGCTGCGCGGCCACCTTGTCGGACAGGCGTTCGTTCTTCATGGCGCCATTGTCGCCCGCGTGGCGGGCGATGGGGTCGATGCCGGTGGCCGGGATGCCGCGCATGGGCTCAGGGAATCATCCAGGTGAGCCAGTAGGCCTGCACCGTGGTGATGATGCCGACCATCACGGTGAAGATCAGGCTGTGCTTGACCGTGAAGCGGAACAGGTCGGACTCCTTGCCAGCCAGGCCGACCGCCGCGCAGGCAATCGCGATCGACTGCGGCGAGATCATCTTGCCGGTCACGCCACCGGTGGTATTGGCCGCGACCAGCAGCACCTCGGACACGCCGATCTGCTGGGCCGTGGTCGCCTGCAGCGCCGAGAACAGCGCATTGGACGAGGTATCCGAACCGGTCAGGAACACGCCCAGCCAGCCCAGGAACGGCGAGAAGAACGTGAACGCCTTGCCGGTATGCGCCAGGGCCAGTGCCAGCGTCGCCGACAGCCCGGAGTAGTTGGCGATGAAGGCAAAGGCCAGCACCATGCCGATCGAGTAGATCGGAACCTTGAGCTCGTTGGCGGTTTCGCCCAACGTGCGCAGCGCCGCGGCCGGGCGCATCTTCAGCAGCACGATCGCGATCACCGCGCCGAGCATGATCGCGGTGCCGGTGGCCGAGACCGCATCGAACTTGTACACCGCCTCGTAACCGGTTGGCACCGGCACGATCGGCGGCATTTTCTGCACGAGTTGATCCAGCGACGGCACCGGAATCTTCAGCACCCAGTGTTCCAGCGCGCCGCCGGCGGCGAACAGCGCCTTGAACGGCTTGACGCTCCAGATCGTGACCATCGCGGTCAGGATCAGGAACGGCGACCACGCCTTGACGATCTGGCCGGCGGAGTAACGCGGGGCCTCCCGTGCCTGGGCCGCCGCCTCGGCGCTGGTTTCGGTATCGAAGCGGAAGATCCGCACCGGTGTCCACCTGCGCAGGAACAGGGTCAGACACACCAGCGAGGTCAGCGAGGCGGTGATGTCCGGCAGCTCCGGACCGATGAAGTTGGAGGTCAGGTATTGCGCGATGGCAAACGAGCCGCCGGCCACCAGCACCGCCGGCCAGGTTTCCTTGACACCGCGCCAGCCATCCATGATCGCCATGATCCAGAACAGCACGATGATGGTCAGGAACGGCAGCTGGCGCCCGGCCATCTGACCGATCTCGAAGGCGTCCAGTCCGGTGACCTGCCCGGCCACGATGATCGGAATGCCCATCGCGCCGAACGCCACCGGCGCCGTGTTGACGATCAGGCACAGCCCCGCGGCATACAGCGGCTTGAAGCCCAGCCCGACCAGCAGTGCGGCGGTGATCGCCACCGGGGCACCGAAGCCGGCCGCCCCTTCCAGGAACGCGCCGAACGCAAACCCGACCATCAGCATCTGCAGGCGCTGGTCTTCGGTGACCGAGAGGATGGAGGCGCGGATGATGTCGAATTGACCGGTCTTGACCGAGACCTTGTACAGGAACACGGCGCCCAGAATGATCCAGGCAATCGGCCACAAGCCGTACACGAAGCCATAGCCCGCCGCCGCGAACGCCTGCGACAGCGGCATCCGGTAGAACAGCAGCGCCACCGCCAGCGCGATGGCCACGGTGATCGTGCCGGCAAGCCAGCCTTTCATGCGCAGCACAGCCAGCGCGACGAAGAAGAAGGCGATCGGCAGCAGCGCGATCAGGCTGGACAGCCAGAGGTTGCCAGCGGGGTCATACAGTTGTTGCCAGGCCTGCATCGGCGGATCTCATCAAGGCGGACAGGGGTCCGCGCGGTTAGCACCGCGCGAGCCGGGAACGCTCAACAGGCCTTATTGGTATGACCAATAATAACAAGGCCCGTTGAAACTGCCCGCATTGAAACGCCAAACGCAGGGCGAGCCTATTAGACCATAGGTCTAGGCTCGCCGATTGGTACTACCATCAGCCGCAGTCGCGGGAGCGCCCCTTGAGCTCGACCGAATTGCCGTCGGGGTCGCGCAGGCGCAGCGACAGCCCATCGCCCTCTGCGCCGTAGTTGCGCTCGGCCGGGCCGGTCACCTCCACCTGGTGCCCCTGCAGATGCAACCGCACCTGTTCGGCGTCGAACGGCTCGACGCGCAGGCAGACATGCTCGACATTGCGCCCTTCCCGCCCCGGCGCCGCGCCACCTTTCAGCCCCAGAGGACCATCGACACTGATCAGATCGATCAGCGACTCACCGGCATGCAGATGCACCATGCCCAGTGAGGGCCGCTCGCGGGCGACCGTGCAGCCGAGGATGTCGCAGTAGAAACGCACAGCACGCGGAAGATCCTGTACGCGCAGCACCACGTGATCGATGCGTTGGATCTCGAAGGGACGTTCGCTGCTCATGACGACTCCAGTTTCTTGGCGATTCGGCTGAACACCACCAGCACGATCAGGCACAGCACACTCACGCCGACGGCGATCACGTACTCGCCGATGCCAACCGCGATACCGATCGCGGCGGCCATGATCAGCGAACTCGCCGTGGTCAGGCCGCTGACCTGATCGTCGCGCGACCCCCGCAGGATCGTGCCGGCCGCAACAAAGCCGACGCAGGCCACCACTGCTTCGATCAGGCGCACCGGATCGACCTGCAGGAGGTCGCGGTAGCGCTCTTCCTGGAAGTGCTCGGCGATGCTGTCACCGAGCCCCACGATGAGGGCCGCCGCCCCCGCAATGAGCATGTGGGTGCGCAAACCGGCGGCGTGCTTGCCCATCTCGCGCTCGATGCCGAGCGTGGCGCCCAGCAGCATGGCCACGGCGATCCGCAGCAGGATCGATAGATCTTGTTCCAGTCCCATCCGCGTCTCTCATCCGGCGATGGAGGGAGCGTCGCAGACAAGGGCGTCTGGGCACCGTGAAGCCAACGGCAGGCCAGGGTGAGCCTGCCGTCGCAGGGCTTAGTGCGCCAGGTAACCGCCATCGATGGCGTAGTACGTGCCGGTCGCAAAGCCTGCATCGGCGCTGGCCAGCCAGGCCACCAGCGCGGCGACCTCTTCCGGCTTGCCCAGGCGTCCCAACGCATGCTTGCTTTCCAGCGCCTGCTTCACCTTCGGATCCATCTTGTCCAGCAGCGGCGTGGCAATGAAGCCGGGGCCGACCGCGTTGATGCGGATGCTGTCGGCGGCGTGCTCCCACGCGGCCGTCTGGGTCAAACCGACCACGCCGTGCTTGGCCGCGACATAGGCCGCTGAATTGTTGA
Organism: Stenotrophomonas sp. TWI700; assembly: GCF_039673645.1. Classification (NCBI taxonomy): domain Bacteria; kingdom Pseudomonadati; phylum Pseudomonadota; class Gammaproteobacteria; order Lysobacterales; family Lysobacteraceae; genus Stenotrophomonas; species Stenotrophomonas sp. TWI700. Next base: position 14,196 of record NZ_JBDJMB010000001.1, on the reverse strand, counting down.
ACCCCACCTGGCCGAGGATGGAGGCCATGTTGATGATGCTGCCGCCCTTGCCCGCGCTGCGCATCGCCTGGATCTGCGCGCGTTGGCACAGGAACACGCTGGTGAGATTGACGTCGATGACGTTCTTCCAGCCCTCCACGGGATAGTCGCCACTGGTGGCCGACGGCCCACCGATGCCGGCGTTGTTCACCGCGATGTCCAGGCCGCCAAGCTCCTCAACCGTCCGCTTCACCGCGGCTTCCACCGCCTGCGCGTCGGTGACGTTCAACGCGATGCCGATCGACTTCACGCCTTTCCCGCGCAGCGCCTCGGCTGTCTTTTCGACAGCGTCGGCCTTGAGATCCCAGACCGCCACCGCCGCGCCGGAATCGGCCAGCAGTTCGGCCACGGCCAGGCCGATGCCCGAGACGCCGCCGGTGACGATGGCGACCTTTCCCTTGAGCTGATAATCAATCATCGCGTTGTTCCTCGTGCTGGAAAAAAGCTGCGGGCGATGCCTGCCCATGCCTCGACCATACGCCGCGAAAACGTTACAGAACGTGCACAGCGTGCTCCGCAACAATCCTTCCCATCGCTGCAACGCACGCGGGCCTATGCTCGGGGTCGTACGTCCACCTCCCATCTTTCATCCGCCAATGGCGGCAGCCCCTCCCCCAAGGTAAACCCATGACAGAGTCCAGTGACGGCCCGTTGTTCTCCCCCACCCGTCTGGGGGCCATCGACGTCGCCAACCGCGTCGCGATGGCGCCGCTGACGCGCAACCGCGCGATCCACGACCGCATCCCCAATCCGCTTGCGATCCAGTATTACGAGCAGCGCGCCAGCGCCGGCCTGATCATCGCCGAGGCCACCCAGATCAGCCCGATGGGCCAGGGCTACCTCGACACGCCCGGCATCTACAGCCAGGCGCAGATCGACGCCTGGAAAAAGGTCACCGATGCGGTGCATGCACGCGGCGGCAAGATCGTGCTGCAGCTGTGGCATGTCGGCCGCATCTCGCACACCAGCCTGCTGCCCGAGGGCGAAGTCCCGGTCGCACCGAGTGCACTGCGTGCCAACACCAAGACGTTCACCGCCAACGGGTTTGAAGAGGTCTCCGAGCCGCGTGCCCTGCGCCTGGACGAGATTCCCGGCCTGATCCAGGACTTCCGGCAGGCCGCGCGCAACGCGATCACTGCCGGCTTCGACGGCGTGGAAGTGCATGCCGCCAACGGCTACCTGATCGACCAGTTCCTCCGCGATGGCAGCAACCAGCGCACCGACGAATACGGTGGCAGCATCGAGAACCGCACCCGCCTGCTCGATGAAGTGGTCCGCGCGATCGCCTCGGAAATCGGTGCCGAACGCACCGGTGTGCGCCTGTCACCGGTCACCCCGGCCAACGATGCCGCCGACTCCAACCCGCAGCCGCTGTTCGAACGCGCCGTCGAACGCCTGGAGGCCATCGGCCCGCTCGCTTTCATCCATGTGATCGAAGGGGCGACCGGTGGTCCACGCGACAACATCGCCTTCGACTATGCCGCCCTGCGCGCCAAATTCACCGGTGCCTGGATCGCCAACAACGGCTATGACCAGGCACGTGCGGAAGCAGCGGTGGCGTCGGGTTATGCCGACATGATCGCCTTCGGTCGGCCCTATATCGCCAACCCGGACCTGGTCGAGCGCTTCCGTCTCGGCGTGGCGTTGTCCGATCTGGACCAGGACACGCTGTACGGCGGCGGTGCGCACGGCTACACCGACTACCCCAGCGTTTCCGGCTGATCCGCGCGCCGTTACCGGGCGCGCATCGCATCGGTCACATCGCCGCCGGCAAGCACCGGCAGCAGCGCCCGGGGCAGCTTGCAGGGGCGCGTGGGCACACTGTCCACGCGCCACCCGCGCCCGAGCAGCACGCCCTTCCCCTTCGAGGGTGGGCCATTTCCCGGTGCCGGACAGCTGATGTCACTGAGCAGCACCTGTCCGTTGCGATCCAGCCATTGCTGGACGAAGTACTCCCCATCGGCAAAGCGCATCGTCCCGAGATTCAACTGCGTCAGCGGCCGACTTTCCACGTCGCCCTGCCAGGTGGACTGCAGTTCCACGCCACTGAACAGCAGGCGTCGCCGCAGCAGCACCTGGTGGTTGGCATCCAGCAGGACCAGTTCCTCATCGCCCCCGTCCAGATAGCGGCGCGTCCAGGTGCGGTCCGTGCCCCAGGGCAGGATATCGAAGCTCTCTGGCGACACCGGTTCGCTGCCATCGGCCAGCATCATGCCCAGCTTCCCGTCCCGGCGGAATACCACGCGGTCAGCGTCCATGCGCACCACAGCTTCGAAGGGACGACCCACGATGCGGCCACGCGCGAGGTTGCACAGGTGGTTGACGCCGGCGTCCTGCTCCCGGAGCAACAGCAACGGCGGGGTGACGTGGTTTTCGTCGATCGCCATCTCGGCAGGCACCGTGTAGGCCGTGCGTCCATCCCACCACAGGCGCGGTGAGGACTCGTCGCCGAACCTTCCCAGCAATCCGCTGCCAACGGTATCGAACCGGGTCACGCCTGAGGGCGCGAAGATCACCTTGCCATCGCAGTCCAGTACCGCTGCGGTCTCGGTATCGGTGGGATGGCGCACGCGCCATGGCGGTGCCTGCCGCTGTTCGGCATCGGGTTCGTCGAGCACCACTGCCAGCGCGGCCGGGGCGGCGGTGGGCGGGTGGGCGCCCTCCTTGTCCGACACCTGCCAGCGGCCACCGCAGTAGTCCAGGCGGACGTTGCTACGCTGTGCGGCAAAGTGTCCATCGGCCATCAGCCAGCCGGGCTCGGGCGTGTCGTCGGCGCTGCCGGTAGCGTGCCGGTGGACCTGCTCGGGCCAGTCGCGCCGCCCTGCGGTGCCGCCGTACTGTCGGTAGCGGGGATACAGGCCATCCTGCTGGTAGCGTGCGATGTCGGTCGCCCTGCCCTGTGCATCCACCCGCCGCCACAGCTCGCCCTGACGCAGCCACCAGCCACCGTCGCTGACCGGCAGCAGTGCGTCGATGTCATCGGAGAACAGCGTCGTGCCTTCTTCATCCAGCACGTTGCAGTGTTCAGGCACCTGGACACTGCAGGCCACATACACAGGGCGGCCGGCGAACGGTCCGGCGACCCACTGGAACTGGCGCTCGTCCAGTTCCATGACCGGGTGCCCGTGCAGGTCATGGAAGCGAAGCGGACCACGTTGGGGATTCCACAGCACGCGATCGGGCGCCGCCAATGGTACCCACTCGCCATCGTTCAGTGCAGGCAGGCGCACCTGGCCCAGCGCATCGACCACGCCCCAACCGCCGGTGGGGTCTCCGTCCGGCTTGATGAACGCCTTCCACAACGGATCACCGGGGACGGCCTGGCGCAGCACGAACCGTTCTTGGTACTCAGTGTAGCCGCGGTCCTCGCGCAGCAGCCGGCCTGCATCGTCATACCACTGTTGTGGCGTGGACGTGTGCTGCGCGCGCATCCAACGGTCGGCGGACAGGCGCTGCATGCGCGCGCCATTGGGCGGTACCAGCAGGCGGCCATCGACGGACACCAGCGCCTCGGCGCCGAAGCTGTTGCCCAGCACGGTGAACGACTGCGCCTGCGCGCCGCCTGCCAGCGACGCCAGCGCGGCTACCACGAACATCCTTTTCATCGGTCACATCGTACAAAGCGGAGCTGCACGCTACCGCCTGTGCAGGGACGATGCAATGCAACCGGCGCGACCGCGCACGCGGCGTGCCATCGCAGCCGCGCGGGAAAGCCGGCCGTGTCCGCTCAGTACACCGGCAACGAAATGAAGCTGGCCTGCTGCGGCGCGTGCCAGATCTGCTGCGTCGCCTTCTGGTAATCGCCCGGCTTGGCCAGGTAGATGTTCGGCACGAACGTCTGCGGATTGCGGTCGTACAGCGGGAACAGGCTGGACTGCACCTGCACCATGACCCGATGACCCGGCTGGAACACATGGTTCGCGGTCGGCAGACCGAATTTGTAGTCAAGCACCTGATTGCTCGCGATCGCCTTCGGGTCGCTGAAGCTCTCGCGGTACCGGCCACGGAAGATCGCCATCGAGACCGACAGCTCGTACCCGCCCATCTCCGGCGTCGACGGCGTCTGGTCCGGATACACATCGATCAGCTTCACCACCCAATCGCTGTCGCTGCCGCTCGTCGCCGCCTGCAGATTGACCTGCGGCGCACCACCGATCCGCAGCGGTTCGGTCAAGGGCTCACTGACGAAGGTCAGCACGTCCGGCCGGCCGTCCACGAAGCGCTGATCCTTCACCAACCAACTGGTCCACATATCGCGGTCGGCGAACCGCACCGGGCGCGGCACGAACGGCACCGGCTTGGCCGGATCGGACACATACGCCTCGAACGTGGCCTCCCCCGCCTGCGGTGCCTCGAAGGACAGCTTGCCGCCCGCGCGCAGATACAGCGGCCTGGACTGCGCCACGCTGCGCGGCCACTGCTGCAGCTTGTCCCAGTGGTTCTCGCCGGTGTTGTAGATCAGCACCGGCGGCGTCTGCGCCTTGGGCGCGCCATCGACCAGGTACTGATCGAAGAACGGCTTGAGCACATCGCGGCGGAACTGCAGTGCGGTATCGCCGTCGAACTTCAACGGCCCCAGGCTGCTGCCGTCATAGTTGACCTGGCTGTGCCGCCACGGGCCCATCACCAGATAGTTCAGCGTGTTGCCGGTGTCGCGCGGTTCCATCGCCGCATAGCTGTGCACCGCGCCCCACATGTCCTCCTGGTCCCACAGGCCCTGCAGCCACATCGTGGGCACCTTCAGTTCGGTCTTGGCCATCCGCGCGTCCAGCGCCTGCTCCTGCCAGAACGCGTCGTAGCCTGGATGCTCGATCAGCTTGTGCCACCACGGCAGCTGGTCCAGCCCATTGGCCTTGGCGTAGTCGCCCGCCGAGCCGGCGCGCAGGAAGGTCGTGTAATCGTCGTAGCCCACGCTGGGGATCGACGGCCCCTTGCCGCGCTTGGCCAGCTGCCCGGTGAAGTAGCCGAAGTTGACCTGCCGGAACGCCCCGTAGTTGAGCCAGTCGTCGCCCATCCAGCCATCGATCATCGGGCTCTGCGGCGCGGCGACCTTCAACGCGGGGTGCGGGTTGGTCAGCGCCATCACCACGGTGAAGCCCTCGTAGGATGAGCCCAGCATGCCGACCTTGCCGTTGCTCTCGGGCACGTGCTTGACCAGCCAGTCGATGGTGTCCCACGCGTCGGTGGCGTGGTCGACCTTGGTGTTGTTGAGCGGCCCGCGCAACGGCCGGGTCATTACGTAATCGCCCTCGGAGCCGTACTTGCCGCGGATGTCCTGGAACACCCGGATGTACCCGCCATCGACGAACACCTCGTCGCCCTGCGGCAGGATGTCGCGCATGTTCGGCGAATCCATGCGCTTGGCGCGGTTGGCGGCGTCATAAGGCGTACGGGTCAGCAGGATCGGCGCGTTCCTGGCGCCCTTGGGCACCACGATCACCGTGTAGAGCTTCGTTCCATCGCGCATCGGCACCATCACCACACGCTTGTCGTAGTTGTCCTGCGCCGTGGGCGTCACGAAGCCCTTGGCGGGAATGTCCGGGGTCATCGGCGAGGTCTGCGCCGACACACTGGCCGCAACCATCAGACTCAACAGCGCAACTGGCAATACACGCACACGCATGGGGCTCTCCCGGCAGTGATGGCAACTCCCGCAGCCTAGCGCTGCGGGCGCTGCCCCGGTAGATGCCGATCGGCCTGTTCCGTGGCCATTTCGCGCATTCAGCTGCCAACCACCGTTTCATGCAAAGCCTGCCAGGCCAGCGTGCCCTCAGCGCTGTCCACCAGGATGGCCAGGGCTTCGCGGCGATGGCCCGCGCCACCCGCCTCGCTCTGGTCTTCGCGGTAGCGCACTGCGCAGGTGTTGGCACCCAACGGCAGATACTGCAAAGCATCGACGGTGATCTGCAGGCCTGGCCGGCTGCCATGGGCCGATCCGAAGAAGCCTGCCAGCGCCGGCTTGTCCAGGCGCACGCCCCGGATGCCGACCATGCTGAAGTCGTCGTTGAAACGGGCGAGCAGCGTGTCCAGCGCAGCCAGCGGCGCGCGGCCGGTGAACCAGTCTTCGATCAGTACATGCAGGTCATGGATTTCGGTGAAGGCAAGCGTGTCATTCATGGGGAGGTTCTCAAGGAAAGGGAGGACGCCGGCAGGCGCCACAACAACAGGATGGGCAGCAGGCTCATGCCGGCCGCCAGCAGCAGGGTGAGCGTGAATGCCTGTGCCGGCAGGACGGCGGAGAGCAGCGCCAGGACGCAGGCCAGCAGTGCGGCGGCCAGGCAGAAGCTGAGCTGGCGGTTGAGGTTCCACAGCGCGCTGCCCGGCAGCAGCTCCGCATCCGCCAGGCTCTGGAAGGCGAGCGTCTGCGCACTGCTGCTGCACAGGCTGCCACCCAGGCCCATCAGCGCGAACGCCAGCACCGGCAACCCCGGGTGGCCGACCTGCACGCCGATCAGCAGCGCGATGCCGAGCGCCTGACATCCCATGCCGAAGCCCAGGAGTGGGCGCGCCCCGATGCGTGGCAGCCAGTGCCGGGTGGTGGCGATCGCGCAGGCCGAGGCGATCGCCCACGGCACCATGAAGCCACCGATGGCGGCGGCCCCGTAGCCTTGATCATGCAGCAGCAACGTCGCCACCAGTTGGGTCCCGATGAAGGTGCCCGGCACCAGCAGATAGACCAGCATCGCCAACCGCAGCGAGGCATGCCGCAGCAACGACCACTGCAGCACCGGCTGATCGGTCCGACGCGCACTGCGGGCGTAGAGGAACAGCACCACGGCGGCGGCAACCAGCAGCCCGGCGCCCACCGGCCGCTGGCCCGGCTCGGCGATCAGGCTCAGCGCGACCAGCAGCACGCTCAGCCCCATCGAACCCAGCAGCAGCCCGCGCCGGTCCAGCGCTGGCGCGGACAGCGGCGCACCCGGACGCACCCAGCAGGCCGCCAGCACCAGGGCCACCACGGCCAGCGGCACACTGACCAGCAACACGCCCCGCCACGAGCCCCACTCCACCAGCAGGCCCCCCAGGGTCGGCGACAGCGCCGGCACCAGCAGCGCGACGGCCATGATGCGGGCGGTCAGGCGCGCGCGGTCGGCCGGTGGGCATTCGCGGTAGGCCATCGCCTGCCCGACCGGAATCAACAGGCCGCCACCCAGCCCCTGCAGCAGGCGCCAGCCGATCAGCCACTCGATGCTGGGGGCGGTGCCCGCCAGCACCGCGCCCAGGGTGAACAGCGCCAGCGACACGCACAGCAGCAGCCGCTCACCCAGGCGTGCGGCGAGCCAGCTGCCGAGCGGAATGACCAGGGTCAGGCCAAGCATGTAGGCGTTGCCGATCCACGCCAGCTGCGGCACGGAGGCCTGCAGGTCGGTGGCGATGGCCGGATAGGCGACCGTGCCGATGAACATGTTCACCAGGTCCAGCGAGAATCCCAGCAGGTACAACGTTTCCACTCTCGCCCGGTAGGTCATGGCGTGCTCCGATTACAAGGCGGCAGCATGCGCGTTGCCAGCGGCTGGATATATGGGCAATCGAGTGCAAGACTGTCAAACCATTTTTGACAGACACGGCAGCCATGGTCAGCCTGGACCGCTTCGAAACCTTCAAGGCGATTGTCGATGCCGGCAGCCTGACCGCGGCCGCGCAGCGCCTTGGTCAGAGCCGGGCCGTGGTGAGCTTCAATCTCAAGCGGCTGGAGCAGGAACTGGGCGTGACCCTGCTGGTGCGCAATACCCGCAGCCTGGCGTTGACCGAGGCCGGCGAACGCTTCTACCAGCACTGCACTGCCCTGCTGGCGACTGCCGAACTGGCGATCGATGAAGCCCGCAGCGAACAGCTGCAGCTGCGCGGGACACTGCGGCTGACCACCACGCCGGAGTACGCGATCGCCCGGGTCGTGCCGGTGCTGGAATCGTTCCGTGCCCTGCATCCCGAGCTGCGCCTGCACCTGTCGACTTCACCGGCGCCGGCGGACCTGATCCCCGAGCGGTTCGATCTGGCGATCCGGCTGGGGCGCCTGCAGGACTCGCAGCTGCGCGCGACCCTGCTGGACGAGCACGCGCTGTGCGCGGTCGCCTCACCGTCGTTGTTGTCCACCTTGCCCGACGATGCGGCACGCGACGACCCGGACTGGATCCGCACGCTGCCACGATTGGGGTACCCGCGCCTAGCGGACCTGCCGCTGGTGGCCCCCGATGGGAGCACCGCGCTGTTTGCCTGCAACCCCGCCCATGCGATGGTCACGGTCGACAACGCCTCCACGCTGCGCGCCTTCGCGCTGGCCGGGGCCGGCGCGACCGTGTTGCCGCAGTGGTTGATCGATGACGATCTGGCGCAGGGCCGGCTGCTGCCGATCCTGCGCCACCATCGTTTCCCGCGCCAGGGCGTGTATGCGGTGTTTCCGAACACCGCCCAGCCCTCGCGCCGGGTCCGGCTGCTGCTGGCGCACCTGCGCGAGCACCTGCCGGGGTGACCGGTGGCACGACCAACGGTCGTGCCCTACCCCGTAACGCGCGTTGGGTCCGCTCCGCGGTAGGTACCGACCGTTGGTCGGTACCGGCGCGTCCGTCAGCTCAGCGGACGACCTGTTCCGCCAGCTCCAGCGGCACGCGCTGGACCGGTGCGTTGGCCGCGCGCGACAGCTGCACTTCGTACTGCCCACCGGCGATCTTCCACTGCTTGTCGGCGGTGTCGAAGCTGGCCAGCGTCTTCGGTTCGGCTTCGATGCGGATCCTCCGGCTCTCGCCCGGCTGCAGCATGACCTTCTGGAAGCCGATCAGGCGGATCGGCGTGGTGCTGCCCTGCGGCAGTTGCAGGTACAGCTGCGGCACATCCGCACCGGCGACCTTGCCGGTGTTGCGCACGTCCACGCTGGCGACCACACGCTGGCCTTCCACCACCACCTGCAGGTTGTCGTAGCCGAAGCTGGTGTAGGACAGGCCATGGCCGAACGCGTACTGCGGGGTCAGGCCCTTGGCGGCGAACCACTTGTAGCCGACGTTGGCGCCTTCGATGGTGTAATCGATGGTGTCATCCGGCTTGTTCTTCGGGTTGAAGCCCAGGCCGTTGACGTGCGGGCGCGGCAACTGGCTGACATCCACCGGCCAGGTCACCGGCAGGCGGCCGGACGGATTGACCTTGCCGGTCAGCAGCGCGGCGATGCCTTCGCCACCGCGGATGCCCGGGTACCACGCCTGCAGGATGGCCGGTACCTGCTGCAGCCACGGCAGCTCGACCGGGCCATTGGTTTCCAGCACCACCACGGTCTTCGGGTTGGCCTTGGCCACCCCGGCGATCAGCTTGTCCTGGTTGTCCGGCAGCTGCATGTGCGGCAGATCGACCGACTCGGCCGACCACTGCGTGGCGAACACGATGGCCACATCGGCGGCAGCGGCAGCGCGCGCGGCGGCAGCCACGTCACGGCCATCCACGTAATCGATGCGGGCATCCGGACGTTCGGCACGCAGCGCTTCCAGCGGCGAGGACGGATGGAAGATCACCGGGCCCGGCCAGGTGGTCGGCATCACGCCCGGCACCGCATTGGTGCCGCGCGCGGTCCAGCCGACCATCGAGGAACCGCCGCCGCCGATCACGCCCTTGTCGGCATGGCCACCGATGATGACGATGCGCTGCACGTCCTTGCCCAAGGGCAGCAGATCATCGGCATTGCGCAGCAGCACGCTGCCTTCTTCGACGGTGCGCTGCGCGGCGTGGAAACCGGCGTCGTCGTCGATCGGCTCATGCACCGGCGGCAGGTCGAAATTGCCGTGCGCGAACATGGTGCGCAGGATGCGGCTCACCATGTCGTCCAGGCGCGCCTGCGGCACCACGCCACCGGCCACGGCCAGGCGCAGCGGTTCGTCGAAATAGACCGCCTTGTCGAACACTTCACCGGCCGACTGCTGGTCCAGGCCGGCCAGCGCCGCCTTGGAGCCGCTGTGCACGCCGCCCCAATCGGACATCACGAAACCGGGGAACTTCCATTCCTGCTTGAGCACCTCGTTCATGAGGTAATCGTGTTCGCAGCCGTAGGTGCCGTTGATGCGGTTGTACGAGCACATCGCCGAACCGGGCTTGCCGATGTCGATGGCGATCTCGAAGGCCAGCAGGTCCGACTCGCGCATCGCCTGCTCGCCGATCTCGGCGCTGTGGAAATTGCGCGAGGTCTCCATGTCGTTCAGCGCGAAGTGCTTCATCGTGGAGATCACGTGCTGGCTCTGCACGCCGCGGATCGATTCGCCGACCAGCACGCCGGCCAGCAGGGGATCTTCACCGGCGTATTCGAAGTTGCGGCCATTGCGCGGATCGCGCTGCAGGTTGACGCTGCCGGCCAGCAGGATGTTGAAGCGCTGCTGCCAGGCTTCGCGACCCATGGTGGCACCGCCAGCGAAAGCGATATCCGGGTTCCAGCTCGACGCGGTGGACGGACCGGACGGCATCGCGGTGGCGTGGTCGCCCTTGCGCAGGCCACCCGGGTTGGTCACGCCGACGCCGGCATCGGCCGACTGCTGCGAGGGAATGCCCAGGCGCGGCACGCCCGGTACGAAACCGGCCGAACCGACCGCGCCTTCCGGCAGCGGACCGCCGTCCTTGCCCAGCCCGAAGTAGCTGTGCAGCATCTGGAACTTCTCGTCCACGGTCATCTGCGCGACCAGGGCCTTGGCACGGGCATCGGCGTTCAGGGCGGTGTCCATCCACGGCGTCTCGCCGCCGACCGGCGCGGCATAGCCCAGGGTCAGCAGCGTGGCCGCGGTGGTGCCCTTCCTGCCGTCATGGGTGCGCAGCTTGATCGGGGCCGAGCTGGCCGACTGGAAGCCATCACTGAAGTAGCGCTCGTTGGCTTCCAGCGCGACGCGCGACGGATCGAAGCCGGCGGTGGTGGCCGCATCGGCGCTGACCGCGCCCAGCAGCACGGCCGGTGCGCCCAGGCGCGAACGGGTGACCAGCGGCGGCAGTGCGGCGGCATCGGCAGCGCTGGTGTACAGCGCGACGACGTGGCGGCCGTCGTTGAGGCGCAGGTAATTCAGCGACGGCTGTTCGGTGCCCGACTCGGCCTCGATCGGCAGGCGGGTCAGCACGACGCTGCCGGTCTGCTGCGCGGCGGCAGGATCGGCGGTCACGAAACGATAGTGGTAGCCCAGCGCGTCGGCCAGACCCTGCAACGGGTCCACGCGGTCGGCGCGGCGTTCCACGTTGCGCACGGTCAGGGCATCGACCTGCAGCTGCTCCAGCTGCGCGGCGACCACGGCCGCATCCAGCTCACCCGGGGTCTGTTCCAAGGTCAGCACGGTGAACGCGTCGGTGGTGGCGGCCGGGGCGGCAGCCCAGGCGGAAGCGCTCAGCGAGAGCGCGATGGCGGCCGTCAGGGCCAGGGGCTTTGAAATCGTTTTCATGAGCGGACGAAACACCTTTGCTTGCGCAATAAATCCAGGGAGTCTTGCCGCAGAAGGGTGCAGCGCCATGTCGGCGGGAACCACGCGCAGGCGCGCGGAACCGTTTACAACGCAAGGCGATGACGGCTACGTCCAGGCCCCTCCGCCCGTCGTGACAGCCGCACCACCCGGGAGCCCGTTACCGGCACTCCACCCCGGAAGAGTGGGCGAGCCTGTTCATGCCTGTCAACAGCGTGTTCACATTTGGGACACCGTGGCGCGCCGGATTCACGACGAAACAGGCTTGATGACCCGGGTCTGGGCGGCCTCCAGCACCTGCCCGCGCTGGTCGCGCGGCTGCATCAGCGCCAGCGGGCGATCGTCGCTGTCGGCCTGCAGAACCGAGCGTGGTTCGCCCGGCGCGAACAGGAAGGCTTCGCCCCATTGGCGCAGCGCCACCACCAGCGGGAACAGCGCGCGACCGCGTTCGGTGAGCACGTATTCCTGATAGCTGCGGCCTTCGGCCAAGGGCTGCTGCGCCAGCACGTCCGCCTCCAGCAAGGCCTGCAGGCGCTGGCTGAGCATGCTCCGCGACATCCCCAGGCGGCGCTGGAAATCGCTGAAACGGCGCACCCCGTCGAAGGCCTCGCGCACGATCAGCAGCGACCAGCGGTCGCCGACCAGATCCAGCGCGCGCCCGACCGGGCAGGTTGTCATCGACTCGGTGGTCATCAGGATTCTCCGCTCAAGGTTTCATTTTAGAACCACATGCCGCAGAATCAACTGGTTCTATTTTGAGACTGAATGATGGCGCCCACCGCCCCCGGCATTTCCGCTTCCCCGCTTCCCTCCGCCCTGCTGATGCTGTTCGCCTGCGCCGCCGGGCTCAGCGTGGCCAATGTCTATTACGCGCAGCCCTTGCTGGATGCGCTGGCGGCCGATCTGCAGATCAGCACCGGCCGCATCGGCGCGGTGATCGCCGCCACCCAGCTCGGCTCGGTCGCCGCCCTGCTGTGGGTGGTGCCGCTGGGCGACCGCATGGAGCGTCGCCGCCTGATGGCGATCCAGACAGTGGGCCTGGTGCTCGCCCTGCTGGCCGTCGCGATGGCCGCGCAGGCCTGGAGTCTGTTGCTGGGCATGCTGGCGGTGGGCCTGCTCGGCACCGCGATGACCCAGGGGCTGATCGCCTATGCGGCCGCCGCCGCAGGCGAGCACGAGCGCGGCCGCGTGGTCGGTGCCGCACAGGCCGGCGTGGTGGTCGGGTTGCTGTTGGCGCGCGTGGTGGCTGGCGCGGTGGCCGATCTGGGCGGTTGGCGCGCGGTGTACCTGCTCTCGGCGGCGCTGATGGTGGTGATGGGCACCCTGCTGTGGGCGCGCCTGCCGCGGCTGCCGGTGCCCATCGCGCCCGGCGCGCGGACCGGCGTGATCGCCCTGCTGCGGCAGCAGCCGGTGCTGCGCCAGCGCGGCGTGCTGGGACTGCTGCTGTTCACCGTGTTCGGGCTGTTCTGGAGCAGCATGAGCCTGCCACTGAGCGCACCGCCGTATGCGCTCAGCCACACCGGCATCGGCGCCTTCGCGCTGGTCGGCCTGCTCGGCGCATTGGCGGCGGCACGCAGCGGGCACTGGAGCGACCGTGGCCATGCCGGTCGGGTCACCACCGGCGCCCTGCTGCTGATGCTACTGAGCTGGGCGCCGATCGCGGCGATGTCCCACCACCTCGGCTGGCTGGTGCTCGGTGTGCTGCTGCTGGACCTCGCCGTGCAGGCGCTGCACGTGACCAACCAGAGCCGCATCCTGGCCGCGGCCCCGCACGCACAGGCGCAGGTGATCGCCGCGTACATGCTGTTCTACGCGGCCGGCAGCGGGATCGGAGCGCTGCTGGGCAGCAGCTTGTATGCCGCGTATGGCTGGAACGGCGTGTGCATCGCCGGCGCGCTGGTTTCGTTGCTTGCGCTGGGCGCGTGGGAAACCCTGCAACGCTCCCCGAACGGCCGGTCGTCCTGACCCCGACCGCCTCGGCGGCGGGGCTTTCCGCTACCCTGCGCAGCAGATGCAAAGATTGAATGATGCGGAGCGTGCGTTGAAGGCGTCCACGGCAGTAAACGAGCAGTGGTCTGGCGCACTGCTGCTTGGCCCGCATTTCGCCGTGCTGCAGGGGCATGCCGGTGCCACCGGTGCGCATGCCCACTATGCCCACCAGATGCTGCTGGCCGAGACCGGCCAATGGACTGTGGAGAACGAAAACGGGCTGCAGTGCGGCGCGCGCCTGTTGCTCCCCTCGTTCCAGTCGCATGCGGTGCGCACCGTGCCGCTGCGCGGCTGCACGGTATGGATTGAACCCAGCCATGTCGACCTGCAGAAGCTGCAGACACAGCTGCCATTGCTTCCCTGTGATCCGCAGGCCTTGTTGCCCTGTCTGTCGGCCCTGGTCGCGCGGGCGCCGCTGGATCGACGGCTGCAGGCCGCACTGTCCGCACTGGACGCGCGGTTGCCCGAGCGCATTGCGGCACCGGCGATTGCGGCGGCCGCGCACCTGTCCGAAAGCCAGTTGCACCGCCGCTTCCAGCAGGACCTGGCGGTGTCGCTGCGTGGCCTGGTGCTGTGGCGCCGGTTACGCCAGGCACTGGTCCAGGTCATCGAGGGACACAGTCTGACCACCAGCGCACATGCCGCCGGCTTCGCCGACCTTGCGCACTTCTCGCGCAGCCTGCGGCGCATGTTCGGCGTGGCGCCCCGGCCACTAGCCCGCCCGCCACCAACGCACAAAAGACGCGACAGAAACAACCCC